>NZ_JAMOIT010000008.1:0-178493 GCF_023656375.1 Paenarthrobacter sp. TYUT067
ACGGCCGTCGCCAGCTGCCCCGGACGGAGGCAGCGGGCGACGGCGGTCTGCACGTCAGGCTACGAAGCGCACGTGAACTTCGCATCACCCCAAACACCATGAGCGCCGTTGATGGATCCGGAGGGGTCCACCACCAATTCCACGTATGCAGCACCCGTGAGGTCCACGGATACGGCCTCAGGGGCGAATCCTGGAGTGTACGTCCGCGACTGGTACTTGTTCACGCCGTCGGCATTGACCTTGAAGATGATGTTGCCGCCGAAGCCGCTCTCAAGGCCCACCTGGGAGGTGAATGAGGTGCACTTCCCTCCAAGGTAGTAGGTGATCTTGGATGCCGCGTGGACGCCCAGGCCTTTGCTGAACACAGGCTGCTGACCGGTTGCAGGATCGGTGTAGTTGATGGCCAGCGGCTTGTCCGGCGATGACGCCGAGTCCTTGTTGGCTACGTTCTTTCCGATCACGCCGTAGCCGTTCAATGCTTGGACCCACGGCGTTTCAGAGGCGTACACCGAACCAAGCGGTACGGCAGGCAGCGGCTGCGATGTCACCTTCCAGTCGAAGAACTTCACTCGAGTGTCGGTGGGCAAGGTGACGGAGGCCAGCTCTTTGGTGGGGTTGAGCCGGACCGTGTTGGAGAACGCCTGGTACTTGTACTGTGTGTACTCCGGCGACGGCCCGTTGGCGTTGTTCCTACCCTGTTCGGAAACGGCCACCACTGCCCCGTTGAGGACGGACGGCTGCAACCAGTTGGGGAAGAAGATGGATTGCTGCTCGGTGGTCCCGTCCGCGTACGTAAGCGTCAACACCGGGCTGGTTCCGTTGCCCACCGCGGCCGATCCGAGCACTGCCAAATGCGTGCCCTTGCCCTTGACTGCAATGGTTTGCGCCGACAGCGCCACCGAGTTGGGGACATCGGGTCCGACGGCCGGCCACGTGTAGTCAACCTGCGTGGGCTTTCCGGCGTCCACCGTCACCGTGCTGCCCGGTTGGACTCCACCGGCAGGAACCGTAGCGGCCGCCAGCTGTTCGGCAGCGAAGGTGGCCCCTCCGCCGTCGAAGTTTCCTAGTGCCTTGCCCGCCACGGTGGTGATCGAGACGGTGTTGTAGGCGGCTGCCAAGGAACCGTAGGCGACATAGATCTGGTTGCCGCCGGTTACAGACTGGTTGGATCCGGAAGAAGCGTACGACGCCGATACCCGCACGGTCTGTTGGCCCGCCTTCGCGCTGGTCCCCGGCTTGATAACGAACGTGGCGGTTGCAGTAGCACCGCCTTCCACCTTGGCGGCGGTTGCCCCGGAGGAAGAGACCACAGTCCAGCCCTCAGGGAGCACCGGAGTCAGCACCACGTTGCTCTTTGCCTTGGTTCCAGTGTTCACGAAAGCCGCGGTGACGGTGGTTTCCTGATCCTGGAAGACCTGCTGGCCGGTGGTCACACGAACCTCGGCTGCGGTGTCCTCCTGGCTCTTGCCGCCCAGCGGACCGGCCTGCTGGAGCTGGACTGTGGCGGACTGGTTGGAAGCGATGGACCCTGTCTTCACCCAGATGGTGCCGTTGTTGGCCTCGTCGAAGAACCAGCCGGTGGTTGCTGCAGCATAAGCGGCCTGGGTGGAGTGCTGGGCCAGCTTGGTGCCGCCGATCTTGACGTCCTTGGGTGCTGCTCCGGCGTGGACCTTCAGTTCGTATGGACGTGCCTCCGCCTTGCCGGTGTACTCGCCCTTCCGCTCACCGATGGTCACTTTGACACTGCTGTTGCCGGTACCCGGAGCGTCCACCGAGAAGAGCTGGCTGGAAGATTTGCCATCCTTGAATTCGCGGGTCACCTTGTCGTCCTCGTACAGAGTGAAGGTGTCCTGGCCCTTGGCGTAGACGTCCAGAGTGATCATGGAATCTTCAGGAACCAAAGACGCGTTACGGGCAACAATTCCTTGCGGGATCACAGCACCTGCACGAACGAAAACCGGAAGCTTGTCCAGCGGTGCGTTGTAGCCGTTGAGGATCTGGCCGCCCTGGTAGAGCTTGCCGGTCCAGTAATCCACCCATTGCTGGCCTGCCGGGAGGAAGATGCCGTTGCGCACGTCGGTCTGGGTGAAGACCGGGGCTACCAGGAAGTCGGAACCGAGCATGAACTGGTTGTTTGCCTCGGCGCCGTAAGACCATTCCTGGTCAGGGAACTCAAGAGCCATGGAGCGCATCATGGAAACGCCGCTTGTGGATGACTCCTGAGCCAGCGTGTAAATGAAGGGCATGAGCTGCTGGCGGAGCTGGAGGTACTGGCGGTTGATGGCTGTAGCCTCGTCGCCGTAGAGCCACGGACGCTTGTCAGTGGCTGCCCAGCCGGACATGGAGTACAGCGCCGGGGCGAAGGCCTTCCATTGGAGGTCGCGGACGTAGGACTCAGCGGAACCGCCGAAGATGCCGTCAACATCGCCCGTGGTGAATGCCAAACCCGAGTTGCCGGCGCCGGTGAGGGCCGAAACCTGCCAGCGGACGGCGTCGAGGTTTCCTGAATGGTCACCCGTCCACTGCATGCCGCAGCGCTGGGAGCCGGCCCAACCTTCCACCATCAGCGAGGTGCCGCGGGCATTTGAATACTGTTCGATGCCGCCGTGCGCCGCTTCGCAACCGGTGAGTGCCTGGCGGTAGCCCTGGCCTACCCACGCGACGTCCAGCTTGCGGAGCCGGACGCCGGCCTCGCCCACTTCGTACTCCTGGTTGGTCAGGGAACGCTGCGTCCAGAGGCCAACCTTGAGGTCGGTTTCTTCCTCGATGTTGCTCACGGTTTCCGGGAGTTGCTGGTACTCGCAGCCGTAGCCGTCGTTGACCAGCATCCAGCCGGCGGGCATGTCGTTCTCCACGAACTTCCGGGCCGTCTTGATGGCGTCGGGCGTGCGCTGCTTGGCGCCGTCGGGATCACCGTAGCCCGAGGAGGAGTACCCCGGGTTGGAGCGGTTGTAGCAGTCGGCGTCGCCGTATTCCAAGGCGTAGACCGGGGGCATCATGGGCTTGCCGGTCAGCGTGGTGTACGCGCCAAGGGACTGCTTGTAGTCGCCCACGAAATAGTAGGCATCGAAGCGCTTTTCCTCATGCGTGGTGGTGGGCTGGCCGCCGAAGTTGTAGGAGCCGCGGGCGAAGGTGTCGCGAAGGACGCCGTAGCCCTTGGAGGACATGTAGTACGGCACGGCGTTGGGGTAGCCGTCGTCGTCCCAGTCGAAGTTCTTGGCAATGTTGATGAGTGCGCCGGTGTGCACGGAGCGGCCGTTCTGCATGCCGCCGCCGATGAACTGCTCGCCGTCCTGCTGGGCGAGGTGCTGCGTAGCTGAGTTGGCGCCGAAGGTGATGGGGGCGGACTCCTCCAGAACCAACGAGCCGTCAGTCCTGAGAACCCGAAGCTGTGTGGTGGCTTTGTTGATCTCAACGCTGATCTTTGGGGTCTTCAGGACCAGCCAGTCGCCGTCGGTCACGGTTGGGGTGGCGCCGGGGAACTTATCCTTACCCACCACAATGTTGGCGGTCCGGGCGGGATCACCTTGGTCAGTGTTGGCGGGATCGGTGAATTTTCCGCTGGGGTCAGCTTCCAGGCGGAAATTGCCGTCGTCCAGGAACGTGACGCGGATGGCGCCCTTCTCCGCGGAAAGGTTGACGACGTTGCCGGACTGGGTAAACCCGGTCACCGCTCCGAGGGGTACTCCGGCGGCATCGACAGGTACCTCTGGGGTAACGGTTTTGATGGCCGCGGGATCACCTGGAGCGGCATTGGCGGCCGCGGCAAAGGTGAGTGCGGGGATGGTTCCTGCGAGGAGCAGCGAGGCTAGGCCGAGGGAGGCGGCCTTCCTGACTAGCTTTTTGGTGCGTCCGGAGCTGCCTGGGGCAGTGCCGGATAAGCCCAATGTGGGTGCGGACATGTGAGGCCAACTTTCGACGAGTGACTTTTTGTGATCTAACTCATAGCGAAACGTGCACTAATCGTCACCGCAAAAAGATCAAAGGTCAACCGTTTAACCAAAATTCGAACCCGACTGAGTCGCATTTGTGCGCGTTTTGGGCGCTCAAAACGCGCACAAATGCGACTCAGTGGGGAAGAGTCAGCGCGAGCGGATAATCCTGCGTTGCGTCGCCACGGCTATGGCAGCGGTCCGGTTGTCCACGCCGAGCTTCGAGTAAATGTGCACCAAGTGGGTCTTCACCGTGGCCTCGGAAATGAAGAGTTGCTTGGCCATGGCACGGTTGCTCATACCCGTTGCCAAGAGCTCCAAAAGTTGTACTTCCCGGGCGCTCAAAGCCGGGGAAGGATTCCGGATCCGGCCCATGAGCCGCGCCGCAACCTCCGGTGCCAACGCGGTTTGCCCGGCCGCCGCGGACAACACGGCCTGCCGGATCTGCTCCGGCGGGGCGTCCTTCAGCATGTAGCCACTCGCACCAGCCTCCACGGCGGCGAGGATGTCGGCGTCGGTATCGTACGTGGTCAGAATCAGCACCGGCGGCGGGGGAGTCCCGGCCTCGCCCGCCTTGATCTTCTCCGTGGCCGTCACGCCGTCCATGCCGCTGCCCATCTGCAGGTCCATGAGCACCAGGTCCACGGGCTCACCCAAAGTATTGAGCTTGCTGAGTTCCACCAGCGCGGCATCACCGTCAGCTGCCTCCGCAACCACGGTCACCCCCGGGAAGTCGGCGAGCATGGCCCGCAGTCCTGCCCGAACAACCGGGTGGTCATCCACCAACAACACCCGAATCTCACTCACGCGGCACCCCCATCCGCCGGCAACGGCACCCGGATCGCAACCACGGTCCCCTCACCGGGCGCCGACTCAATCTCCAGGCTGCCGTTCAATGCGGCCAGCCGCTCACGCAAACTCTGAAGCCCGACGCCGGTTCCGTCGCCACGCGCCGTACCGGCCGCCGTCGAGGGCTCGAATCCAATCCCGTCGTCGAAAACGTCCAAGGTCACCTCAGCGCCCAGGAAAGACAGGGTCACGACGGCGGTGCGCGCGTGGGCGTGCGCCCATACGTTGGCGAGGGAAGCCTGCGCGGCCCGGAGCAGGGTGGTCTGGTACGTATTCGGCAGTTCCATGGGCGTACCCACCAGCTCGAAGCGGCAGCGCAGCGTGGACCCCCGGGCAGCCGCCTCAGTCTCCGTTTTCTCACAGAGGCGGCTGAGGGTATCCACGAGTCCCGAGCGCTCAAGATCCGGCGAACGCAGGCCGCGCACAAAGCTCCGCGCCTCGGCAAGATTGGCAGACGCCGTGTCCTGAACCGTTCGTAGCCGCTCCCGTGCAGCACTGGCGTCGCCATCGTCCAACGCTTTCTCGGCGGACCTGCCCATCAGGACAATGCTTGAAAAGCCCTGCGCCAAGGTGTCGTGGATTTCCCGGGCAAGCCGTTCGCGTTCGGCCAGCATTCCGGCGTCGTGCTGTGTCTGTGCGAGTTCGGCGCGGGTTCTGCGAAGCTCGTCGGCAACAGCGCGCTGATTCTCGGCTTCGACGAACAAAGCGCGATAGGCCAAGCCCGTGACCACCGCGAATGCTGCCCCGAACACCGGTCCAAGGACCATCGCAAGCTGCAGGCCGCCGTCGGACGAACCCCGGCTATGGAACCACAGCGTGCCCACCAGAAGCGCAGTGCTCACAGCAATCGCGGGCAAAGCAAGCGCGCGGGGGAGCAGGTGCAGTTGCAGGAAGAACAAGGGGAAGGCAACCCATGCGAAGTCGCTGCTGACTAGGAGGAGCAGCAGCCATAGGAGCATCACCGCGCCAAGCCACCAGCGTGCGTAGGGTGTGGGATTGAACCGGGTGGGATGGCTTGCATGGCGTTTTTCCAAGAGAGTCCCGCTGAGGTACACCAATGCCAGCAGGGCCGAAAGACTTAGTCCGGCAATCACAGCAACAGCCGACGCCGGACCGTTGGTTCCCATTCCCGTCACCAAGCGGACAACGGCCACCAGCAGCAGAACCGCGAAACCCAGATGAAGGCTCACGCGCAGCACGCGGAGGATTGTGGCGGCGCCAGCGGGAGACTGCATGCTTCACAGCGTATCCCCGGCGCTCCCTCCATAAACCAAATTTCGCGCCCCAGGGCCTGAATCAACCATTCGGATGATCGCCGGTTCAACCCCACGATGCCAGCCGATCCATCCGGCTCCCGATGCCCCTGCGGCCTATCGCCGGAAGAGTTGAGATAGCCGGGATCAAGCCCGCATTGAATCGAAGGAATCCGATGTTTCTTGCCATCCGCGACATCCGCTTCGCCAAGGGTCGTTTTGCGCTCATGGGCAGCGTGGTCGCCCTGATCACGTTGCTGCTGGTCATGCTCTCCGGGCTGACTGCAGGCCTGGGCAACCAGTCGACGTCCGCGCTGGGGGCCCTGCCTGTGCAGCAGATTGTTTTTGGTGCACCCGCCGGAGGTGATCCAAAGGCCTCGTACACCGAATCCGAAGTTTCCCCTGTTCAGCTCGGAGCCTGGCGGGACCAGCCGGGTGTGACGTCCGCGGAGGCGCTGGGAATCAGCCAGACCCGTTTCCAGTCGTTGGGTGGCGGGGGGACCCCGACCGGAACCGCGAACGTCGCAGTCTTTGGCGGCGCGATTGCTCCATCGGCTGTGGAGGACGGGACGGTGGTGGTGGGTGAGTCGCTGGCCAAAGAGCTGACGCTGGAAGTTGGCAGCCGGGTTCGTGCGGGCGGGACAGACCTGACGGTTTCAGCCGTTGTGGAGGACCAGTGGTACTCGCACACCGGCGTGGTGTGGACAACGCTGGAGACCTGGCGGACCATCGCCCACGCAGCACCTGGCACCGCAACGGTCATCACCGCAACCTTCGACGCCGGAGCTTCCGTGGACCTCGACGCCGCCAACGCGTCGGCCGGCACGGTCAGTACGGACCCCGTGGGTTCGTTCCAGGCACTTGCCTCGTACAAGAGCGAGAACGGCTCACTCATGCTGATGCAGGCATTCCTCTACGGCATTTCGGCCTTGGTGATCGTCGCGTTCCTCACAGTGTGGACAGTGCAGCGCACACGCGACATCGCCGTCCTCAAGGCGTTGGGGGCTTCGTCCGGCTATGTGTTGCGGGACGCCCTCACCCAGGCGGCCATGGTGCTGCTGGCAGGAGCGGCTGTGGGCGGTCTTCTGGGCTTGACCGGCGGAACGTTCGCGGCCCAGGCCGCACCTTTTCTGATCACACCTATGACCACGCTGCTGCCTATTGCAGGAATCATCCTCCTGGGCCTGGCGGGCGCAGTCCTGGCGGTAAGAAGCGTCACCAAAGTGGATCCGCTGTTGGCACTCGGCGGCAACTAAAACATTCCTAGAAAGGCATGCATCGTGAGTACAGCATTGAACCTGGTCAACGTTTCCCTCGAATACCCGGACGGCACCTCAACCCTCAAGGCGCTGGACGCCGTCAACCTGAGCGTGCATAAAAGTGAGTTCCTCTCCCTTGTAGGACCCTCCGGTTCCGGCAAGTCCTCACTTCTCGCCGTCGCGGCGACCCTCGTGAAGCCCACAGCCGGGCTGGTGATCATCGACGAAGAGGACGTCACCGCCTTTTCGGACGCCGAACGCACGGCCCTTCGCCGGGACAAGGTGGGCATCATCTTCCAGCAACCCAACCTGCTACCGGCACTGACCGCCGTCGAGCAGTTGCTGATACGTGAGCACCTCCGGGGCAGGCGTGTGCGCGGAGAACGGGAGAAAGCAGCTGAGCTGCTGGAGGTCGTTGGCCTGTCCGACGCTGCGCATAAGCGCCCACACCAATTATCCGGCGGCCAGCGCCAGCGGGTGAATATTGCCAGGGCCCTCATGGGGAGCCCCACTGTTCTTCTGGTCGACGAGCCAACGGCCGCGCTTGATCACGAACGCAGCGAGTCGATCGTCCGGCTACTCCGGCGGGTCACTAACGAGTTCCGCACCGCCACCGTCATGGTCACTCACGACACCGAGTTCCTTCCCCTCACCGACGCCGTCGCGACTATGAGGGACGGACGCATCAGCCGCGCCTTGGTTCCGTCGGCGCAACCCAACTAACTAGCAGCAGAGCGCGTTTTGAGCCGTCAAAACGCGCACTGCTGCGACCTAGTTGGGTGAGGCGGCGTAGTCAGGGGTAGTTACAGTCCTACGCCTAGCCCAGGTACGCGCATTCTAAATATGTCCTTGAGGGCATATCTTGCCGCGTGATACCCGGCCATTCCCGTCACTCCGGGCCCCGGCGGAGTAGACGAGGAACACAGGTACACGCCGGAAATGGGGGTTCGCCACGGCACGTTGGAGACCACCGGCCGTTGCACCAGGCCCCGCAGGTCCAACAGACCTGCACTGAAGTCTCCCCCAACATAGTTCTCGTTATATGCGGACAGTTCCGCCGCCGTCGTGGTCTTCGATGCCACCACGACGTCGCGGAAGCCAGGCGCGTAACGCTCAATGCGAGCCATGACGGCTTCGGCCATATCCACGGTGGAGTTCGCAGGTACGTGGCAATAGGACCACAGAACGTGGCGGCCCTCCGGCGCCCGGGTGGAATCAACCACCGATGGCTGGGACACCAGAACGTACGGCTCCGTTGGGTGTTTGCCCATGTCCACCAGATTCTCCGACTCGGCCATCGCCAGCCTCGAACCACCAACGTGGACAGTCCCGGCCTTGGCCAATCCAGGGTCGCGCCACGGAACGGGTTCGGACAGGATGAAGTCCACTTTGCACGCTGCATTCCCGAATCGGAATGTTTCCAACGCCCGGCGGTAGCGGTCTGGAACTTCCGCACCACCCACGCGCGCCAGAGTTGGCGGGGCAACATCCAGCAGTATCGCCTTAGCGGGCCGGACCTGGTCCAAGGAGTCCACACGCTCACCCACGTGGATTGTGCCACCGTGGGCCCTGAGGTCGTCAGCCATTGCTGTGGCGATGGACATCGAACCGCCAACAGGTACCACCCAACCACCTGCGTGGGCCAGCACGCTGAGCAACAGTCCGGCACCCGTTGAACTGAGGGACGGTTGCGAGCCAAGGGCGTGGGACATCACACCCGTCAACAGGGCCGGTGCGGCATCCTCGCGGAAACGTCGCATCCAGAGCGGCGTCCCTTGATCCAGAGTGGCCAAACCGAACCTGACAGCCGCCATGGGATCCTTTGGAATGCGCAGGAGTTGGTTGGACGTAAACTCCACCACCCCGTCCACGCGCTCCAGCAGGGGCTGCAGCAGCCGACGGTACGCCTGCCCATCGACACCCAGCTCCTCAACCGTCCGGTCCAGGGATTGGTAGGCCAGGGCCGCCCCTCCACTGTCCAGCGGTGTGCCGTGCTGGACCTCCGGCAGCCGCAATTCCACGCGCTTCGACAACTCAAAATCGCGGAAGAAGGGGGACGCCACCGCCATGGGGTGCACCGCTGAGCAGATGTCGTACAGGTAGCCGGGTTCAATCAGCTCGCTGGTCCTCGATCCACCGCCGATCGCATCAGCTGCCTCGTAAAGGTGGACACTCAGGCCGGCGCGGGCCATCACCACTGCGGCGGCCAGGCCGTTAGGACCGGCACCGACGACGGCGACATCAACCATCGCTGTTTACCTCCGTACGCTGGGGTGCTTTGGGATCGGTAGTCTCCACCGTAGCCCGGGGACGCCACGGCAGGACTGACCGTGACGGGCGGAACACATCGAGCCGCAACCAGTCCCGGGCACCGTCGAATGGTCCCCCATGCGGATCATCCTCGCCATGGGCGCGGAGTGGGTCTTGGGCGGGATCCCAGATATCCATCACCACCCGCGCCATGAGATATGCGGTGGCAACCATGTGCAATCCCACGGCCAGCACGTAGTAGGACATGTCGATGTTGTGCTGGACGGAGCCGCCGCTGGTCGTTTGGCCCAAGTACATCCAGACGGCCGCCCAGTGCAGCCCCTCGGCCGCTTGCCAGATGAGGAAGTCGCGCCAGCGGGGCCGGGCCAGGGCAAGCAGCGGTATGAGCCATATGACGAACTGCGGGGAGTACACCTTGTTGGTCAGAATGAAGGCGGCAACCAGAAGGAACATCAGTTGGGCCAACCGGGGTCGCCGTGGGGAGCAGAGGGCCAAAGCACCAATAAGGACGCACGCGAGGACGAACAGGGACAGGGCCAGCGCGTTGACGGTTGCGCCGTCAATCTGAACCCAGCGAACCCGGTCAGCCACGAGGTTGTAAGCGAACCACGGTGAGCTGTACCCGGCAGGGCGGTTTTGGCTGAATTCGAAGAAGTATCCCCATCCCGATGGATTCAGTGCTGCTATGGGCAGATTCACTGCCAGCCAGGATGCCAAGGCTGTACCAGCAGTAATGAAGAATGCGCGCAGCTTGCCGGTGCGCAAAGCCAGCACCAGCACTGCACCAAGTAGGAGGACCGGATACATCTTGGTGGCCGCTCCTAAGCCGATGAACACACCGGCCAGGATCAGCTTGTCCCGCGAGAAGAAGTACATGGCCAGGGCCAGCAGTCCCACGGCCCACATGTCCCAGTTGATGAATCCGGCCAGAATGATCCCCGGGGCCACTGCCACCATGGCGGCGTCCCAGGGGCGGAGCCTGTTGATCCTTGCGGTCAGGAGCACCGTGACGATCCAAACGGCGACTATCAGTGTTGCGTTGATGTCGAAGTAGCCCAGCACGCGCTCGTTTCCAGCGCCTTGGCCGGGCACGAGCAGGGCCGTGATGCCGGCGATGACGCCCATCAGCACCGGGTATTCGAACAGGCTGCCTTGGGTGAAGAACGGAAAGGCACCGTCACCCAGGCCGCGGTTCCGGAAAAGCTCCGGAAAATCCGAATAGCACGTCGCATAAAACTGGCCGGGAGTCTCCCAGCCACGGACTCGGCAGTAGTCCTTGGCGAGCACAGCCAGCAGTGCAGCGAATACGGTGAGGATGATCAGGACGCGTTCCACAGTGAACGGACCGGACGCCACCTTCCCGGGGGAGGAGTGTTTCCCCAAGGGCCCGCCCACAAGTTCAGTGAAATTTCGAAGCAGGGAGTCACTGCGGCTTGGAACCACAAAGCGGGCACGTTTTTGCAGCCGGTGAGGCTTCGTATCCTGCATGGGATCGAGCTTACAGTCCTCCGGGGTTCCACAAGATGAGGAGTTCAGGGTTCCCCACGTTAAAAGGGGAGGAGCCCACGCGTAGCCGCGTGGGCTCCTTGAGGTTCAGCATGAATGTGTGGCATCTGAACTCCTTCGGGCTCAGCCGTTGGGCATCAGCGGATGAGTCCCATCTGGTGCAGGACAACGTAGACGTCTTCACGGCGCTGGTCAAGCAACTGGCCGTTGAACAGGGTGCGGTCCTTGGGAGCATTGGTGCTCTTGACGAACCGCATTTCTTCAGGGCGTTTTCGCATGGTTCACCTCCTTTCGGGAGATATGTAGTCGGAATTTAGACGCACCAATGAGAGCCATATGAATTCACAAGAAATCCAGGCTAAAAGGGCATAAATAACCGAGGCTAATAAAGGGGATTCGCGGACTGAACCCAAAAGGGATTCGTCGTGCAATAGCGCGTGCTTCCGGCAGCCGACCCAACAAGAAGCTGGTTCCGAACTATGGGGAAACTGCACCCGCGGCATGCTGCGTGGGTCCGCGCCTACAACTGACTACTCAGCCATCCAAAGATAGGAGGGCCTTAAGGAATACCGCCGGCAACAGGCCGGTCCGGTAATTCAGGAGTGGGTCAGAGAGCAAAAATGGCGCATGTCATCAGCAGAGGCCGGGGTAGCAGTGACGGTCAACTTCCGTCCGCTAGTCAAAGTAATCATTTTTCCCAACCTCCTTCCGGCCTTTACAGCCTGCTGTGGCATTGTCCCGGTTGACTGTACCGGTGAATGCGCGCCTTGTTCCCGGCGGGTCGCTCTGGGAACAAGATATAAGCTACCCCATGTAGATGGAGTTTGACCAGCGAAATTAGCTAATTCGCCTAAATTTTCTTTAAATACGAGTTTTATAGTCCCCAACGCACAATTGCAGGCGTCCGCTTATCCCAGCCGAGGGTGCACACTTTGGCCGTTCCCAGAATGAAGTGTCGGCCTTCGCTTGCATCCATTTCGAGCCAGCGGGCGGTAAGTATGCGGGAGAAATGACCGTGGGCCACTATCAGAACGTTGTCCATTCCTGATTCCAGGACTCGTCCAATGATCTTGTCGGCCCGGGCAGCAACCTCATCCAGGGTTTCCCCGTTGGGGACGCCATCTGTCCAGATGAGGTAGTCCGGGTTGTCCTTGCGGATCAGGTCCGAGCTGATGCCTTCATAGTCGCCGTAGTTCCATTCCACTGCCAGCGGCTCATGGACGGCCTCCGGGTAGCCTGCGAGTTCTGCCGTGCGGCGGGCGCGGCGCAGCGGCGAGGTCAGGACGAGGTCGAAGTCGATGCCTTCCAGGACCTTGCGCGCCTCAACAGCCTGCTGCTCGCCCTCAACAGTGAGGGGAAGGTCAGTCAGACCGGTGTACTGGCCGCTTTTGGACCATTCGGTCTCGCCGTGGCGAAGGATCCAGAGTTGCGGACGCGGTGAAGTCGCAGCGTTCATGAGGGCTCCTCAGTTTCGGTCAATGGCTCGACGACGGCGGACTCGGGTTGCGCTTCCCACCACGCCAGGAGTTTCTGCTCGGCTTCCTCGGGGGACAGTGGTCCGTGTTCCATCCGCTCTTCCAGAAGGAACTTATAGGCCCTCCCCACCACGGGGCCAGGCTTCAGTCCCAGAAGCGCCATGATCTGCGCTCCGTCCAAGTCAGGCCGGACAGCCGCCAGTGATTCCTGTTCCAGCAGCTTCGAGATGCGGTGCTCAAGGTCATCGTAGGCGAAGGACAAGCGGTCGGCCTTGCGTTGGTTACGCGTGGTGACGTCGGACCGTGTGAGGCGGTGGAGGCGTTCCAGCAAGGGACCGGCGTCGGTCACGTAGCGGCGGACTGCGGAGTCACTCCAGCCGGCATCGCCGTAGCCATAGAAGCGCATGTGGAGTTCCACCAGGCGAGACACAGCTTTGATCGACTCATTGTCGAAACGCAGTGCCTTCATTCTCTTCGCAGTCAGCTTGGACCCCACAACATCGTGGTGGCGGAAGCTGACCGCGCCGCCCGGTTCAAAGCGGCGCGTAGCCGGCTTGCCGACGTCGTGCATCAACGCGGCGAACCGCAACACAAAGTCGGGGCCGGGAACCGGGCCGTCAGGACCCGTTTCCAAGGCAGCAGCCTGCTCCAACACCTGCAGCGAGTGCTGGTACACGTCCTTGTGCCGGTGGTGCTCGTCGGCTTCGAGGCGCAGCGCGGAAACTTCGGGGAGCACGAACTCAGCCAGCCCGGTGTCCACCAGGAGATCAATGCCCACACGGGGGTGCGCTCCATTGATGAGCTTGACCAGTTCTTCCCGGACACGCTCGGCGGAGATGATCTTGATGCGGTCGGCCATTTGGGACATGGCCAGCCGGACGTCGTCGTGGACCGACACGCCGAGCTGGGAAGCGAAACGGGCCGCGCGCATCATGCGCAAGGGATCGTCGGAGAATGATGACTCCGGGGCACCCGGCGTGGCGAGCTCCGAGGCGTGGAGGTCGCGGACGCCGCCGAACGGATCCACGAGTTCAAGGCTGGGCAGCCGCAGCGCCATGGCGTTGATGGTGAAGTCGCGGCGCAGGAGGTCGTCCTTCAGGGAGTTGCCGAACGCCACCACGGGCTTCCGCGAATCGGGATCATAAGCTTCTGCACGGTACGTGGTGATTTCGATCTGGAAACCACTCTTCTTCATCCCGATCGTGCCGAAAGCACGGCCGATTTCCCAGAAGTTGTCCGCCCACTTCTTGATGACGCCAATGGTCTGGTCCGGCGTTGCGTCGGTGGTGAAATCGAGGTCCGGGGATGTCCTTCCCAGGAAGAGGTCGCGCACAGGTCCACCCACCAGCGACAGCTCGAAGCCGGCATCGACAAAGCGCTGCCCGAGGTCGAGCACCACCGGGTCGATGGTGAAGTTAACTGAAGAGCTGTCCAATACGTGCGCCATAGTCCCTTAAGCTTGGCAGATTTTTACTCGGCAGTGGGCCACTGTTCCATGCGAAATCAGGCATGTGTCCACAGACCATCGCCCGTAGTCCATCTTGTGGCCATGTCCCGGTCATCACTCCGGGGCAAGAGTCGTTAGAGTGGACCTCATGGCCAACCCGATCCCGAGCGCTCCTGGCAGGAGGACAAACGCACCGTTGCCGTCGGCAATCGGTGCACACGTCGCGCCTGCCCAGCAGCACCCGGTGCAGGCCTCGCTTCCCACTGTGGAGGAAGTGTCAGCCGGCGGTGTAGTAGTAGACACGTCCGACGGCGAACTCCGGGTTGCGATCATCGCCCGCCTTAACAGGGGCGGCCGGCTTGAGTGGTGCCTCCCGAAGGGCCACCCGGAAGGTCGCGAGAACAACGAGGAAGCCGCTGTACGCGAGATCGCCGAGGAAACCGGCATCGAAGGCAGCATCCTGGCGCCCCTGGGCAGCATCGACTACTGGTTCACCGTGAGCGGCCACCGCGTCCATAAGACCGTGCACCATTTTCTTCTGCGGGCAACGGGTGGAGAGCTGACTATCGAGAATGATCCGGACCAGGAAGCCGTTGACGCCGCCTGGGTTCCCATCCAGGAACTGGCCCGAAAATTGTCCTTCCCGAATGAACGCCGCATCGCCGATTTGGCACGGGAAGTGCTGCCCGAACATCTCTGACCCGGGTACATGGGACGATAAAGGCGATGTCTGAAGCCAAAACCACCCAGTCCGTTCAGTCCGGAGAAGCACGTTCCAGCGCCATCATGGCCGCAGGAACGCTCGTTTCCCGGTTCCTTGGCTTCGCCAAAACGTGGATGCTCGGCGCCGCCCTCGGCCTGGGTTCCACCATCAATGACACGTTCATTAACGCGAACAACCTGCCGAACCTGATCTTCCTGCTGGTTGCCGGCGGCGTGTTTAACGCCGTCCTGGTCCCACAGATCATTAAGGCCAGCAAAGCCCCGGACCGCGGCGCGGACTACATCAGCCGCCTGCTGACACTGGCAGTACTGGTGCTTTTGGCGTTGACGGCGCTGGTGACACTGGCGGCACCCTTAGTCATCGACCTCACCACCCAGGGCTACTCCGAACAACAAAAAGCCCTGGCAGTGACCTTCGCTTTCTGGTGCCTACCCCAGATCTTCTTCTACGGGCTCTACGCCCTTCTCACGCAGGTGCTGAACGCCCACGGAGCGTTCGGCCCAGCCATGTGGGCCCCCATTCTCAACAACCTTGTGGCAATCGCAGGCCTGGGCATGTTCATTTGGCTTCTGGGCGAGAACGTCTACAACCCCCACACCCTGGACAATTGGGGACCCACGCAGACGCTCCTGATTGCCGGCTTCTCCACTTTCGGTGTGGTCGCGCAGACTGCCATTCTCCTCATCCCCGTCTTCCGTCTGCGCCTCGGCCTGCGTCCGCGGTTCGGCTGGCGCGGCGTTGGACTCGGCCAGGCAGCAAAGCTGAGCGTCTGGACGCTGGCGACCGCCGCCGTCGGACAGTTGGCGTTCCTGTACGTCATGAGGATCGCCACCATTCCCGGTGCCGAGCGCCTCCGTCTGAGCAACGCGGGCAATACCGTGGCCGCGGCGGTTCTGCCCGGCAACGCCGTCCTGGAAGTCGCGAGCCAGCTCTACCTGTTGCCGCACTCGATCATCGCTTTGTCCTTGGCTACCGTTCTCTTCAACCGCATGACACGTGCATCGCAGGACGGCAACAAGGCCGAACTGCGGGATGCCCTGTCCCATGGCCTCCGCACTATGGCCGTTGCCACCGTTTTCGGTGCCTTGGCGCTGTTCGCGTTGGCCGGCCCGCTGGGAATGTTCTTCTCCGGTGGCGAGCCGCAGGACGGCGTCATGCTGGCGCAGACGCTCACCATCCTCGCGCTGAGCACACCGTTCCTGAGCGCCAACTTCATGATGTCGCGGGTGTTCTACGCCAACGAGGACGCCCGCACGCCCCTATACGTCCAGTTGTGGCTGGCTGTGATTTACGTGGTGGGCGCGTTCTTCATCCAGTTCCTTCCCGTGGGACAGATCATCTACGCGATCGCCATCCTCTACACACTGGGCAACATTCTCTCCGTGGTGATCAGCGTGGTGTTCCTGCGCCGCCTGCTCGGTCACCTCGACGGTCCCCGGATCGCCAATTCGTACATCCGCATGGGCTACGCAGGCTTGGGTTCCGCGCTTGCCGGCGCAGGGGCTCTGTGGCTTCTGGGAAGCTACCGTGCCGACGGCTTCGCATGGAGCAGCCGCCCGGCCGCCCTGGTGACCGTAGTCGTCGTCGGGCCAGTCATGCTGCTCGCATACCTGGTCCTCCTGCGCGTCTTCCACGTCACCGAACTGCGCGACCTCCTGCGTCCGCTCATGGGTCGTCTGGGTCGCGGTGTTCCCGCGCCCGTTGGCGCCCCCGCGGAACCCACGACGCCGGCACGCGCCACTGTCTCGGACGATACCGGTTTGATTCCGCGCATCTCCGGTGAGTTCGATGCCGCTTCCTTCAGGGCAGGGCCGGCGCTTGCACCCCAGCGCGCCGCCGAACCCACCGAAGACTCGCCCGAGGCGCCCAAGACGTATCTTCCTGAGGAGGACACGCCCAGCACAGCCCGTGGCGGCAGGTTCAAACCACAGGTCCCGCTGCCGGGTCGACGCACCTACCAGGGCGACGCCGGACAGAATCCTTACTTCCCCGCGCGTGGAAACCACAAGAAGTAAGCCGGTGCCGCCAACGTGGGCGGCGGACCTCAATCCGCTAGGCTAGAAACGAATATAGGTAGTTGCAGAAGTGGCACAACCGGTCAGCCGGGTGCGCCATGCGCAGGACCGCAGCTCCCGGACAGCCTAGGAGGAACACGTGTCCCACCCGATCGACGTCGGATCAGTACTTGGCGGCCGCTATAAGGTCACGGCCAATGTACTGACCTCGCATGACCAAGATCAGGTGCTCGACGGCGTGGACCAGGTCCTCAACCGTCCCGTGAGCATCCTTGTTGCCGGTCCTGGAAATGCTGAGCAGGTGGCCCAGAGCGCCCGCGAAGTGGCCACAGGGGAGCGGCCGGGCCACGTTCAAATCCTGGACCTGGGAATCAGCGAAAACACCACCTACCTGATCACCAACCACAGCACCGCCCCGGACCTCCTGGACCTGGTGGTTGCCACCAACCCGCCTTACATCGAGCCCTTCTTCACGGAGACGCTCGGTAGCGAAATCTTCGGGCAGCCGCGGACCTATGAGCCTGAGACGTACGACGGCCTGTACGAGGATGACGAGCACGAAGCCGAATACATCCAGTACGACGAAAACGGATACCCCATCCCGTCGGAGTATGACGAGCCGGAGTCTGAGCCTGCCGCGCCAACACGAGCAGCGCCGCACGTGCCGCCCATGCCTTCGTCCAGCCCGTCCTCGCCCAAGAGCGGCATCGCGGGCAAGCTCGCTGCGGCTGCAGCCGGAGCCGGGGCAGCGGGCGTTGCCGCAGCTGCGGCGCTGAAGCACGCGGGTTCCAAGAACAACGACGCCGGTGCTGCCGCGAACGGTTCTGCCGGTGCTTCCGGCGTTGGTCCTGCCAACGCTGGTTCTGCCGGAGCTGGGAACGGAGCGTCGCCTGCTACCGCGTCGCAGCCTCCCACCCAAGCCGTTTCCTCGCAAGCTGCCAGCCCTGAGCCTGCTACACGTGAGCCTGTCAGCCGCGATTCGCGTACGGAACCCAAGGTTTCGCTATGGTCCGAAGAGGACTACGGGTTTAGCGACCGAGGAGCTGCAGCTGGCTCTGCCGGTGCAGCTGCTGGTGGTTTCGGAAGCCGCGGCAACGACTCCGGCTACGATCGGACGGCAAACACTTTCCCAGCATCCTCCGCTGTAACCGATGACTACGCGGACGAGGAAGTTTACGAGGATGATGCTCCTGAGAAGGAGCCGCGTTCCCTTCGCTGGCTGGTAGGTGGCCTCCTTGCCGCCGTTTTGGTGGTGGGACTCGTCCTTGCTGTCACCAACCTTGGCAGCCTCCTGCCGAGCGGGGCACCGGCTGCAACGCAAAGCACACCCGCGCCTCAGACCTCCGCCCCGGAGACTGAGGAGCCTGAGCCAACCGAGGCCCCGGCGCCTGCGGCGCCGCCGGCCATCGAAGGGATCACCCGCCTGGGCGACTTCCCCTTCGCTGCCACCTATGACAAGGACCTTGCCAGGGCCTTTGACGGCAACGCCGCCAGCTACTGGTCAGATATGGAATTTGCGTCGGCCAACTGGGGCGGGCTCTTCGAAGATATGCCGCTGGTGGTCAAGCTCAAGGAACCCACAGAGGTGAAATCCGTTGTCCTCAACCAGTTGGGTGGCTCCGGCGGTAGCATCAGCGTCTACACCAACGATCGTCCTGCCATGGATGGTGCCAAGCTGGTGGGAACCAACAGCTTCACCTCACCTGAACTGACCATGCCGCTTGCGGCACCGACGCAGACCCAGTACGTCATTGTGGTCATCAGCGCCCTTCCCAAGCTAGCCGCCCCGAAGACGCGCTTCGGATTCGGTCTGCGCCTGGCAGAGGTCACCGTTCAGTAGCAGCACCCAACTAAGTAGCAGTTGAGGCCGTTTTGACTTATCAAAACGGCCTCTACTGCTACTCAGTTCAGTGTCACCGCTTAGATTCGCTACGCGTGCAGACGGTACCCTGAGTGATGGTGGCCTTCACGGTCCTCAACTCCAACGGAATATTTGGAACGCAACAGGGGTTGAGTCAGATGGCTGCCCCGAAAGCCGCAGCATCGACTAAGGAAGAGGTTCACGCCAAGTGAGCATTGCAGAAAACAGCGCATCGCAGGTGCGTGACGTCATCATCGTAGGTTCAGGCCCTGCCGGCTACACAGCCGCTGTTTACACCGCCCGTGCCAACATGAAGCCTCTGCTCATTGCCGGTTCGGTCACTGCTGGTGGCGAGCTGATGAACACCACAGACGTTGAGAACTACCCGGGTTTCCCCGAGGGCATCATGGGTCCGGACCTCATGGAGAACTTCGAGAAGCAGGCCGCTCGCTTCGGTACCGAGATCCTCTTCGAGGACGTCACCGAGCTGGACCTCGACGGCGACATCAAGACCGTGACCATCGGGACGGGGGAGACCTTCCAGGCGAAGGCCATCATCCTGTCCACGGGTTCGGCATACCGTGAGCTCGGTCTGGCCAATGAAAAACGCCTTTCCGGCCACGGCGTTAGCTGGTGTGCAACCTGCGACGGTTTCTTCTTCAAAGATCAGGACATTGCCGTGATCGGTGGCGGAGACTCTGCCATGGAGGAAGCACTGTTCCTTACCAAGTTCGCGAAGTCCGTTACGGTTGTCCACCGCCGCGATACCCTCAAGGCATCGAAGATCATGGGTGACCGTGCCCAGGCTCACGAGAAGATCAACTTCGTCTGGAACACGGCCGTTGAGGATGTGCTCGGCGAGGACAAGGTCACCGGCCTGAAGCTGAAGAACCTGCTCGATGGTACCGAGTCCGAGCTCGCAGTCACCGGCGTCTTCGTGGCCATCGGCAACGATCCCCGCACGGACCTAATCAAGGGCACGGTGGATCTGACTCCTGAGGGAACCATTGCTGTGGAGGGCCGTAGCTCCCGGACCAACATCAAGGGTGTCTTCGCCGCGGGCGATGTCATCGATCCCACCTACCGCCAGGCCATTACGGCTTCGGGCTCCGGTTGCGTGGCGGCCCTCGATGTTGAGCACTACCTCGCAGACCTGCACTCCTAAAGCTGCATCCAAGCAACCATACGAAGGGAAAAGTTATGAGCAACGCAAAAGACGTAACTGACGCAAGCTTCAGCACGGATGTCCTGGCTTCCGAGAAGCCGGTCATCGTGGACTTCTGGGCAGAGTGGTGTGGCCCCTGCCGCAAGCTCGGCCCGATCCTCGATGAGATCTCCGTTGAGTACAGCGACAAGGTTGACGTCGTGAAACTCAACGTCGACGACAACCCCGCCATCGCCGCAGAGTATGGCATCACCTCCATCCCTGCCGTGTACCTGTTCAGCGGGGGAGAAGTTAAGAGCACTGTCATCGGCGCCAAGCCGAAGCAGTTCTTTGAAAAGGAATTTGCGGACGTCCTGTCCTAACCATCGGACTAGCTGAGTCCGACGAGAACCGGCGGTTCCTGCTCCAGAAGGAGTGGGATCCGCCGGTTTTTTGCTGTTCTCAGAGGAATGAACCAAAATGGGTCGCTTTCGCAATGTTCTTTCGCTGAGAGGCTTCCAACGCTCAGGGGAATTCGCGAGAAACTTCTCCTGACCTGGGGTAGGGAGAACTTCCTTACCTTCCCAGCAGTGATAGCCTCCCAGCCACACCGCGCACCCACATGGCCACTCGGAAGTCCATTTTCTCGTCAAAGGCGGCTTGCCCCGGCCCTCTCGCGGACCCGATCCTCCCAAGCCCTATCCTCGAGTTCGAACGAAACCATGTGGTCCCTTGTTCATCTATTGGGGGTCCGCAGAGAGTGTTGGGTGGGGCTCTTCTGATAGAAGCTGAGCCCAATTTTTCTATTACTGTCGATTCGCCGGGAGAGGTGTGACCAGGGGAGGGCTGAGTAGCCCGCAGAAAGCCCAGCGCTGCCGTTGATCTCTAAGGAGCACAAGCAAAGTTGTGTTGGGGGGTCGCGCCATTGACCTGCTCGTGAGCACGGGTAGTTCCAGGAAGCCTGAAGACGGGGATCAATTCACGGAGCACCTGCCTACTCAAGCGGAACATATGTTTCACGTGAAACAGCGAGGTGTCCGATCAACAAGCTTCCGACAAACCCGGCGATATCTCCTGCGGTCGACTATGAAATCGCGCCCGTTTCACGTGAAACAATGTCACCTGGTTACGACGTCAGGGACCTCATAGCGAGTCTTAGCCAACAGGGTCCTTGGGCCAGGAGCCGTACGACGATATCCAGATAGTGGTGCGCCTTCCAGTCGTCAAAGCAACGTGCATTCTTCCCCTTTTCCAATCTCCGCTTGAAGATCAATTCGGCGCACTAGAGCATGAGCTACAGCAGATCTGGCAACGCAAAGCATGACTTCTCATCGATAAAAGCCCAAAATGCAGGCAACAACGACAGTGAGAAATCTAGTTGTCCACAGCAGTGTCGGGTACCTCGGCATCCTCAACCACCCACAATTACACAGCGCTTCGATTCCGGAGCGCTCCAGAGCTCTAGACGGGGATGCGGCCGGCTAGGGTGCTCTAACGCGCCTTGACGATGACCCTCTTCGCCGTCCACGCCGCCTTCTACAGCCTCGTTTAGGCTCAAGCACCCTGAATGCCTAGGACAGCTTGTAGAGCAAGGGAGGATCGTGCACAAGCGCCCTGTGGCTGCCATGCGGGGTGCAGGGGCCCTGGGCCACACGGCGCTGCAAGGGGCACTACAGCGCCTAGGGACCCTGCGTAACCATGGGGCACCCCAAGGGATGACAGAGCTGCTAAACGGATTGCCTCCGCCTATCCTTTCCTCACCCCGCCCAATTCCCGGCTTATCCCTGGCTTATCGTTGCGAAGGACAGGCTTATCACCTACCCAAGGCAGTGAGTACCAGAGGGCCTTACTGACTCTCTGTTGCTAGGGACGCATGGTCCGCACCGCTCCCGTGTCGCGCTTAACGTAGAGACCCCGCCCCAGCCCACCAGCTTTACACCGCCAGAACAACACCAGTTCGCTCCTAACGACTAAAGGAGAGGCAGTACCGTGGGGCGTGATGGGACCGCACGCATTCTTGTTTGGCAGAAGGCAGCTGTTGCCGCGTCATTCACAGAACCAGCACGAGAACTGCCTTGAATCGGGCAAACCTTCTGGATTCGGTCCTCTTGCCCATCCGAACGGGCGACTAGTGCATGCCTGGAAAGTGCCGATGCGGGACAGTGTTTCACGTGAAACACAACATGAATCCAACTCCGCACCCCCAAGCTAGCCCCGAAGCTGAACTATCAGAGGAGTTCAGCGATCAGCAGACTTAGACGACCAGTTAGTTGGTGTGACCTTCTCACCAATCTGGGCATCAACCGACCCACTCCACCCATGGCACCGAATTGCCAGGAGATGAACGCTAAGTTCACAGGATGCAGAGCACACTCTGCCCGATATCGCGATGGCGGTGGTATCCACATCTTGATTCAACCCCGCAGGCAATCCGATACCAGCGAAGCACTACGGATCTCTCCATCAGACTTCTATATGCCCTTTCTAACACCGATGTCAGAGATTCGCCCCAACCCTCCGTCAGGGACCCCGTCCTTCGACTTCAGCCTCACTCATGCAGAGTCATTCGTTGGCCGACCCGAACGGCTGTCGTTCCTTCTGGTCCTCCGCTACTGCTCCACAGGGAAGGCTGTCTGCAAGCAGAGAGGACGCGGTCAAAGGCAGAGTCCAGTAGCCTTCTTCCAGAATGCACGGCCATCGTAGATGAGATGACAGTGCCCCAAAGCATTCAAGCTTCCAGCCTAGCTACTCGTTTTGGCGAACTCAGAGCATGCCCCCAGCGCCGCCCGTTCGCCGAAAGTGGTCAGCGACGAGTCGAATGTTTCACGTGAAACGAAGCGCCCAAGTAGGTTACTGTTTCACGTGAAACGGGATGGGATGAATCGCAGGGTACGCCGACGTCATACGCGGGATTACTCCTAAACGCGGCTGTGGCGCAGGCCGTCGCTGGCCCCTTGGGGCGCGGCTGTAACGCTTGGCCGAAGCACGATGCCTTGCTGGCCGGCATGCGTCCCACGCGCCGGCAGGTGCCCAAGGGGGTCTCCAGGCTATGTATCAGTTGCGGAGTGGCATCGATGAGTCCTGGGCTCTGCAGGGCACGACGCTCCGATCACGTAGTGCAATGCCACCCCTACGCCAACATCATGAGCCCAAAATTTCATCGATACATCGGATGTATTTCACTATGCATTCGGAGGCTGGAGTATAGGACTAGACGAACGCATGGACCTGGGCGACTCTGCGTTCGACTCCTCATATCCAGCCGCAATTCAAGCGAGCACCAGAATTCTCAGAGGGGCAAGTGGACGGGCCTCGGTACAGCACGCGTAGCGTCACGGATACCCGCCAGCCAGCATGAACTCGCATCATGTAGTGCTCGTCAGCAGCAACATCCCACCTCATCTTTGAACAACTTATACACAGCGTTATCCACAGGCTTATCCACCGCGCATGACGCACCCCACATCGCCTCCCCTCGGAGCATGGTCACCTCGAAAGTGCGGCATGGTGCCGTCCCCCGTGGGGTGAATGCATTGCGCCCGGAAGCGCAGCGGGTAGGCCGCATTCGGGCCTGCAAATGCAATAGAAAGAGGGCTATTCCGGCAATATTGCGATCGAAAACACCATGGCCAATTCGGTTGCCAGTTGTTGGTCCTCAGTGTCGACCGTGACTCGATGATTCACATGAAGGCCTTGTTCGTCGTGGGGGATGGGCCCGACGAGAATGCACATCCTTCCACATAGATATCCCCATAGTTATCCACAACGATATCCACCGGGATATCCACCGTCGGCAGAGGGTCTGCGAGGCCTCCAAGACCACCCTGCAGAACCGTTCGCGAAGTGTTTCACGTGAAACACTTTTGACGTGCCCGCGCGAGCAGTCCTGATGGCCACGCGATGCCATGGCGGTTCTGTCAAAGCACGGGAATGACCAGCGCCTCCATCACCTCCATCACCTCCATAGGCAGTCGACGGCGTGACGCCACGTCACGTGAATCCACTGGGCAACGTCGGACCTATTGTGGGAACAATCACTACGTTGCCTTGTGCTCGCTCAAGCATTTGACCGAGGCCTGGCAGGCTCTCAGTACGCTACGTCCCCCCAAGTCGTCAGCCGTGACACTGGTGTGGCCCAGATATAGTCAACTGAGAGCTCTAAGAAAGACTCGGTATGCTTCTTGTAGTCACCCGACCATGATCTAGGGCCGTCGTCCACGTTGCCCTGAGGAGATCGACGGATACCTCGACGGCCCTCCAGACCGACATACCCGCATGGGCGCATGGCCGCATGGCCGCATGGCCCATGTGTAGCCCTCGCACATCGCTTCTCATAGCTATGCCAACCCACGCCTCGAAGTATGGGCTTGAACGCCCACATAAGCCCTGGCCCGGGGGAGCATTCCGTCCACCACGCTTCGTACGCCGGCGCTTGCGTTTTCTACCAGGCATAGGGCAGTTTGACAATGTGGCGCACCTGGCATCACGGCATCCGAGAGAAGCCATACTGATCCAACAGGCACCAGGGGGAACCGGTTCTCCGTCACTGTGAAATCTGAGGCAGCTTGGTCGAAGCCCACAATCGCGCCATCTCGGTTTCCGGGAGAGTGGTCGCGCCGGGCGGGGCATCTTCTGTCGCTCTTTCTCCACGAACTGGCCCCCTACGCGTCATGCCTTTGGTTCCTAGCCAGTCATAGGCACAGTAGTTGGCCGCAACACGAGACGAAGTCCATGGCAGCCTCCTCCAGTAAGGCCTCCTTACACGAATGGATGTCCACATCACGAGCTCGGACCCTCTCACTAGAGGTGTCAGAACCTCCGCGCCCGCATTAGGTCACGACGCTCCACCTTGACTGCTACCGATCAACTAGAGTTTAGGTAAAACCAGATGACCCCAGATTGTTTCACGTGAAACGGTGTGCTGATCTGCACCGGACGGGCTTCCGTTTAACTCGAAGCGCTGGCGCCTGCGGGGGATTCAGCCATCTTTGGCATCCACCGAATCAAGGAATGCGTACTACGAGCTCTCAGAGTCGGATTTCCTCAACGTACGTCGCCAGGACGGTCGCATCTCTGGGCCATTTGCCGACGCCCGCGTTTCACGTGAAACATCCCGGTGTAACTCATCTCCTAGATTCCTTCGCCCACTACCCAACGACGCGGCATAATGGGGCTAAGTCGAAACTCCGGATCGACCGCCTACACCTACTCCGGGGAGCCCGGGGCACGTGGACGGGGCACGCCACTGATGGACTCGTTATCAGCGTTGATACCCAAAACGCCACCATAAGTTCAGAGCCGATAGTTCTCGGCACCGGACATGGCGAAGTGTCCCAGTCGTCTCCTCCTGTGTTGGTACTGGGTAGCAACACAGAGAGACCTGCTCTCCGAGGGATTGTCACCTCTTTCCAAAGCTAGATTCGATTCCCTGAAACCCAATGAGGTCCGGAGAGCCATTCGAAGAATCCTCACTGATTTCGTCGAATAGTAGCCATCTCCTCCTAGGAACCGTTGTGATGTTTCACGTGAAACAGGAGAAGAGAGGGCTGACGCGCGGCCTCGCTCGCGTCCATCTGACCTTAGAACCTGCACCACACCCGAAATGTACCCACAAGCCCATCTAAACCCGACAGGAAGCGAGCATTCCGGCCTCAGCCACCCATCAATCCTTCGTACCAATGAAGGCAACTAGCGAACCGCGGGGCACTGTCCCATCGATGACATGGCCGAACAGAGCCGAACTCCTGTAGGTTCGGTGCCAGGCCGGACTACCACAAGACCCCTGATAGCTCGTTCAGTACACAGTCCCACCTCGGCGCGCATAGAGCCTGTACGGGGGCTAAGCCCTACTAGTGGCGCTCAGGTGTCCGCCTAGGGCGCCTGGGGCCTTCTGACATCCACTGGGCGCTGGTGCTGGTCCAGGAGAATGCGTGCAGCCAAATGACTCCCGCCTGCCTGCCTCGTTCCCCCTGGACCTCATGCACCAGCTTGAACTATTCTCGAAATGCGCCATACGCCAGCCACATTTCGCACATAATGCCTACGCTGGCGGCAATCCGTCCGCGTAGGCGTATTTACCAGCGGTCCATAACCGCAGGGGACACATAGTTTCACGTGAAACACTCAACCCATGAGTCGGGCGGAAAGTACCCGAGCAGAGCAATTATCGACGTTGCCCACTTAACAAGAACGGGGCCCACACCGTAGGTGAGCCCCATTCAGTTGAACTGCTAGGAATTAGTCCTCGGCTCCCGGCCCAAGAACGTCCATAATCCGGTTAAGATCTTCCACGCTGGCGAACTCAATACTGACCCGCCCTTTTCGCGCACCCAAAGTGATCTTCACGTTAGTATCCAAACGGTCTGACAGTGACGATGCCAGGTAGTCCAGACGCTCGTGCCGGGCATTAGGCTTGGGGATGCTGCTCTTGGCCGGCGCGGTGGGATCCTGGTAGAGAGCAACCGACTCTTCGGTAGCGCGGACGGACATGCCCTCGGCCACGATCTTCTGTGCCATTCTTTCCATGGCTGCAGCATCAGGGAGCGATAGCAAAGCGCGTGCATGCCCAGCAGACAGCACGCCGGCAGCCACGCGGCGCTGAACCAACGGCGGGAGCTTGAGCAGACGGAGTGTGTTGGACACCTGAGGACGGGAGCGGCCAATTCGGTCGGCCAACTGCTCGTGCGTGGTTCCGAAGTCCTCCAGAAGTTGCTGGTAAGCCGCAGCCTCTTCGAGTGGGTTCAGCTGGCTACGGTGGAGGTTCTCAAGGAGAGCATCGCGAAGGAGGTCATCATCCGTGGTGTCACGGACAATTGCAGGGATCGTGTCGAGTCCTGCAGCCTGGACGGCACGCCACCGACGCTCACCCATGACCAGCTCGTACGGTTCTCCACCCTTTTCGGTTGAAGTACGTACAACAATTGGCTGGAGGACGCCGATTTCGCGCACGGAGTGCACGAGCTCGGCCATGTCGTCTTCATCGAAGACTGAACGGGGCTGTTTGCGGTTCGGATGAATGTCACCCACGGGGATCTCGGCAAATCGAGCCCCGGGAACTTCCACCAGTTCTACCTGAGGAGCTGACTGTGCCGGGGCAGTGGAAGGTGCGGCTGACGCCGTCGAGCCTTCTGAGTCGGCGGCCGTCTTATTGGCGGCTGACCGTGAACCGGAAGCTTTGCCGGCAGTTTTGGAAGGTGAAGTAGTTTTGGCGCGGGAAGACTTTGTCGCCGCGGCTTTGGTGCGTGATGTTGCAGCTGCGCCCTCATCCGCTGCGGATGCGGCCGACGTCTTCTCAGCAGCCGGCTTGGAATCAACAGCACTCGAATCCTCGAGTAAGGTCTCTACGGTGGTCTCCGCAGTCTTTCTCGCCTCCGGGAAGAACAGATCCACCGGACGGGAGGGTGCGGCACCATTTCCCTGGGCCGAGGCCGAGCTAGGAATGAGAGCCCCAAGACCCCTGCCGAGGCCCCTTCGCTTTTCGCTCATTGATTCATCCCTCCGATGGAATAGCTGAGCACGGAACGGCCCAAGCTGTTGCAGTGTTTCAAGAATTCTAGCGTTCGGCTATTTCGGCTGCGGCTTCCATGTAGGAAAGCGCGCCGCTCGAAGAAGGATCGTACGTCATGACGGTCTGCTGGTAGCTGGGAGCCTCAGAGATACGTACCGACCTCGGAACGACAGCACCCAGGACTTGGTCCGGGAAGTGCTGGCGAACCTCGGAGGCTACCTGCGCAGCCAGGTTGGTGCGACCGTCGTACATGGTCAAGAGGATAGTAGAAACCACCAGGTCAGCATTAAGGTGCTTCTGAATCATCTCAATATTCTTGAGGAGCTGGCTCAGGCCTTCGAGTGCGTAGTACTCGCATTGAATGGGAATAAGGACTTCACTGGCGGCGCAGAATGCGTTGACCGTCAACAGCCCAAGACTGGGCGGGCAGTCAATGAAGATGTAGTCCAGGCGACCTTCGCCGTCGTTCTCCCGCTCCTTGGCGTAGACGTCAATGGCGCGCCGGAGCCTCTGTTCACGGGCAACAAGCGAAACCAGCTCAATCTCAGCTCCAGCCAAGTGAATAGTTGCGGGTGCGCAGATGAGGTTTGGAATGTCAGGGCATGGGGCCACAACATCCCTGAGTGGAAGATCATTTATCAGAACATCGTAAATACTGTCCACGTCAGCGTGGTGTTCGATGCCCAAAGCAGTAGATGCGTTGCCTTGGGGATCGATGTCGATTACCAACACGTTGAGGCCGGCAGATGCCAATGCGGCGGCAATGTTCACCGTAGTGGTGGTCTTGCCGACGCCGCCCTTTTGGTTGGAGACCGTGAAGATTCGGGTCCTACTCGGCTTGGGCAGCTCCCTGCCGATCAGCCGTTCGCGCCTACGGGTCTCGTTAGCCAGCTGACGTGCGATGGGGCTGGAATCATCGATGGAATCCATGACGTTACGCACTCCATCTGAGACCGTTTCACGTGAAACGGCAGCATTATCAACCGAATCTGTACGCACAATCGCAGACTGAAGAGATGCGGAGGGTGTAGCCATGGCCCGCGCGGACCCCAGAGACATAAACGGGGGGATTCGCTGCGTGGAGGTTTCACTACTGCCCACTGGTCACACTCTCACTCTCATTCGGCGCTTTGCTGCCGTTCTCTAGCCTAACCGCTCAGCCGCCGACACGCGGGAAACCGGGCGGGACCTACGCCGTCTTTCCGGGCTTGTTGACGATGATCCTCACCACGGTGGTGGGTTCCTCCAAAAGCTCCTGTCCGCAAACCACAACTGACGTGTCCACGCCACCGAGTTTGCGGATAACTTTCCTGGCCTTCTCGATCTCTTCACCGGCACTGCGTCCCTTGATGGCAACAACTTCGCCGTGGCCATTCAGAAGGGGGATAGTGAGACCGGCCAAGTTGGAAAGCGCAGAAACGGCCCGGGCGGTCACAACATCCGCGTCCACCATTCCAACTGCCAGCTCAGCCCGCGTCCTCATGATGGTGACGTTGTTCAAGCCGAGGTCATCCACCACTTCCTGGAGCCAAATGACACGCCGTTCCAGCGGTTCGATCAATGTCAGTTCAAGGTCCGGGCGGGCAATGGCAAGGCAAAGGCCTGGGAGGCCTGCACCGGATCCGACGTCGGCAACGTGGCTGTCCATGGCGATGGCGGACTCAATAACTGCACAGTTCAGGACATGGCGGCTCCATAGACGTGGAATCTCGCGCGGCCCTATGAGCCCACGCTCGGTACCCGATGTAGCCAAGTGTTCCACGTAACGCTTGGCAAGATCCAAGCGCTCCCCAAAAATCTTCTCTGCCGCTTCCAGTTCAGCTGCGGTGATTTCTACCATGAGCTGCTAGTCGGCCGAAACGACGATGTGGCGGCCAGCGCCTTCGCCTTCGGACTCGGAGACGTATCCGAGGTCAGCAACGACGTCGTGGACGATCTTGCGCTCGTAAGCACTCATCGGCTCCAGGGCCACAGTTCCGCCATCAGCCTTGACCTTGGCCACGGCATCCTCGGCAATCTTCTGGAGCACGCCAGCGCGTTCCTTACGGTAGCCGTTGATATCCAGGACGAGGCGGGAACGGCTCTCCGTAGCAGACAGAACCGAAAGGCGGGCCAGTTCCTGCAATGCTTCCAGGACTTCTCCGTCGCGTCCTACGAGGCTGTCCAAGGCAGCAGACTCTTCATCAGCACCGATGGAGATGTATGTGCGCCCGTTGCGGACCTCGATGTCGATGTCGCCGTCGATGTCGGCGATATCCAAGAGTTCCTCAAGGTAATCGGCGGCAATGTCGCCTTCCTCTTCCAAGCGGCTGGCCGTCTTGGACTGGGTCTCTTCCGTGGAGACTTCCTGCTCCTCAGTCACAGGGACAATAACTTCTTCAGTGCTCTCGGCAGACATTACTTCTTCTTCCTGTTCTTACGTTGTGGCTGGACGCGCTGAGCCCTGATTTCGGCGGCTGCCGCAGCAGCAGCTTCGGCTTCTGCGGCGGCGTCCGCGGTCTTCTTGCCACCCAGCAGGGGCGGGAGGCCCTTGGCGGCACGGCGCTCCTCCAGTGCCTTAGCGGCGGGGGAACCCGGGGTGGGCATACGGCGGATGACGAAGAACTGCTGGCCCATGGTCCACAAGTTGGTGGTGGTCCAGTAGATAAGGACACCGATGGGGAAGTTGATGCCACCGATACCGAACACGAGCGGCAGGATGTAAAGCATCATTTTCTGCTGGCGCATGAACGGGCTGGCCATGGCCTCTTCGGACATGTTCTTGGCCATGATCTGCTTCTGCGTGATGAACTGCGAGGCCGTCATGGCAACGATCATCACGATGGAGAGAATCCAGACTGCAACCTCGTTGCCACCGGCACCACCGTGAAGCAGGGAAGCAGACAGCGGGGCACCGAAGATGCTGGATTCGTCGAACTGGACAACCTGGTCGGCGCTCATTGCCCCGATGCCCTTGCCGCTGTTGCGGGCCGCGGTGATACCGGACAGCACCTGGAACAGCGCGAAGAAGAACGGCATCTGGATCAGCATCGGCAAACATGCCGAGAACGGGTTGGTCCCGTGCTTCTTGTAGAGAGCCATCTGCTCCTGCGCCATGGCCTGGCGGGAGAGCTGATCGGTCTTGCCCTTGTATTTGGTCTGAAGTTTCTTCAGGTCAGGCTGGAGCAGCTGCATACCGCGCTGGGCTTTGATCTGCTTGACGAAGACAGGAATCAGGGCGGCACGGATCACCAACACGAGGCCGATGATGGACAGAGTCCACGTCCAGCCGTTCGCGGCGGGCAGGCCAATGAAGCTCAGTCCCTCGTGGAAGCCAACCATGATGATTGACACCAGCCACTTGAACGGAAACATGATTGTTTCAAAGAAGTCCATACGATATCCCTATTCGTTAGGCCGCAGAGCGGCCTTCTTCATCAGCCTGAACAGCCAGGAACTGGTCCGGATTGTTCAGTACAACAATTGTGGGCGTCCGGCCTTCAGGCCAATGACGGTGGCCGGCGGGGACGTGGTCCACTCCACCGGCATTCCAAGGATGACATTTGGCGAGCCTTTTGGCTGCGAGCCAGCTGCCCTTCACGGCGCCATGCACCGTTACTGCTTCCAGTGCATATGCGGAGCAGGAGGGAAAGAAACGGCAAACCTGGCCGTACAGGGGCGAGATGACCTTGCGGTACGTCTTCAGTAAAAGAATGAGGATGTTGCGGGGCAGCTCCCAGAGGAACATACCTACCGCCGCCGGAAGGCTCCGATGCGGAACCTTGCCGGAGGGGTCGTTTGAGGAAGGAACGACGGCGGTGCTTATGTCATGCACGCGGTGTCCCTTCCGTAGTGGTGCCGTTGTGTTCAGTCGAAGCGTTGCGTGGACCTGAGCCACTCAATCGCTTCGTCGTCACTGCCAGTGCGGCGTTGTAGTCCGAGAGCAGCTGCTCCCAGCTGGCTGTTGCAGCTGCGGGCAGCGCCCGGACTACTACCGCCAGACCCGTTCCATGCGTGTGCAAGGACAGGGCGCCTGCTTCTCTCAGTCTCCTCTTAACGAGGTTCCTGGTCACGGCGTTCCCGACGGCTTTGGAGACAATGAAGCCGATTCGACTCGGCTCCCCGGCCCCTATAGAGGCCGTATATAACACTAAGTTCCGGCGTCCATTGCGGACGCCGGAACGTACAGTTGTTGAAAAGTCGGTAGACGTCCGCAGACGGTTAGGGGTGGCTAGCACCGTCGAACCCGCAAAAAGACCCTGACCGACAAGTCAGTTATTTACGCCGACAGTTCGACGCGGCCCTTGCCGCGACGGGCAGCCAGGATGGCGCGGCCGGCACGGGTGCGCATACGAAGGCGGAAGCCGTGCTTCTTGGCCCGACGGCGGTTATTCGGCTGAAAAGTCCGCTTGCTCACGTTAGTTACTCCAGTGGATCAAAGGTGCGCCCACCCGATCAAAAAAGGGGAAGAACTGGCCGACGCTAAGTTTTGTATGTGCCTGCCGCCGTTGCCTTCCGCACGGTGAACGTACGGAGTTACAACTGATCTCAAAAGCGGACACAAAGGACTTCACAACGTTAGGGCAAAAAGGCACCCACAGTCAAACCGGGAGCCTTCTGCGGGGCTATCCACAGCTGTGCCCAACCGTGGTTCCCAGCCTGTGGATGAAGTGGCTCACAGGCCGCTTTCCGGAACAACAACGGTGTAATTATCCACAGGCAACTTCCCAGCTATCTTCTAGCGATTTCATCCCCTAGAGTGGCTCAGTAGCCCAATGTCCACCCGCTGTGTATAACTCTGTGGATTATCGCCCAGAACAGCGCCGCCGGAGAGACTTCGGCTGCCAGCAACGCCGGCAAGCAAGTATTTAGGAACTGATTGATGACAGTAGACGAAGCCAACCACGCCAACACTGTCGGAAGTTCCTGGCGCAGGGTACTGAGCCTTATGGAACAGGACGACCGGGTCTCACCCCGTCAGCGCGGTTTCGTCATCCTCGCCCAAGCCCAGGGCCTCATCGGTTCAACCTTGCTGGTGGCCGTTCCCAACGAGCTCACCCGCGAAGTCCTCCAGACGCAGGTCAAGGACGCCCTGGACGATGCCCTCCGCAACGTCTTCTCCGACGACATTCGCTGCGCAATCGACGTGGACACCGATCTGGTGCCCGTCCACGCGGAGCCGGAACCCGTCGTCGAGCTTTCTGCTGTTTCTGACTTCGCCGAACCGAAGCCTCAGCCCACACCCCCGAGTACCTCACATGAGTTCGGGCGCCTGAACCCGAAGTACATCTTCGATACCTTCGTGATCGGTTCCTCGAACCGCTTTGCGCACGCTGCCGCCGTGGCTGTGGCGGAAGCGCCCGCGAAGGCCTACAACCCGTTGTTCATCTATGGCGATTCGGGTTTGGGTAAGACCCACCTGCTCCACGCGATCGGACACTACGCCCGCAGGCTCTACAGCGGCATTCGGGTCCGCTACGTGAACTCCGAAGAATTCACCAACGACTTCATCAACTCCATCCGCGATGACGAAGGCACCAGCTTCAAGACCACGTACCGCAACGTGGATGTGCTCCTGATCGATGACATCCAGTTCCTGGCGGGCAAGGACCGGACCCAGGAAGAGTTCTTCCACACGTTCAACGCCCTGCACAACGCCAACAAGCAGGTTGTCATCACCTCGGATCAGCCTCCCAAGATGCTGGCAGGCTTCGAGGACCGCATGACGTCGCGCTTCGAATGGGGCCTGTTGACGGATATCCAGCCGCCGGAACTTGAGACCCGGATTGCGATCCTTCGCAAGAAAGGCCTCAGCGAAGGCCTCTCTGCACCGGATGATGCTCTGGAGTACATCGCGTCGAAGATTTCCAGCAACATCCGCGAACTTGAGGGCGCACTGATCCGTGTGACGGCATTCGCGAGCCTCAACCGCCAACCGGTGGACGTGGCCTTGGCGGAAATGGTTCTGAAAGACCTGATCACCGACGACGGCGCCCAGGAAATCACGGCGAAGCAGATCCTGGACCAGACGGCCGACTACTTCAAGCTCAGCATGGAAGAGCTCTGCAGCAAGTCCCGTACACGCACCTTGGTGACAGCTCGACAGATCGCCATGTACTTGTGCCGCGAGCTGACGGACATGTCCCTGCCGAAGATCGGCCAGGAACTCGGAGGCCGTGATCACACCACAGTCATCCACGCGGACCGCAAGATTCGTGAGCTGATGGCGGAGCGCCGTGTGATTTACAACCAGGTCACTGAGCTCACCAACCGGATCAAACAACAGCAGCGCGACTCCTGAAATCCACATCGCACCCGCCACTACATACCTTATTAACAGGTGCATGTGGATAAGCCTGTGGATACTTAAGGGGACAAGCTCGGTTAATGGGCTTAAAACCCTTAAGCCACCTGTGGATCGTTAAAAACGGGCCTGGGAGTTGTCCCCATCCACACCCTGTTTAAAACCCAGTTAACACACAATCCGTGAACAGGGCTTAACCGCGGATCTACGGGGCTAGATCGAGTTATCCACAGTTTCCACAGCAGTTATTAACACTACGAATCCCAAAAAATTGAAATCCCTCAAATAACAATCTCGTTCCGGCGCCCATCCCCTCCTGCAGATCACGAGCACCCAGACCGGCCAAGGCCGGCCCGTGGCTATCCACATACGAGGGGGCTGGCCCGACGGGGATGGGTTAATCGCGGATCTTCCGGCTAAGCTGTCAGCAGCGCTCCCATCCTTGGGTCTGTTTGTAGTTCGCTCAGCGCGGACCATGCAGGTTCCGGTGCCGGACCGCGAAGATTTAGCGGCTTCCAAGCAGGAATCCGCAGCTACTACATGGCAGCAGCAATGAAAGGCGGCACCCTTCCGTGAAGTTCAGAGTCGACCGCGACGTCCTGGCAGAAGCCGTTACGTGGACCGCGCGGTCGTTGTCTCCGCGGCCGCCCGTCCCCGTGCTCTCCGGTCTCCTCCTCAAAGCCGAGGCAGGTACCGTCAGTCTCTCCAGCTTTGACTACGAGACCTCAGCGCGTTTGGAAATCCCGGCAGACATCGCTGTGGAAGGCACTATCCTGGTCTCCGGACGCCTGTTGGCAGACATTTGCCGCAGCTTGCCCTCGGCCCCTGTCGAAGTGGAAACCGATGGCAGCAAGGTCACCCTCACCTGCCGTCGAAGCAGCTTCCATCTGGCCACGATGCCCGAGTCCGAATACCCCGCACTTCCGGCGCTCCCGGCCATCAGCGGAACCTTGCCGGGCGACGCCTTCTCCCAGGCCGTGTCCCAGGTGATCATCGCGGCAAGCAAGGATGACACCTTGCCCATCCTGACTGGCGTCCGCATGGAGATCGAGGATGACCTCATCACGCTTCTTGCCACGGACCGCTACCGCCTCGCTATGCGCGAAGTCCCCTGGAAGCCCGTAACCCCGGGAATTTCCACCAGTGCACTGGTCAAGTCCAAAACCCTGAACGAAGTAGCCAAGACGCTCGGTGGCAGCGGCGACATCAACCTCGCCTTGGCTGACGATGACAGCCGGCTCATTGGCTTCGAAAGCGGCGGACGAACCACCACATCACTCCTGGTGGATGGCGACTACCCCAAGATCCGTTCGCTCTTCCCGGACTCCACTCCGATCCACGCAACAGTCCAGACTCAGGAACTCGTCGAGGCCGTCCGCCGTGTTTCGCTCGTGGCCGAGCGAAACACCCCGGTCCGCCTTGCCTTCACCCAGGGCCTGCTGAATCTCGACGCCGGCACAGGCGAGGATGCGCAGGCTTCCGAGGAGCTGGAAGCCCAGCTTTCCGGTGAGGACATCACCGTTGCCTTCAACCCGCATTACCTCGTTGAGGGCTTGAGCGTAATCGAAACCAAGTACGTTCGTTTCTCCTTCACCACTGCACCGAAGCCTGCCATGATCACGGCCCAGGCTGAGGCGGATGGCGAAGACCAGGACGATTACCGCTACCTCGTGATGCCGGTCCGCCTCCCCAACTAGCTGGAACGTAGCAGCCACCTTCGCAGAAAAGAGTTCACACCGTGCACATCGGATTGATCGGCCTCGGCAAAATGGGTTTCAACATGCGGGAACGCATGCGGAACGGTGGCATTGAGGTCACCGGTTTTGACCGCAATCCCGAGGTCACGGATGTCGCGTCGGTGGATGAACTCATCGCTGCACTGCCCACTCCGAGGTTGGTCTGGGTGATGGTTCCCTCCGGTGCCATCACTGATGCGGTGGTAACAGAGCTTGGCGAGAAGCTCAGCCCGGGTGACATGGTGATCGATGGCGGCAACTCGCGTTTCACGGAAGACCAAAAGCACGCTGCTGCACTGGCCGAGAAGAGCATCCGCTTCGCGGACTGTGGTGTGTCCGGCGGTGTCTGGGGCCTACAAAACGGTTACGGCCTGATGGCAGGCGGTGCCGACGAAGACATCGAACTCGCCATGCCCGTTTTCGACGCTCTCCGCCCCGAGGGTGAACGGGCCGACAGTTTCGTCCACGTGGGCGGAGTTGGTGCTGGCCACTACGCCAAAATGGTTCACAACGGCATCGAGTACGGCCTCATGCAGGCATATGCCGAGGGCTACGAATTGCTGGCGGCAAAAGACATCGTGAAGGACCTTCCGGGGACTTTCCGTGCATGGCAAAAGGGCACGGTTGTCCGTTCCTGGCTCTTGGACCTCATGGTCAAAGCGCTGGACGAAGATCCAGGGCTGGCATCGATTGATGACTACGTTGAGGACTCCGGCGAAGGACGTTGGACCGTGGAAGAGGCAATCGCCAATGCAGTGCCCGCGCCTGCGATCACGGCTGCCCTCTTTGCCCGCTTTGCCTCCCGCGAAGACAATTCCCCGGCCATGAAAATGGTGTCCGCCCTGCGCCACCAGTTCGGCGGACACGCCACCCGTCCGGCCAACTAGGCCGCAGGACTCCTGCAGACGGCGTGTACCTCGAACATCTTTCGCTGACGGATTTCCGAAGCTATGCACAGGTCGACCTGAAGCTCGGCCCTGGTGTTACGGTCTTGGTGGGTTCCAACGGAATCGGCAAGACCAACCTCATGGAAGCAATCGGATACCTGGCCACGCTGAGCTCCCACCGGGTCAGCACGGACGCTCCGCTGCTTCGATTCGGTACGGAGCGCGCTTTGATCCGGGCCAGGCTGGTCCGTGGAGAACAGTCAACGGTCATAGAGCTCGAGATCAATTCCGGCCGGGCAAACCGGGGACGCATCAACCGCAGCAACCCGGTCCGGGCCAGGGACATACTGGGAATTTGCCAAACGGTGTTGTTCGCACCCGAGGATTTGGCGCTGGTCAAGGGCGATCCTTCGAACCGCCGACGCTTCCTGGACGAATTGCTGGTGAGCCTTGTTCCGCGGCATGCTGCCACCCGCAGCGACTACGACCGCGTTCTGAAGCAACGCAACGCATTGCTCAAATCCGCCCGGGCAGGTAAGTTCACCGCCGGACATGAGGCAACCCTGGATGTCTGGGACCAGCACATGGCACGCGCCGGCGCGGAATTGCTTCATGCCCGCCTCGAGCTTGTGGAGCGGTTGCGTCCTCACCTGAACAGCGCTTATGCACAGCTCACTGACGGTTCCAAGGACGCCGGCGCTGTCTACCGCTCAACCATCCAGGGCGTACTTGACGACGACGGCGGTCCAGCCGACCACGGAACGGAACCTTCGCCGTCGGTGGACGACCTCCGGCTGCTGTCCGTTGACGAGCTCACGGAGCGCTATGTCCAGGCCTTCGCGGCATCGAGGAAAAAGGAGCTCGAACGGGGCATCTCCTTGGTAGGGCCGCACCGGGATGAACTGGAACTTGTTCTGGGGCAGGCACCCGCGAAGGGTTATGCGTCCCATGGTGAAACGTGGTCCATGTGCCTCTCGCTGCGGTTGGCTTCCTACTATGTGATGTTGGACGATGCTCGGACCGGGGGCACCGCTCCGATCCTCATCCTGGATGATGTTTTCGCTGAACTGGACGTCCAGCGCCGGCGTAAACTGGCTGCAATAGTCGCCGGCGCCGAGCAAGTGCTGGTGACCGCCGCCGTCGATGCCGATATCCCCGAGGAACTGGCCGGACGGCGCGTAACCGTTGTTCCGGGAGGCATCGATGGCGAAGGATAGCCGCGAGGGACTTCAACCTGGCCGTGAACCGGATGAGATTGATGCTGCACAGGCGGCGCTGAACCGTATGCGCGAGGCTGCGGCTGCCCGCGGAGAAGTGCGGCAGCGCGCGCCGAGGCCCGGGTCAGCTCCCAAACGTAAGGGGCTCCGGGATACCAGGGGTTTTGCCCAATTCCACGGCAGCGGCCGTGATCCCTTGGGTTTGGGAAAAGTGGTGGGACGCTTGGTGGCCGAACGTGGTTGGACATCGCCCGTGGCCGTTGGTTCCGTCATGGCGGAGTGGGAGACGCTGGTGGGACCGGATATCTCCGCCCACTGCACGCCGGAGAGCTTTACTGACACCACACTCCATGTTCGTTGCGATTCCACCGCGTGGGCGACGCAGCTGCGGTTGCTGAGCACCAGCCTTCTGGAGATGTTCCGCAACGAACTGGGCGAAGGGGTTGTGACCAGCATCCAGGTGTTGGGACCTTCGGCTCCAAGTTGGCGAAAAGGCGGACGCAGCGTTAACGGTCGAGGCCCGCGGGACACGTACGGCTAAACGGCGTGCAGGGCGTTTCAACGCCCCCGAGTCGTATAGGCCCCCGTCGGGACCACCGCAGGGCCATTGAAGATAGGGCCAGTGGTCTCCCATGGCCATATTCAGCTGTCGGCTGCCCCCGTATTTGCAAGGATTTGCGCCTTTCCACGATAGAATTGGCGTAGATCACTGAGCGCCGGTGAAACGTCGTCGGGTCCTGAATCCACTCCTGTGGCATCGGGGACCCCCGTCGTCGGACTAGACGGCGCAATCAGTCACGTGCCCGTTGGCGGCCGCGGTTAGCCGTGGGCAACTCCGGGAACGGCCGACATCGAGTACAGAGGAGTCGAAAGCGCCTGTGGCTAACGACAATGCAGAGACCTTGGCAGTAGAGCCCGAAGAGGAGACTGTTCCCAAGCCTGACACGCCCGTGGAGGAGCGCAGGGAGTACGGTGCCAGCGACATCACCGTGCTGGAGGGCCTCGAAGCCGTGCGTAAACGCCCCGGCATGTACATCGGCTCAACCGGTCCCCGCGGCCTGCACCACTTGGTTTATGAGGTGGTGGACAACTCTGTTGATGAGGCGTTGGCTGGTTACTGCAGCCACATTGAAGTCACGCTCCGCGCTGACGGTGGAGTGCGCGTGGTGGACGATGGCCGCGGTATTCCCGTGGATATCCACCCGACAGAGGGCAAGCCGACTGTTGAAGTAGTCATGACCATCCTGCACGCCGGCGGTAAGTTCGGCGGCGGCGGCTACGCAGTGTCCGGTGGCCTTCACGGTGTTGGTATCTCCGTAGTCAACGCCCTGTCGCGCCGGGTTGATACGGAAGTCCGCCGCCAGGGTCACGTTTGGCGCATGACCTTCGCCGACGGCGGCAAGCCTCAGGGCGAACTCGTCAAGGGCGAGGCTACCGATGTCACGGGGACGTCCCAGACGTTCTACCCGGACGGCACCATCTTCGAATCCACCGAGTTCGATTTCGAGACACTGCGTGCACGCTTCCAGCAGATGGCCTTCCTGAACAAGGGCCTGCGAATCACGCTGACGGATGAGCGTCCGGTTAACCGCGGCGGCGACGACGATGATCTCGATCTGGATGCCGTGGCAACCGAAGGCGAGGTAGCCGCCGAGCACCGCACCGTTGTGTACCAGTACCCGGACGGTCTGCTGGACTACGTCAAGCACCTGAACTCGAACAAGAAGGTGGAGATTGTCCACGAGGACGTCATCGCTTTCGAAACTGAAGACACCGAGCGGCACATCGCCGTCGAGGTCGCCATGCAGTGGACCACCGCTTACTCGGAAAGCGTCCACACGTATGCAAACACCATCAACACTCACGAGGGCGGAACGCACGAAGAAGGCTTCCGTGCCGCGATGACCTCGCTCATCAACCGCTATGCGCGCGAGAAGAGCATCATCAAGGAGAAGGAAGACAACCTTACCGGTGATGACATCCGTGAAGGTCTGACCGCCGTCATTTCGGTGAAGCTTTCCGAACCGCAGTTCGAAGGCCAGACGAAGACCAAACTGGGCAACTCCGAGGTTAAGGGCTTCGTCCAGCGTGTTGTCACGGATCAGTTGGGTGACTGGCTGGAACGTAACCCCGGCCCGGCCCGCGACGTGATCCGCAAAGCCATTTCGGCTGCCCAAGCACGTATGGCCGCTCGTAAAGCCCGCGACAATGCCCGGCGGAAGAGCCCGCTGGAGTCGTTTGGCATGCCCGGTAAGTTGTCCGACTGCTCGTCCAAGGATCCTTCGCGCTGCGAGGTCTACCTCGTGGAGGGTGACTCCGCCGGCGGCTCGGCCAAACGTGGCCGCAACCCGGAGACCCAGGCCATCCTTCCACTGCGTGGCAAGATCCTGAACGTGGAGCGCGCTCGTTTGGACAAGGCTTTGGGTAATGCCGAAGTCCAGTCAATGATCACCGCCTTCGGCACTGGCATCGGCGAGGACTTCGACATCAGCAAGCTTCGCTATCACAAGATCGTTCTGATGGCCGACGCTGATGTCGATGGCCAGCACATCACCACCTTGTTGATGACACTGTTGTTCCGTTACATGCGTCCGCTCATCGAGAACGGCTACGTGTACTTGGCCCAACCGCCGCTGTACAGGATCAAGTGGTCAAACGCCGCCCACGACTACGTGTACAGCGACCGCGAACGCGACGAAACCATCCGTAAGGGTGCGTCCATGAACAAGCGCCTGCCCAAGGACAACGGCATCCAGCGCTACAAGGGCCTGGGCGAGATGGACTACACCGAGTTGTGGGACACCACCATGGACCCGGATCGTCGCACCCTGTTGCAGGTCACCATGGATGACGCCCTGGCCGCAGATCAGACCTTCTCCGTCCTGATGGGCGAGGACGTCGAATCGCGTCGTAACTTCATTCAGCAGAACGCCAAGGACGTCAGGTTCCTCGATATCTAGGGGCCCACAGGGGCAACTGAATATTCCAGAACTGACATATACCTGAAACGGAAACCTTAGATTATGAGTGACGAAACTCCCGAAGTCCCGGAATCGAACGACGTCGAGGATGTTGTTCTCGAGGGTGATGTGCTGACTGACCGCGTGGAGCAGGTTGACCTGCAGACCGAGATGCAGCGGTCCTACTTGGACTACGCCATGGCCGTCATCGTCGGCCGTGCCCTCCCGGACGTCCGCGACGGCCTCAAGCCGGTCCACCGCCGTGTTCTGTACGCAATGTTCGACGGCGGGTACCGCCCTGACCGCTCCTTCAACAAGTGCGCACGCGTTGTTGGCGACGTCATGGGTACCTACCACCCGCACGGCGACATGGCGATCTACGACGCCTTGGTCCGCCTGATCCAGGACTGGACCATGCGTTACCCGCTGGCGCTGGGCCAGGGTAACTTCGGTTCGCCCGGTAACGACGGCGCTGCTGCACCGCGTTACACCGAAACCAAGATGGCTCAGCTGGCCATGGAAATGGTCCGCGACATCGACGAGGAAACCGTCGACTTCCAGGACAACTACGACGGCAAGAACCAGGAACCCACTATCCTGCCGGCGCGTTTCCCCAACCTGCTGGTCAACGGCTCCTCGGGTATCGCCGTCGGTATGGCCACCAACATTCCACCGCACAACCTGCGCGAAGTTGCCGACGGTGTGCAGTGGGCGCTTGAGAACCCGACGGCCACGCGGGAAGAACTTCTCGAGGCTCTGCTGCTGCGAATCAAGGGACCTGACTTCCCCACGGGCGCTACCATCCTCGGCCACAAGGGCATCGAAGACGCCTACCGCACCGGCCGTGGCTCCATCACCATGCGCGCAGTGGTCAATGTTGAGGAACTCCAGGGCCGTACCTGCCTGGTGGTGACCGAGCTGCCCTACCAGGCCAACCCGGACAACCTGGCCATCAAGATTGCCGAGCTGGTCAAGGACGGCAAGATTTCGGGTATCGCGGACCTCCGCGATGAAACCTCCGGCCGTACCGGTCAGCGCCTGGTGATCGTGCTCAAGCGCGATGCCGTTGCCAAGGTGGTCTTGAACAACCTGTACAAGCACACGCAGCTGCAGGACAACTTCTCGGCGAACATGCTGGCAATTGTCGACGGCGTTCCGCGCACCTTGAGCCTGGATGCTTTTATCCGGCACTGGGTGGCTCACCAGATGGACGTCATTGCACGCAGGACCCGGTACCGCCTGCGCAAGGCCGAGGAAGAAGCGCACATTCTGCGTGCACTCCTCAAGGCTTTGGACATGCTGGACGAGGTTATTGCCCTTATTCGCGCCTCCAACACCACCGAAGCTGCCCGCGAAGGGCTCATGGAGTTGCTGGAGATCGACGAACTCCAGGCCCGCGCCATTTTGGACATGCAGCTGCGCCGTTTGGCTGCCTTGGAACGCCAGAAGATCCAGGACCGCCACGCGGAACTCGAAGCGATGATCCTGGAGTACAACTCGATCCTGGCTTCGGAAGAGCGCCAGCGTCAGATCATCAGCGAAGAACTCGCCGAGATCGTTGCCAAGCATGGAGACGATCGCCGGACGCATGTCCTGATGGGCTTCGATGGCGATATGTCCATGGAAGACCTGATCCCTGAAGAGGAAATGGTTGTCACCATCACTCGCGGCGGATACGTCAAGCGCACTCGTAGTGATAACTACCGTTCGCAGCAGCGCGGCGGCAAGGGCATCAAGGGTGCACAGTTGCGCGGCGACGACGTGGTGGAGCACTTCTTTGTGACCACCACCCACCACTGGTTGCTGTTCTTCACCAACCTTGGACGCGTGTACCGGGCAAAGGCTTACGAATTGGCTGAAGCCGGACGCGACGCCAAGGGCCAGCACGTAGCCAACCTGCTGGCTTTCCAGCCGGATGAGCACATTGCCCAGGTCCTTGACCTGCGGGACTACCAGCAGGCCCCTTACCTGGTGCTTGCCACCAAGAATGGTTTGGTCAAGAAGACCCGGTTGGAGGATTACGACACCAACCGCACAGCCGGTGTCATTGCCATTAACCTGCGCGACGAGGACGAACTGGTATCCGCCCAGTTGGTCAGTGAAACCGATGACCTGCTCCTGGTGTCCCGCAAGGGCCAGTCCATCCGCTTTACGGCCACCGATGATGCTCTGCGTCCCATGGGTCGTGCCACCTCCGGTGTGACGGGTATGAAGTTCCGTGAAGACGACGAACTCCTGGCCGCAGACGTGGTCCAGGATGGTTCGTTCGTGTTCATCGTCACCGAGGGCGGATACGCCAAGCGGACTGCCGTTGATGAGTACCGACTCCAAGGCCGTGGTGGCCTGGGCATCAAGGTAGCCAAACTTGCCGAAGACCGTGGTGACCTTGTTGGCGCCTTGATCGTGCAGGAAGAAGACGAGGTTCTGGTGGTCATGGAGGGTGGCAAAGTGGTCCGCTCGGCAGTGACCGGCGTCCCCGCCAAGGGCCGCGACACCATGGGCGTCATCTTTGCGAAGCCGGATAAGAATGACCGCATCATCGAGGTTGCGCGCAACAGCGAACGCGGCTTGGAAAGCGAAGAGTCCGAGGACGGACTCGACGATGACGTAACGTTGGCTGCAAACGACGGCGCCTCTGAGGCGACCGTGACGGCCGATACGGAAAACGACGCAGACCCGGAAATCGAAACGGGCGCGGAGCTGAACGAAGACAACACCGGAGGTAACGAGTGAGTAATTCCGACTCATATCCCAAGCCGAGCACAGGTGTCCCCGGCGGACTCCGGCAGCCCTCAGGCAACACGCAGTCGGGAACGCCTGCACGTCCCCAGCAGCGCCCTGGAACCGGGTCCGCGGGATCCGGTGCCGGAGCGCGGCCCGCGAGCGGAGCTAATTCCGCTCCGCGTCCTTCCGGCGCTCCCGGACAACGCCCGGCACAGGCCGGTCAGCGTCCCGCTGGGGCCCCCGGACAGCGGCCTGCACAGCCCGGCCAGCGCCCGGCCGGCACCCCTGCCCAGCGTCCCTCGCAGGGTGGGCCCGGCTTGGTGAAGCCGGCTCCCAAGGCCAAGGTTCGCCGCGCGCGGCTTCTTGTCAGCAAGGTTGATCCGTGGTCGGTCCTAAAGATGGCATTCCTGTTGTCTGTTGCTTTGGGCATCGTCACCGTGGTTGCAGCAATCGTCTTGTGGACTGTGTTGGATCTCACGGGAATCTTTGACCAGGTGGACAGCCTCCTTGGCACCCTGGCAGGCTCCGAGGGCAGCGGGTTCGAACTCAAGAAGATTGCTTCACTCGGCCAAGTGGCATCCTTTGCCACCATCATTGCTGTAGTGAACGTGGTTCTGTTGACTGCGCTGTCCATGCTTTCGGCCGTGCTGTATAACATTTCCGCAACGTTGGTTGGTGGCGTCGGCGTCACCCTGACTGACGACTAGCAAAAACTCCCGGAAATCAGCCGAAATAGGCGGAATTACACCGGGGAAATGCCTCGATTTGAGATCGGGCCGGGATGTGCTGTACAGTCATATCTCGGCCCGATGAGGCATCGGGGCGTATAGCTCAGGCGGTTAGAGCGCTTCGCTGATAACGAAGAGGTCCCAGGTTCAAGTCCTGGTACGCCCACGGAACCACAAAGAGGTTCAGGTAAAACTGAACCGGAATGAGGTGCTTGTGAAGAAGTTGCTGGTAGTTGTAGCAGCTGCTATCGCAGGCGTCCTGGTCTATAAAAAGGCTCAGGAATCCGAAGCCCGGAAGGATGTCTGGAGCAAGTCAACCGATACGGTGGACTAGCCGAAGAGCCCGGTGCGGATTGGTAAATTCCAGTCCTGACATGGGGTATGATTGACGGGTTGCTTCTTATGGGGGCATGGCGCAATTGGTAGCGCACCTGCTTTGCAAGCAGGGGGTTCGGGGTTCGAGTCCCCGTGCCTCCACCATAAGGAAAGTCCCGGTCAGAAATGACCGGGACTTTTGCATTTAAGCCCTTCCTCCCAAGTCGTCGGAATTCTATGTATTCGAAATTTGCGGCGGATTAAAGCTGCGTGGGAGGAAGGGCCACCTTCAATCACACTAGGGTGGATCCGTGACCCTTCTCATTGCTGCGCTCGGCGTCCTGGGTGTTGCCTCCTCCGGCCCGCTCATTGCCGGCACGCTTGGTGCCACTTCGGTGACCGCACTGGCCATCGCATTCTGGCGTAACGCAATAGGTGCCGTGGTGATGGCGGGCCCCGTCATCATTCGGGAACCGAAAGCGTTCGGGAGGATCACGCGGCGTGAGTTTGGTTGGTCTGCCGTGGCTGCCGTGGCGCTGGCCTTCCATTTCGCTTGTTTCATCACGGCACTGCAGCTGACATCGGTGGCTGCGGCTACTGCCCTGGTATGCCTGCAATCGGGGTGGATCGCCGTGTTCCAGGTGTTCCGGGGCACCCGGCACCGTTGGCCGGTCCTGGCGGGGCTTGGCATTGCTTTTGGCGGCGTGGTGGCGATTACTGGATTCGATATGGGCTCGTCCCCGGAAGCGCTCCTCGGTGACCTCCTGGCACTTGCGGGCGGCGCCCTGGCCGGCCTGTACACGTTGGCCGGTGGCAAGGCGAGGCAGTCCATGGGGACTGGAACGTACACCACACTTTGCTACGGCATGTGTGCGGCGATTGTGGCCATGCTGGCTTTGTTCACTGCCCAGCCACTCTCAGGGTTCGACGCCGGCGGTTGGCTTGGCATTATCGCCATCACCGTGTGTGCGCAGCTGGTGGGGCACACGGCCTTTAACCATCTACTGGCTACGATGAGCCCGCTACTGGTGTCCATGATCATCCTGCTGGAGATTCCAGGTGCTGCCCTTTTGGCGGCCATCTTCCTGAATGAAACGTTGCCTGCCGGTACTTATGCGGGGTTGGCGCTGATCCTTGTAGGGCTGGCCGTGGTTGTAGCCGGTCAGCGGCGTGGCAGGCCGGAAGCAGACCGACGCGAAGCCGAACTGGGCGCAGACTAAGGTGCCGCCGTCGGGCGTTTAGACTCCGCCGCGGCGGGTGCCTTGCCCCGAGTTGGCCGTGTGGATGGCACGCAGCAGCTTCGCCGGAAAGTACACCGAGAAGAACACCACCATAGGTGCCTTCAAAGCCATCTTCTTGACGTTGTGAGCCTTGTAGGTCCGATCGAAGCGCTGGACGTAGTAGCGGTAGTCCCTGGGTGAGTCCTCAAGTCGGCGGGCAGACATCCCGGACACCATTTGGGGTAGGTACTGCACTTTGAGGTCGTGCTCGAATAGGTGCAGCGAAAGATCAATGTCCTCGTGCATCTCGTCGTTGGGGTCCAAACACGCTTCATCACGGATGGTTTCCCATGCCGAGCGTCGAAGGGCCATGTTTGATCCGAAGAGGAAATGGTACTGGTGCTTGGCCAGGCGGAGCATGAGCTGGCGCATCTTGTCATCCGCTTTGAGCCCGAACCGGCGCATTGGCATGTCGTAGTAGACCACTGGACCTGTGGCAGCGGCTACCGAGGGATCCGTGAAGGCCTTTTGGACCTGTTCCACCCAGTCCGGTTCAAGGACTGAGTCAGCGTCGATGCGGCCTACGACGTCCCCTGAGGCGTTGTTCAGCCCGTGGTTACGGGTGGGGATGAGACCTTGCGCGGCCTCCTGCCGCATGAGCAGGATGGGGCTTTCAGGGTATTCCTGTTGCATCTGGCGCACTATTCTGGCCGTGCGGTCTGTGGACAGGTTATCCACCACAATGATCTCTTGCGCGGGAACCGACTGGTAGATGGCCGCGATGAGGCACTGGCGAATGACGCTTTCCTCGTTATACGCCGGGATAACGATGGATACGCCGGGAGGTTCCGGAGCATCCTTAAGGGAACCCGCTAGGGGTCTATCGGCTGACATCACCATAAATCTAACACCCGTGCCCGGGCAGGTGATGGAGGCATTGATGACAAGGCGGCAAACACTGAAGGGATCCCGGCAATCGCCGGGATCCCTTCAGTGTTTGACGTTCTCTGCCCCACTTCGAGGCGGTGAGTCAGTGTTTAGTTCTGTGCACCCTTGGCATCTGACTCCTTGCCATCGGTGTCCTTGTGCAGGCTGGCCGCGATGTTCTTGACGGCGGTCTTTGCGTCCGTCGCCACTTTCTCCGTGGAGTCCTCGACGTTCTTGAAGGCATCCTTGGTTGCCTGCTCTGCCTCAGCTGCGGCTTCCTCCGGTGTGATGTCCGCAGCCTTGGGCTCGGCAACTGCCGGAGCCGCTGCAGGAACAGGAGCGGGCGTCGGTGTGACCGGAGCAGGCGTCTTCCACGGATCTTCAACCGGCTTGGAAGCCTTCCAGGCAGCAACACCGGCAGCAGCGGCGGCGGCAATGACCGTGACGATCAGCCATCCGCGCTTCTTGGGCTTGGGCTGTTCCTTCACCAATGCAGAGGAGACCGCCTTGCTGGCTTGGTCCGTCACAGCCTTGATCTGCTTGCCGGTGGCCTGGGCTTGCTCCTGAACGCTGTGGACAACGCCGGAATCAACCAGCTTCTGTGCCACAGCATCAACCTGCGCGGGGGCATTCTCAAGGACGTGGTGGACCGCTACCGAAGCCTGTCCCAACTGCTCGGACAGCTTGGGGAGGTATTCGTCCACCACCTTGTCCCGTGCATGGCCGAGCGCCGGGGTAGCCCTGTTGAGCGTCTCCTGGATCCTGGGTGTGGCGTCTTCCACCACGTCATGGATCTTCGGCGCGAGGTGCGCCAGCCCATCCTGAATCCGCGGTGTGACAACTGCAACGCCGTCAGCGAGGTTGTGCGCAGCGGACTTCAGACCCTCTTGAATCTTGGGCGAAGCGCTATCAATGCCGTGCTGGATACGCGGAACAGCCCAATTCACGGCTGCTTCCACACGCGGTGCAGCCCAGTCGCGGGCGTTATCCACACCGGCCGTGACTGATTGTTCGAGTTCGCGGGCAATACGGTCTGATTTCTTCACAACTACCTCCCGATACACATGCTCGTTTGTTGCTAGCCTACGTCGCTTGTGGAACACCGGCTATTCATCTGTCCGAGAACGTCCAGGATTTCACCCAGCGCGGAACCGGCTTTACGGCCGGACGGGCGTTGACCCTGCATGGAAGAATGGGGCCATGACCATCGCAACCGCAAAAGCAACGATCCACACGAGCCTCGGCGACATCAAGGTTGACCTCTTCGGCAACCACGCCCCCAAGACGGTCGCCAACTTTGTTGGCCTGGCCACGGGCGAAAAGTCCTGGAACCACCCGGAAACCGGCGAAGACAAGACCGGTACCCCCCTTTACAACGGCACTATTTTCCACCGGATCATCAAAGACTTCATGATCCAGGCCGGCGATCCCCTGGGTCGCGGCGTGGGTGGCCCCGGCTACCAGTTTGACGACGAAATCCACCCGGAACTGACCTTCAACGCTCCGTACAAGCTGGCTATGGCCAACGCCGGCATCCAGATGGGCAAGGGCACCAACGGGTCACAGTTCTTCATCACCACTGTGAACACCGACTGGCTGTTCGGCAAGCACAGCATCTTCGGCGAGGTCACGGATGAGGAATCCCGCAAGGTTGTGGATGCGATCGAGTCCGTCCGCACCGGCATGGGCGACCGCCCGGTTGAGGACGTCGTCATCAACAGCATCGACATCGAACAGCTCTAGTCACACACTGAACCAGAGCCCATGAGTTACGGAATTCCGTCGGCCGAGCCGTCCGCTGATATTCCGGTGTGCCCCAGGCACCCGGACAGGCCCTCCTATGTGCGGTGCCAGCGCTGCGGGCGCCCTGCGTGCCCCGAGTGCCAGCGGGCGGCCGCCGTCGGGTTCCAATGCGTTGACTGCGTCAACGAACAAAAACGTACGACGCCGACATACCGCTCCCCGTATGGCGGAGCCTTGGCAGTAGGCCGGCCTTTGGTGACGTACGTGATCATCGGCTTGTGCGCACTGGTTTATGTCCTTCAGTGGATTGTGCCCGGTGACGCGGTCTTCGAGAATTTTGCGTTCGCCAACATTTTTGCTGTCAGTGAGCCATGGCGCATGGTCACGGCAGCGTTTTTGCACTCGCAGGGTTTCCTGCTCCATATCGTCCTGAACATGTATACGCTGTGGATCTTCGGACAGGCCCTTGAGCCTTTGCTCGGGCGGATCCGATTCCTGGCTGTGTATCTTATTTCCGCAATTGGCGGTTCCGTGGGCTTCCTTGCCCTGACTCCCACATTCCCGCCGGTGGGAGTAGTGGGTGCTTCCGGTGCCATTTTCGGCCTCTTCGGCGCCATGCTTGTTGTGCAGCGCCATAGGGGTGGAGAAACCAAGCAGCTGTGGATTTTGATCGCCATCAATGGCGCCATTGGCTTCTTCGTGCCCAGCATTGCGTGGCAGGCCCACTTGGGTGGGTTGATCACTGGTGGCCTTGCTGCTGCAGCGATCGCCTATGCTCCCAAGGGCAAAAACCAAGCACTTCTCCAGGCTGGAGGACTCGTTTTGGTAGCGGGCCTGCTGGCCGTGGTCACCTGGTTCCGCGTCACTGCAGGTTAGCTGGCCTCTCCGGCCTTCATGACGGGCTGGCGCAGGATGGTCTTGAGCCTCTCCGGTGCGGTGCGCCGAGGATCGCTGAGATAAATTTCGTGGTGCTTGCCGGTCATCACCAACTGCTGTTCCGGAATGAATTTGTTGTGCATCTCCTCCAGCACTGGTCCTTCATCGTCATACGGACCTACGTGTAGTGTCTGCACGCTCAAACCCTCGTTGAACGGTTCCAGACGGAGAGCCTCCACAACGGGTCCTTCCCCCTTCGTGGCGACCGTCTCCCGCGCTATGTTCAAGTGTTCCCTGGTTATCCAGTCGGGGACCATATTCATCAGCGACCAGTCCCAGCGTGACTTGTCCCTGGTAAGGGTGAATGAATCCATGTCATCGGACCACCACAGCGCCTCCAGCGGCATCACTGTGTAATCCTGGCCGAGCTCGCGCTTGCTGAGGAACTTCAAAGCGTAGGCGACTGGATACAGCGTTGTTAGCGCATCCTTATAGGACTGGGCTGTGTTGGGGTCCCCGTGACCGTCGATCATCAGGTACTGCATAACGGGAACCGTGATGACCGAAAAGTGCCCGTGGCTGGCCCTGTAACTGGGTATCAGCTTCTTATGATCGCTCTTCATGCCACCACCGTACTCCGAGACCTTATCCACAGGTGTTATCCACAGTGTGTGTAACTTACACGCATGTAGTTATCCACCTTGGCCGTCCGAGGACTCGTCAAATTGCAAGATATCCCCCGAAAGGCATGGGTTTCTCCACACCTGTGGATAACTTTGTCCCCCGCGGCAACGGAAATGTGGACAAAAGGGCGACTTCACCAGCATCTGTGGACAAGCCTGTTAATGACGCCGTGGAGAGCCGAGTATCAACAGGCTTATCAACAGTGTTAATAACTTACATAGCTGTAGTTCAGAGGGAACAAGGGTCTCCTGTTCGCCTGCAAACCAGGGATCCCGGAGTCGAAACCCACAAGTTTTTCCCCAGCTGTGGATAACTTGTGTGCAGGGGGCTGTTGTTAAGTGGGTAACTTTCCCGCCGCTCATCAAGACGGCGGCATAGCGCGCAGGTGGTGGATGTAAGTCAAGAAGCACTCCAAAGAGCATTTGGCGAAGCCGACAATCCTAAAGTGCTGAATTCCTAGTGAAGCTTGGTGGACTATCCACAGCGCAATACACAGTGGGCATAAGTGGAGTTGGATGCCCTGTGCCCTCGGATCGCCGGACTGGCACCAATAATGGACCCTGGTACGTGGATGTCCACAGAAGTTATCCACGCCTGTGGATAAAGTTACACACTTCTGTGGACAGCTCTGTGGACTATCGGGGCCGCAGGCCCGCCGGGGTTCGGGTTAGACCCATACCCCGGAGGTCCCCCGCCGATGACTGTCCATCAAGTGGGTGTCAATGATTCCCACGGCTTCCATGAGGGCATGCATCGTGGTGGGTCCCACAAAAGCGAAACCCTTCTTCCTCAATGCCTTTGACAAGGCGATCGACTCCGGCGAGGTGGTAGGGATGTCCGCCATGGTGGTGGGTTTGGGAGTGGTGTGCGGCTGGAACGACCAGACGAAGTCCACAAGACCGCCCTCTTCGCGCAACGCGATGGTGGCCTTGGCGTTGGTGATGGCCGCTTTGATTTTCAATCGGTTGCGCACAATTCCGGCGTCGAGCATGAGCCGTTCCTCATCGGCCTCGGTGAAGGCCGCGACACTCTCCGGATGGAAGTCCAGGAACGCTGCCCTGAAGGCATCCCGTTTCCGAAGAATGGTTGCCCAGGATAAACCCGCTTGGAACGCTTCGAGGCTGATGCGCTCGTACATGCCCTGCTCATCGCGGACGGGCATTCCCCACTCGTGATCGTAGTAGGCCTGCATGAGGGGATCCGAGGACGCCCACAGCGGACGCGCCAAACCATCCTCACCCACGACTATGCCACTATCCGCGGTCATGCACGCTCCTTCGATGCCGGCCAACTCGAGGGCCAAGGCGGTAATTCAGCTTTCGGGAATATTCTCCCCGGAGCCTCGGACATTTTTGAGGTGGGACCCCGGCATCATGACAAGCCCGTGACTCGCATAGTGATATTGATCCGTCCCTGCGAGAGGCCGCAGCCATCCGGCGCCGTTTTTGGGAAAACTTTGGGGATCCCGTGATAAGCAAACCTGGACGGTCCTCCAAAGACGAAGAGGTCTCCCGACCGAAGCTCAACGTCTGTGTATGGCTTGGTCCGGGTTTGGGTATTGCCAAACCTAAACAGGCACGTATCACCAATGCTCAGGGAGACCACAGGGGCGTTGGAACGCTCGTCCTTGTCCTGATGCATTCCCATGGCGGCACCGTCGTCGTAAAAGTTCACCAGCGCGGCGTCGGGCGTGTACTTGTTCGCCAGTGCGCTCAGCGCTTCGTCACTTTCAACGCCCTCATAGCCTGAGGAGTAGGCCGCTTGCACTGCTTTCCGCCCCAGGCGCACCATCCAGTCCGGGAAATCGAGCACGGGACGGCCATTGACGTCAGTGGCTTCCCGTGTGTAACGGTAAGGCTGCCAATGCCAACCCAAGCACACAGTTCTCACCGACATTTGATGTCCGCCCGGAAGAGTGGCGGCACGGAGGGGAACCGGCCCTTGGGTCCATTCGCCAAAGCGGGCTACTATCCATCGTTGCTGCTCGAGGGTAAGCCAAGCAGGAACATGGACGGCCCCGGGCGCAATCAGGCGGGGACCGGCGTCGTGCCTTTCCGGCTGAACGAGCTCCCGCGGAAACAAAGCGTCGTCGCTCATGCCGCCGCCTCAAGGCGGAGCAGTGCGCGTTTGGCCTCGCTTCCACCAAGGTAGCCACCGAAATTGCCGTCAGACTTTACTACCCGGTGGCAGGGCACAATGAGGGGCAAGGGGTTGGTAGCACAAGCGGTTCCGACAGCCCGGACAGCATTGGGACTGCCGGCTGCCTGGGCCACTTGGGCATAGCTGGCTGTGCTGCCATAAGGGATCCGAGGCAGGTGACGCAGGACATTGAGACGGAAACCGCGGGATAGCCGGAAATCCAGCGTGAGATCGAACTCCGTCCTGGTGCCCTTGAAGTACTCGTCGAGTTCACGGGCGGCGTCATCCAAACGTGCCGGAGCCTGAAGAATGCGCGGACTGACAGTGCTTGCCAGAAACTGAAGGACGGAGTCGTGGTCTTCCAGCTCGAAAGCGACACGGACAATTCCCCGGTCCGTAGCAGCCAAAAGGAGCTTACCCAGCGGGGAGTCCACAATCCTGTAAGCAATGTCCAAAGTGTGGGTGAGCTGAGCGTCGCGCGCCAAGCGGGCATGAAGGCTGGCAATGGCCGGTTCGAGCCCGATGTCCAAGGGATGGAGGAGCGAAAGAACCTCGGCGTGATCGGGACTGAGTTCAAGGGTCATCAGATGTCACCTTTCGAGGATGTGCGGGCCAGCGACTGGTGGGAGGCGAGGGCAGAGCGGAGAGACTTCACGCCGTCAGCTCCGGCGCGACGGGCAGCCTCGGCGGTGCCGCCCCACAAAGCAGCAACATCCTTATAGGGAAGGCCCCCTAAATAGTGGTAGGCCACCGCCTGGCGCTGCTTCGTGGGAAGACCCGCAAGGGCCTCAAGCAGTTCATCGTGGCCGTCACCAGGAATCCCGAGACTGGACGCTTGCTCAGGTGGAAGGTCAACCGGCAGGGCACGGCGGGTACCGGCCCGTACATGGTCGATGCACTTCCGGTGGGCGATGGTGACCAGCCAGGCTTCAACATTCGCTTCGGGAGGCAGTGCCGGGTATGCCTGAAGGGCAGCCAGGAACGTATCTGACCATGCATCATCGGCGTCGTGCACGCCAAGAATGGCACGGCACACCCGAAGCACTGTGGTGCCATGTTCATGGACCACGGATTCGAACGGCTTCTTGTCGACCATCTGCCTGGGCTTCATCAGAACAGCTTGCCCTCCCGCACCTCTACCGGCTCTTCCAATTCCAGGAGGAACCGTTTATTCCGAAGCCCACCTGCGTACCCGGTGAGTTGACCATGACGCCCCACCACGCGGTGGCAAGGAATGACGATGCTGATGGGATTGCGTCCCACAGCAGAGCCCACCGCCTGAGCCAGATGGGGATCCCCCAGTTCTGCGGCCAGCTGCCCGTAGCTGACGGTTTCACCGAACGGAATATGTTGCAGTCGTTCCCAGACCTTCTCTTGAAACGGGTTTCCGACTGCCTCGAAAGGAACATCGAACATAGTCCGATGACCATTCAGGTACTCGGTGAGCTCGGTCCGAGTCCGTGCGAACACCGGATCGTCCATCCCGGTCTGATCCCCAAAGTAGTCCTCCGAAGGCATATGCCAGTGACCCTCATAGAAGATCCCCGTCAAAAATTCCCCGCGGGCAGTCAAAGTCAACTGCCCCAGCGGGGAATCCAAGGTTGCGTGCCGGCTTCTCATATCTTGTAGACGTTCACGGGCACGGAAATGTGAGGTGCGGAATTCCTAGGAGCGCCAGCGTGTGGTCATCAGGAATCCGACGATCGCTATGCCGAAGCCGGCCACGATATTCCACGAGGCCCACTCGCGGACGGGGAACTGGCCCTCGGTAATGTAGAAAGTAATGATCCAGACCAAGCCGAGGATCATCAGGCCGAACATGACAGCCTTGTACCAAACCGGGTTGGGCTTGTACTGCTGTGCTGCGGAAGTCTGCTGGGCCTGACGGGCAGGCCGCTTGCGGGGCTTGGACTCGGGCACGGATCCTCCTGGCTGTTCGGTTTAATACCCGTTTCCGCCAGCCTTGATATCCTGCAGGAAGGAAAATTCCAGCGGTTAACGGCCACACGGCGTTCCGGGTTGGTTCTAGCTGTCAAGTCTAGCCGCAACCGGGGGTCCGCCTGTGCCGCCCGCGCCCTATGCAAGGAGACCTTGTGGCGCATCAGCAGCAGACGGCGGCCTCCGCCATGCCGTCCGCCAGCCAAGGGCACGAACTGCGCCCACGCAAGCGACTCCGGGCCTCTGACGTTGTCCGTAAGATCAGTCAGATTCTGGGTGAACTGCTGATTACGGCAGGCATAGTGCTGCTCCTTTTTGTGGGCTGGGAACTATGGTGGACCAACGTGGAAGCTGACGCCAAGCAGACAGAAGCGGTCAAGAGCTTTGCTCAGGAATTCTCCGGCCCCATAACCCCTGCGGCGCCTGCCGCCCCCGTGGATTATGGACCTCCGGTGGTTACACCGGCGCCCGCCTACGCGGGAATGATCGGAATCATGTACATCCCCCGTTTCGGCCCGGATTACACACGCCCCATCATCGAAGGCACCGGCTCGGACGTTCTGGACACCTTGGGATTGGGCCACTACGGAAGCACCAGCATGCCTGGCGCGCCGGGCAACTTTGCGGTAGCTGGCCACCGTCAAACCCACGGTGCAGTCCTGGACAACATCCACACATTGGTTCCCGGAGACAAGATCTACATCCAGACGGCAGACGGCTACTACACCTACGTTTTCCGCAACAACCAGATCGTCCTCCCGGACCGTACGGACGTCCTGATGCCCGTTCCCACCGAAGCGGGAGTCCAGCCCACGGAAAGTATCCTGACCATGACCAGTTGCAACCCGAGGTTTGGTGCACAGGAACGCATCATCGCTTACTCGATGCTGGATAGTTGGCAACCTGCCTCAGCCGGTCCGCCGTCGGAAATCGCCGCCCAAGTAGCCCGGGCACACGGAAAGGGGTAACCAATGTACGCGTGGATCTTCCGCAATCTGCCGGGACCCTTGTGGGTGCGGATCCTGACATCCTTGGTACTGGTGGGCGTAGCCCTGGTACTGATGGTGGAGTTCCTCTTCCCGTGGTTCTCCCAATTCACCACTTTGACCGACTCAACGATTGGTTCAGTGCAGCAGCCATGAGCACAACAAAAATCCTTGTAGTGGATAACTACGACAGCTTCGTTTACACCTTGGTGGGGTACCTCCAGGAACTCGGTGCCGAAACAACGGTGGTCCGCAACGACGACGTGACGCTGGCAGAGGCCATAGAGCTGGCAGCAAGCCGCGACGGCGTCCTGGTCTCCCCCGGCCCGGGTACGCCAGCCGAAGCAGGAGTCTGCATAGAGCTCATCAAGTGGTGTGGCGAGGCCGCCAAGCCCATGTTCGGTGTCTGCCTGGGACATCAAGCCCTGGCCGAGGCCTACGGCGGAGTGGTGACACACGCACCGGAACTCATGCACGGCAAGACCTCACCCGTCCAGCACGAAGGCAAGAGTGTCTTTGCTGGTCTCCCGTCGCCCGTGACGGCAACCCGCTACCACTCCCTGGCGGCGGTTCGGGACTCCATCCCGGACGTTTTGGAAATCACCGCCGAGACAACCAACGGAGTGGTGATGGGTCTGCAGCACAAGACCGCTCCCCTCTGCGGCGTCCAGTTCCACCCGGAATCGGTGCTCACCGAAGGCGGGTATCAGATGCTGGGCAACTGGTTGGAGTCCCTGGGCATGACCGGTGCGGCCGAACGAGCCTCGAAACTGAGTCCACTCATCAAGCAGTAGGTGAGGTTCCTTACTTTTTGGTGGGCTTAGGCGTCGGGGTCGGCTTCTCAGTCTCCGTGGGAGTCGGCGTGGGAGTAGGTGTGGGTGGTGGAGCCGGGGCCTTCGCCACCGTGACAGTGACAACCTTGCCCTGAGGCACCTCGGTGTTGAAGGCATCGCTTTGAGCCGTGACTGTCCCAGCTGCAACCTGCGAGTTTTCCTGTTCCACAACTGCGATGTTGAGCCCGTTGGCCTTCAGCGCGGCTTCCGCTTCGGCCAACGGCAAGGCGATCAGCTGCGGCATGAGGACCTTGCCGGTGGATACCTGCAGCTCGACTTTGCTTTCCACGGCGATCGCGCCGCCCGGTGCGGGAGCCGTGCCGAGCACTACGCCCGCGGGGACAGTTGGGCTGTGGGTCAAGGCGGTCACTACTTCGCCTGTGATGCCGAGCCGCCGCAAAGCTTCGCGTGCGTCCGGTTCAGTGCGCCCCACGATGTCCGCCGGGATGATCACTGAGCTGGGGCCATTGGATATCTTCAGGATGACTTCAGCATCCTGTTCCAACAAGGCACCGGCTATCGGTGATGTCCCAATGGTCATGTCCTTGGCCACGGTGTCGCTGGGCTCGCGAACTGATTTGGGCTTCAGTTTGGCTGAGTACAGTTCCTGGATGGCCTGTGATTCAGACATATTGGTTACCACCGGCACGGCTATTTTCGCGGGGGGCGGCGGCTGCATGTTCATGAGGCTGTAGAGCCAGAAACCGCCGCCAGCCAGTACCAGGATTGTGAAGATCACCAACGTGGCAACCCAGGCACGACGCCGGGACTTCTGGGCCGCCGGCAGCTCACGTTCCGGAGGGAGACCCAAGGGAAGTGGTTCTTCCTGGGGCGGATCAAGAGGCTCATCTTTGAACTGGTTGGCATCGAGGAAGCCCACGGCCGTGGCACTCAAAAGCTCTGTTGCCGGGTCTTCAGGATCAACGAGGTCGTTGGGGTCCGTGGGAGCCTCGCTGGCTGCCACAGCGGGCACGGGGATGCCATTGCTTGCCGCACGCAGGGCGCGGCGGAAGGCTGCCGCGTCCTGGAACCGATCCGTGCGGCTCTTCTGCAGCGCCTTTACCAGGACGGAATCCAGTGCCTCGGAAACTTCGGGATTATGGGCGCTGGGCAGGTCCGGGATTTCACGGACGTGCTGGTAGGCCACCGATACTGGGCTATCGCCGATGAACGGAGGCCTGCTGGTCAGCAGTTCGAAGAGCAGGCAACCGGCAGAGTAGAGGTCACTGCGTGCATCCACCGTTTCACCACGGGCCTGCTCCGGCGAAAGGTACTGGGCGGTGCCCACCACGGCCTGCGTTTGGGTCATTGTGGCGGCAGAATCGGCCATGGCGCGCGCGATGCCAAAGTCCATGACTTTTACATCGCCGGTGTCGGCACAGACCATCACATTGGCAGGCTTGATGTCGCGATGGACGATGCCTGCGCGGTGGCTGTATTCGAGAGCGCCGAGGACACCCAGGGTAAAACCGACGGAATCCTCAACGCCAAGCTCGTTGGCCTTGATCATGTCGCGCAGCGTGCGTCCGGCCACGTACTCCATGACGATGTACGGGACACGCACGTCTTCCCCCGGGCCTCCAGGAACCGAGTATTCCCCGGTATCGAAGATGGCCACAATGGACGGGTGGTTCAACGCGGCGACAGCCTGGGCCTCGCGTTTGAAACGGGCCTGGAACTGGGGGTCCCGGGCAAGGTCGGCGCGTAGCACCTTGACGGCGATGGTGCGTCCCAGCAGTGTGTCTGTTCCCCGGTAAACGTCGGCCATGCCGCCACGACCGATCAACTCGCCAAGTTCATAGCGGGAATTGAGGATGCGCTGGGAAGACACGGGCGTGTTCTCCTCTCGGTGCGCAGGACCTGGACGTGGCGTTGACATGGCGGCTTACTTAGTTCCTGGGGCTGGCGGAGCCGCTGGGAGTGGAAGTGGGAGTTTCAGGCTCGGTGGGCACCAGAGCCTTGGACAGGTAGTAAGTGACCGTTGAGCCCGCTGCCACCTGGGTGCCGGCCGCAGGTGAGGAACGCACGAACGTTCCCGGCTGCTGGCCGATGGCACCGTTGACGGGTTCTCCCGCCACCCACTGCAGTCCGGCTCCTTCAATGGCTTGCCGGACCCGGGCTTCGTCAACTCCCGGCGCGATGGCAGGTACGGCCACCAATTCCGGGCCCTTGGAGTAGGTCACGGTGATGGTTTGTCCCGGGTCAACAGGACCGGTGGGGTTGAGGCTAATAACGATTCCAACGGGAGCGGTGTCGTCGAAGACTTCCTGACCGTTCACTCCAAGACCCAAAGCGCGAAGCTGACCGCTCACAGTCTCGAAAGGTTGGCCCTGGTACTGCTCAGGAATGACGTTGATTTTCTGGGGAACCGACTGCGTGGGCTGGGGTGCCTCAGTGGTCTCCGAGGGCCTCGGCGTCGGGGTGGCCGACGTAGAGGTAGGGCTGGCGCTCCGGCTGGTGCTGGTGGTGGTGGACTCGCTGGGCGCGGGGCTCGGCGAGAAGAATCCCGACTGGGAGATCAGGAAACCAACCAAAGCAAACAGGACCAGAAGGATCAGGGCCACCAGAGGCCACGTCCACGGGCTGCGCTTCTTGCGCTCCGGCTCAGCGTCATCGAAGTTCTCGTCGTCGGTGTAGACCACTTCTTCGTCGTCGGTGAGCTGACGCTCTGCCTCCAAGGCGTTCGCCCGCGTCAGAGGGTTGTCAGATGCGGCCGCGGCTCCCAGAGCAGCTCCTGCAGCGCCGGCGCCCAGCACCGGAAGTGCGGAGGTCGCCGTCGTCGACTGCTCCTTGCCGTAAGGCGAGGTGACGACGCCGGTGGGTGCCGTTGCGGTGTCCACCGGTGCCGTGATGGGCCCGGTAGTGGATTCGAACAACAGCATGCCGGGTACGGCGGCGTGCGCCGTGGCGATGTCACCATTGCGGATGGCTTCAGCGGCTTCGGCCAGCTTGATGGCGTTGGCCGGGCGGTTCTTGGGATCCTTGGCCAGCATGGACATCAGGAGGGCGCGCACCGGCGTGGGCAGCGTCTCCGGGAGGGGCGGCGGTGCGTCGTTTACCTGGGCGAGGGCAATGGCAATCTGCGATTCACCGGAGAACGGTCGGTGGCCTGTAAGGCACTCATAGCCGATGACACCGAGCGAATAGATGTCCGAGGATCCCGTTGCCGTCTGTCCGGTTGCCTGTTCCGGAGCCAAATACTGGGCGGTGCCCATGACCTGGCCGGTCTGCGTGAGCGGCACCTGATCTGCCAATCGGGCAATGCCGAAGTCGGTGACCTTGACCCGGTTGTCCGGCGTGATGAGCAGGTTGCCCGGCTTGATGTCACGGTGGACCAGACCCTGCGCGTGCGCAACTGCCAGGGCGCGTGCTGTCTGGGAAATGATGGAGAGCGTCATGTCCGGAGACAGGACCTGTTCGCGCTCAAGGATGCCACTCAGCGGGTGTCCGGGCACAAGCTCCATGACCAGGTAGGCCGAACCGGCTTCCTCGCCGTAGTCAAAGACATTGGCGATGCCCACGTGGTTGAGCAGCGCGGTGTGTCGTGCCTCGGCACGGAAGCGCTGGAGGAAGCCGGGGTCACCCGTGTATTCCTCCTTAAGCACCTTGATGGCAACGATCCGGCCCAGGATCTGGTCCTTGGCCTTCCAGACCTCGCCCATGCCGCCAATCGCAATACGACTGGTCAGCTGGAACCTGCCGCCGAGTGTGATTCCTGAAGTAGGCCTCACTTATTCAACACCGCCTCAAAAATCTTCTTTGCGTTCGGACTGGTTAGCTGGGCCCCGGTTAGCACGTCCACACTCTCCATGACAATGGTGACGGCTACTTGCGGGTCGTTTGCCGGGGCGAACCCGGTAAACCATGAGTTATTCAAACCTGAATCGCCGAGCTCGGCGGTACCTGTCTTGCCGGCCACCTTGACGCCCGGAACGGCTGCACCCTTGGCAATGCCATTGTCTACGGCACTGGTCATCCACTCAGTGATCTGGCTGGCGATTGGCTGCGTAGTGCTGGTCCGCAGTTTTTCAGGTTTGGGTTCGTTGATGACCCGAAGATCAGGCGCACGGATGGCCTCAACCAGGTTGGGCTTCATCTGCACCCCACCGTTGGCAATGGCCGCCGTCATCATGTTGATCTGCAGCGGCGTGGCCTTCACATCGCGCTGACCCACAGACGACTGTGCCAACTGGGCCTGGTCCAGGTCCTCCGGGAAGACGCTGATGGCTTGCTGCAGCTTGAGCTGGTCACCGAAATCCTGGCCGAAGCCGAACTTCTGCGCCTGTTCCCTGATGGCGTCCTGGCCAAGGTCAAGTGCAATGCTCGCAAACGGGGTGTTGCACGACTGCTCCAGGGCAAAGGCGAAGGACGCTGTCTCACGGACGTTGCAGTTGCCGCCGGCATAGTTGGGCAGGCTGGCACTGCTGCCGGGCAAGGGAAGGCTGCTGGGATTCGGGAGTTCGCTGTCCTTGTTGTACTTACCGGAATTCAGTGCCGCAGCAGTATCAATGAGCTTGAAGACCGAGCCGGGCGAAAGCAGGTTACCTGTAGGACCGCTGACGTTCTGGTTCAGGTTGATACCCGGAATCTGGTTCAGCTGTGCATAATTTGCTTCCGCTGTGGTCCGGTCATGGGTGGCAATCAGGTTGGGATCATAGGTCGGCTTGGAAGCCATGGCCAAAATGGCGCCGGTCTTGGGGTTGGTGACCACAATGGAGCCCCGCTGGCCTTCAGGAATCAGATCCATGGCCAACTGCTGCAGGGCAGGATCCAAGGTCAACTCCACAGATGCTCCTTTTGGCTCTTTACCGAGGAACATCTGGCTCATGCGATCCAGGAACAGCTGATCAGAGTTGCCCGCCAAGGTTTCCCCCATGGACTGTTCCAAGCCGGTGGAACCAAAGAATTTGGAGAAGTATCCGGTGATGCCGGCATACAGCTGTGGCTGGTTGTACTGGCGCTGGAAGGCGCAGGACTCCGTTCCGGGAACCGACTCAACCACCGGTTTTCCACCCACAATGATGGAGCCGCGCTCGTTGCAGAAGGATGCCAAAACAGCGCGCTGGTTCCAGGGGTTGGCGTTGAGGTCGTCAGCACCAATCACCTGGACGTAGCTAATGGCGCCGAAGATCAACGCGAACATGGCGACGGCAGCCATCCAGCTGCTGCGAATAGCCTGGTTCATTGTTGCTTCACCGCCTCTGTTGGTGCGCTGGGTGTCTGTCCTGTAGCCGGTTTGCGGGGGTCCGGCGTGCTGCTTGCGGGCGGTTTGTTAACCATGGGGGTGGTGTCCACCGGGCCGCGGGCCGTGTTGGAGATCATGAGCAGCAGGCCAACGATGATCCAGTTGGCCAGAAGCGAAGAGCCGCCGGCTGCGAGGAACGGAGTGGTGAGGCCGGTCAAGGGGATGAGCCGGGTGACGCCGCCAATCACTACGAAGCATTGCAGGGCAATGGCAAAGGACAAGCCGCAGGCGAGGAGCTTTCCAAAAGCGTCCCGGGTGCCCAAAGCTGCGCGGAAACCGCGGGTGAAGAGCAACATGTACAGCATCACCACGGCGAAGAGGCCTATCAAGCCGAGCTCTTCACCAATGAGGGCCACAATCATGTCGCTGTTGGCGAACGGGACCAGATCCGGCCGGCCCTGGCCAAGACCAGTGCCCACCAGGCCGCCGTCGGCCATGCCGAACAAGCCCTCCACGATCTGGCCGCTACCGCCGGGTGACCTGCCGAAGACCTCCGGTGTGAAGGCATTGATCCAGCTATCGATGCGGAAAGCGACGTGGGAGAAGATCTGGGAAGCAATGAAGCCTCCGCCCAGAATCAGCAGCAGGCCGATGACCACCCAGGAGATACGGCTGGTGGCCACGTAAATCATCACAATGAACAGGCCGAAGAAGAGGATGGAAGATCCGAGGTCGCGCTGGAAGACGAGGACGCCGATGCTCACCAGCCAGGCGGTGATCATGGGGCCAAGGTCCTTGAACCGGGGGAACTGCATAGGGCCGATCTTCCGGCCCGCCAGCAGAATGAGGTCCCGGTTGGAGGACAGATACCCTGCGAAGAATATGGCCAGGGTGATCTTGGCGATTTCACCGGGCTGGAACGTCATGGGCCCAACGCGGATCCAGACCCGAGCGCCAAGGATTTCACCCGCGGAGATGCCGGGGATCAAAGGAAGGACCAGGAGGAACGCACTGACCGCCAGGGAGATGTACGTGAACCGGCGCAGGATCCGGTGGTCTTTGAGGAACCAGATCACGGTTATGGAGACCGCCATGGCAATAAGGGTCCACCGGAGCTGGTTGTTGCCCGTATCGTCCCCGGGACCGTCCATCCGGTGGATCAACGCCAGGCCGAGGCCATTGAGCGCAACCACGATGGGAAGTATTACCGGGTCTGCATACTTCGCGCGCAGCCTGAGGACGACGTGGAATGCGAAAGCAGCCACGGCCAAAAGGCTGGACTGGAACCAGAAGTCGCTATCGAGTCCGACTTCCGAGTTGATACTCACCAAGGCACTGGCGCCGATGCCCACGGCAAGGGCCAGGACGATGAGCACCAGCTCAACGTTCCGGCGGGGTTTGGGGGCTATCTCAGTCTGCATCATTTGGCCGCCTCACAGGGAGTCGGGACGGGCGAAGGAGTGGGGCTGGCGACGGCGGCCGTGCTGGGAATGGGCACAGTGGCCGTAGGTGCTGGCGTAGGGGTTGCCGATCCCGACGCGGTGCCCGCGGCCGTGGGCGCGGGGCTGGGGCAGTTCGCAGAGGCGCTGCCGGTGTTCCGCAGGTTCTCCACGATGTCCTGCGCACCGTCGAGGTCGCCCGCCGGTACTGTCTGGCGTACGCTCTGTTGGCCGTATTCCGGCAATGAATCCACCCTGATATCGGTTACGGCTTCAAGCCGGGAAAGTTGAATGGGGCCGAGCCGCTGAGAGATTCCGTTGAAGATGGCGACCCGCTGATCGTATTCGCCCACGTAGTAGCGCGTTTGGGTCCAGGCATAGCCAAGCCAGAGGCCCACCACCACACCCAGGACAACCACCGCTGCAACCGCAGGCATCAACCAGCGCACGCGGCGTCGCGGCGGCTCTTCCACCTCAACGCGGTCCTGTTCAGCCTTGTGTGTCAGGACAGTAGCTGCCCTCCGTGCCACAGTGCGGCCGGCCACCGTGGGAATGGAGCCCGTTTCGGCGGCGGTTGCAGCTGCACCAACAAGCTCATGAGGCCTACTGGCCAATTCCTCGCGCAGCACTTCCGCCGACAAATGCTCGCCGAGGTGCGGGTCGGTGGTGGCAGGAGGTTCAGTGGACTCGCCGGTTGAAGTGTCGTCAGCCGCGTCTTGTTTGTTGTCAGGATTGCCCGCACTAAACGACGATCCAGCGCCTGCCTGCTGCTCGGCTTTGGGCTTCGACTCGGTTTTGCTGTCTTCTACAGCTTTGTCCGCAGCCACATCATCGGCGGACTTGGTGGCCGTCACCGCGTCAGGCTCGTCAACCGCGGCAAGCGCCGCTGCCGGAACGACGTCGACGGCGGCCGTGTTGACGTCGTCGTCGGTCTCCTCCGCAATCTCCAACATCACCACGGTGACGTTGTCCGGGGCGCCGGCTTCAAGGGTCAGGTCAACAAGGATCTCAGCACATTCGCGTAGGTCCTTGGTCTCACGGACCATGCGCTCCACCACGTGGCCGGCAACGTAATTGAGTCCGTCGGAGCAGAGCAGCCAGCGTTCGCCAGGTTCCACATCCAGGACATCCAGGTCCAGCTCGGGGCTGGCATCGACGTCGCCGAGGACTCGCATCAAGACGTTCTTGTGCGGATGCGTTTCGGCTTCCTCCGGGCGCAGCCGGCCCTCGTCAATGAGCCGCTGCACGAACGTGTGGTCAATGCTGACCTGTTCAAACTTCTTGTTGCGCAGCCTGTAGGCGCGGGAATCGCCAATGTGGGCGAAGTGGAGCTTGCGGCCCTCCAAAAGCAGGGCTGTCACGGTGGTGCCCATCCCCGAAAGCTTGGGATTTTGGTGCACGAGCTCGGAAAGAAGGGAATTGGCGGTCTGGATCTCGTCGGCCAGGACGGTGTCCGCACCCTCCGGATAGTCGTCATGATCAAGGTGGATCATGTCCAGAACCGTTGAAGCGGAAGCGACATCGCCGCCGGCGTGACCGCCCATGCCGTCGGCCACCACGGCAAGATGGCGACCCACATATGCGGAGTCGTCATTCTTGGAGCGGATCCGTCCGACGTCGGAACGAGCGGCGTAGCGCATGATGAGCGGGCGCTCCGCAGGCTTTTCCTGGCCTTTGGGGGTCTCGGGGGAGGCCATGGACTACGGCCTCAATTCAATGACCGTCTTGCCGATTCTCACGGGGACGCCAAGCTCAACAGGCAATGCGCGGGTGAGCTGCTGATCGGCCAGGTAGGTGCCGTTGGTGGATCCCAGGTCCTCGATGAACCAGCGGCTACCCTGCGGGAACAGGCGTGCATGCCGGCCGGAAGCGTAGTCGTCCTCCAGGACAAGCGTGGCTTCCTGCGCGCGGCCCAGCAGAATGGGGCTGGCCGCCAGGGGGACCGTGGTGCCCTTGAGGGGACCCTCAGTAACTACAAGTGTTCGCGCATGCTGGATTGCCGGCGGCGGCGAAGCCGCGAGTTCAGGATGCTTGCGGACTTCCCGTGCGGTGGGAACGCCCGTGACAGCCTTGCGGCCAATCTGGAAGTCGCGGCGCATGGTGGTGACGATGCTGAAAATCAGGACCCAGAGTAGGAGGAGGAATCCGAAGCGAAGCGCTGTGATGGTCAGTTCGCTGATGTCGTTCACGCGTGACCACCCGGGGTTTGGGGGAGGAGGCGGAAAATGATCTTGGTACGTCCCATCGTGATGGTTGAGCCGTCTGTAAGCTCCACGCTGCCGTTCACTTTATGTCCATTAACGTAGCTGCCGTTGGTGGAGCCGAGATCAACGGCCCACGTGGTGCCATTTTCCGTGCGGACCTCAAGGTGCTTCCGTGAAACACCTGTGTCATCCACCAGAATGTCGGCTTCGGAGGAGCGGCCAAGCACCACGGACAGGGCGTTGAGCGAATACCGCTGACCGCCGATGTCCAGTACAGGCTGCATGCGCGTGGGCTGCCGCACCGGAGCGGCGGGGACGTTGGCCCTGGGGGACGGCGCCGGTGCTGATCCGTCGTTTGACTGCTTCTCTGTTCGCGAAGCGATCTCGAAGTGACCGGCACGTTCCTCGTCGTTGCGTCGGAACGAAATGCGCACGGCGCCTTGGAGCGTGTAGCCCTGGCTACGGACGTGCTGGATGACGACGTCGCACAATTCCTCGGCCAATGGTGTTCCCCATTCCTGGGCCCGGGCAAAGTCCTCGTCACTCAACAGGACATCAAAGACATTTGGAGCCAGCGTCCGCCCGGCAGCGATGGTGATGGACTTATTGTCCAACTCGCGCCTCAGCTTGCTTGCAATCTCCACTGGCTCAACACGTGCCCGCGACCCCGTGGAGAAGACGTTGCGGACAGCCTTTTCAATGCCGCGCTCGACTTTATCCAGCAAACCCATGGTCCTTCTCCTTTCCTTGCCGCGGCACCCGTTGTGCCTGGTCCGATAGTCCGTCCATTGATCCGTCCGCACACACAGCGAAGTACGCGCCTGACGGCCCTTCCACTTCCCGATACTACTGGGACTGACTGGGAATGGCCTTAATCCACAACGCCTTGCGACCCGGAAAAGTTCGTTTCCGGCCCATGGTAGCGCGGGAGGGGAGGGCTGAAATTCTCACCTGGTTAAGTCATTGTTGGGGGACTCCTGGCCTCTTCGGGGACGCCTCCTACCTTTCGATTGGTGTTTTGCGGCGACTGTCCGTTATGCTTGATCTCGCTGCTTTTGAAGGAAACGAAGCCGGGAAACCTGCGGAAGTCCGGAAAAAGAAGTTGCGCGCGAGTGGCGGAACGGCAGACGCGCTGGCTTCAGGTGCCAGTATCCGAAAGGGTGTGGGGGTTCAAATCCCCCCTCGCGCACGCAATTGAAAGAGCCCCGGTCTTAGGACCGGGGCTCTTTTGTTTTCCCGCACCCAACTGAGTCGCAGCAGTGCGCGGTTTGAGCCCGCTAAACGCGCTTAAGTGCTACTTAGTTGGGTGTGCGGGAGGTTAGGCGCGCGCGGAAGCCGCGAACCGGCGTCGTGAGTTGCTCAGGTGCAAGCGCATGGCGGCTGCGGCAGCCACTTGGTCGCCCTCCGCGATGGCCGCATATATAGAGGAGTGCTCGTGGACGACCTGGGCGAAACGCTCGGGTGAGTCCTGGTGGTCGCTGGCGACGAGGCGCGGGCGTGGCATGGTGATCATGGTTTGGCCCAGGGCGGAGATGCAGTCCGTATAAAAGGGGTTGCCCGTGGCGGCGGCAATTGCCCGGTGGAACTCGAAATCGGCTTTCATGGAGTGTGCCGGGTGGCCGGAGCTGGCGATGAACTGTTCCAAAGCTCCGTGCATCGCCTTGAGCTGGCGCTCCGTGTGGTTCCGCGCGGCCAAAGCGGCAGCTTCTGTTTCCACGCCAACGCGGAAATCCAGCATCTGCAGCCGATCTTCCATGCTGGAAACAGCCCGTGATCCGGGCGCCGGAGACGGGCCGTCCGCCGGCGGGGTCAGCGCGAAGCTGCCCCGCCCGCGTTCGGTTTCCACCAGTCCCTCCGCCTGCAAGTGCGTCAGGGCAGAGCGAACCACGGTCCGACTCACCCCGAACTCACTAATGAGCGTGTTTTCGCTGGGGAGCTTCTCACCTGGCTGGATGACGCCGTCCACAATGCGGTTGCGAAGATCGGCGGCGAGATCCGCGGTCAGGTTTCGGCTCATGGGTTCAAGATTACGCGCCGAACTCTACTGATTCGGTGGTCCAGGCGCGGGCCTGCTCACTGAGGGTGACACCAAGCCCCGGCCGGTCCGGAACGATCATGCGGCCGTTCTTGGTTTCGAGGCGCTCCTCGAACAGCGGGTCCAACCAGTCGAAGTGCTCCACCCACGGCTCGCGGGGGTACGCGGCGGCCAGGTGAAGGTGGATTTCCATGGCGAAGTGGGGTGCCAGGCCCAGCCCGCGTTCATCCGCCAACGCTGCGAGCCTCAGGAATTGGGTGATGCCGCCGACGCGTGGTGCGTCGGGTTGAATGATGTCGCAGCTGTTCGCGTTGATGAGGCCCTTGTGTTCTGCGACGGACGCGAGCATTTCACCCGTGGCGATGGGGGTGTCCAGAACCCGGGCCAGGTGCGCGTGGCCTTCGAAGTCGTAGGCATCCAGCGGTTCTTCGATCCATATGAGGTTGAATTCCTCCAGCTGGCGGCCCATACGCAGCGCGGTGGCCCGGTCCCATTGCTGGTTGGCGTCCACCATGAGCGGGACGTCCCAGCCGATGTGTTCGCGGACTCCGGCAACTCGGCGCAGGTCCTCCTTGGAGTCGGGCAGGCCAACCTTGATCTTGATGCCGCCGATGCCATCGTTGATGGATTGCGTGGCGCGTTCCTTGACCTCGTCCAGCGTGGCGTTGAGGAACCCGCCGGAGGTGTTGTAGGTCTGCACGGAGTCGCGGTAGGAGCCTAGGAGCTTGGCGAGGGGGAGTCCGGCGCGCTTGGCTTTGAGGTCGTAGAGCGCGATGTCGATGGCCGCCAGGGCCTGCGTAGCCACACCCGAACGGCCCACGGAGGCGCCGGCCCAGAGGAGCTTGGTGTAGATCTTGCCGATGTCGTTAGGGTCCTCGCCGATGATCCCTTCTGCCACTTCCTTGGCGTGCGCATACTGCGCAGGGCCGCCGGCGCGTTTGGAGTAGCTGAATCCCAGGCCGCGGTGGCCTTGTTCCGTGGCGATCTCGGCAAACAGGAAGACCACTTCGGTCATGGGCTTTTGCCTGCCGGTGAAGACCTTGGCATCGCTGATGGGTACGGTGAGGGGTAAACGTGCCGTGGACAGCTTGATGTGGCGAATCAGATCTACGGTGCTCATGGTTCTCCTAGTAAATGCGGCGTCCTTGCCTGTCACTTAGGATACAAGTTTTGTACTTGTACTACAAGGGTTAGGTTTGCCCAAGCGACGTCACACGGGAACGCACGACGGCGGCACCCGGCTTGGGGGGACACCCTCCCCTGAGTTCCAAGAATTTATCGCGCGAATGCAACACACTGAGGTACGTGGCGAACAGGTACTGGGTATGAGCTACCTATCGAGAGCCCCCGACCAGGAAGAAGCCTTTCGGGCGCTGTATCAATCCGCCTATGCTGACCTGCTCAAGTTCGTTCAGCGCCGCACAGACGCGGCACATGCCGAGGACGTAGTGGCTGAGGCATTTCTCATCGTCTGGCGGCGCTTTTCTGAAACGCCTCAGCACGAGGACGATGCGCGGGCATGGATCTTTGGCATCACTCGAAACCTCATGCTCAACGCCCGCCGTGGAGAGCAGCGTCGACACGCGCTGGGCGTCCGCCTCGCCGACGCGACCTCTGTATCCAACGCCGATTCCCACGCTGATCTGGTCAGCAGCCGCGTTGATCTAGGCAGAGCCTGGGAGCTGCTCTCCGCGATCCATCAAGAGGCCCTCGGGCTGGCGATCTTCGAGAACCTGGCCGCACCCCAGGCAGCGCGGGTATTGGGCATTTCTCCCGTTGCGTTCCGGCTCCGCCTCACCCGCGCAAGGCGAGCCCTGCGGCTACTCCTTGATCACATCCCGCGCCAAGAGTCGCCGGCGCCAGCCACATCTTCCGAAAAGGCCACCACACCATGAAAAACAGCCGGAACATCGACACACTTCTGCGGTCCATGGACGCCGCCGAGCAGAACAAACCTACTGACCCGCGACGTTCGCAGAAAGATCTGGAACTGATTCTTCGGTCCCACCCAACTCCAGCCGCCAGGGGCGCCGAACCTGCAGAACACCAAACGTCGACGTCGATTCCAAGCCGTCGTCGTCGTCGCGCCCTTGCTTTGGGTGGAGTTGCTTTCGCAACCACAGTTGGATTCCTGATGGGGCCGGCTCTCTCGGGAGGCGACCCGGCCTTTGCAACGTGGACCGCCGCGCCGGGTGCGCTGATAGGTGCCGAGCGCGATAGTGCGGTTTCCGACTGCGCCCGGTCCAGCACAAGGATTGGTGATGGCATGTACGTCAATGACGTGGCAGTAGCTGACGTGGCAATTGCAGAAAAGCGGGGAGCCTGGACCACGGTTGTCCTCAGCAGCACTGACGGCTTCGAAGCTAACTGCACCACCGATTCCTCGGCCCCATGGTTCAAAAGGGGTTCCTTTGGCTCAGTAGGAAAGCCGGGAGATGGCAAGAAGCCCACCGGCAGGGATATCAGAACCAGCCAACTCGGTACCGGCGTCATCAGTGACAATCCGCTCTCGATGGCTTCAGGGCAAGTTGGCCCGGACGTGGCCTCCATGACCTACATCAGCACGGCAGGCGAGAAGATTACGGCCACAGTATCGAAGGGCCAGTTCGCCTTCTGGCTTCCGGGAGGGGAGCTGACAAACTCGTCAGAGGAAAAAGTACCTGTCGAGGTGACTTACAGCGACAACACCAGGGAAATCCGCTACCTCAGCCTCTGAAGCGCACCTTAGGAACGAGGGAACTTAAGCCCGTAGCGCCCCGAAACCCGCAATCAGGGCTTCAAGTCCCAGGACGAAAGCTGCGTCGGTTGGCCGCTCCTGGCCTGCCAGGGACAACCTGTCCACAGCGGCCGTGAAGTTGGGGACCTGCTGGGCGAGGCTGCCGGCGTCGAAGATGTCATCCGGGGCCGTGACGTCGTAAGCGGCGCCAAACACGAAGGCTTCCAGGGCCACGATTGCGGAAATAATGCGGTCCTCCGGGAACCCGGCATCGCGGAAACCGGCGGTCACTGACTCGTACATGGCGAGCGTTTTGGGGGCATTGGCCACGGGCAGTACGGCAATGATCGGAATCAGGGGGGTGTGCGCGGAGAAAACGTCCCTATAGGACCAGGCCCAGCGGCGTACGGCTTCATCCCACGGTTCGGTGCCGAATGCGGAAACGTCCACCATTGCGGCCAAATGGTCCATGAGCAGAATGAGCACGTCATCTTTGGAGGCCACATGGTTGTAAAGGGCGGAAGGCGCGACGCCCAGGGAGCGTGCCAGGGCGGCCATGGTGAGTCCGTCGTAACCCTTGCTGCTGATTAACACCAGTGCCGCCGTCGTGATCCCGTCCTGGTCCAAGACAGCCGCGGTCGGCCTGCCGGCGCGCCGGCGAGCAGGTCGGGCGGAAGAAGCGGGGGTGGGTTCGGGCATCGGGAGCCTTTCTGCTGCCTGTGTCCCCAGCATTATTCCACTGGGTCTTCACAGGGACGGACTCCAGCGCTATTATGGTTTTAAATGAATGCCATTCATTTATTGGTCAGCCACCACGGACGGCCACGGAGAGGACATCATGCAGAATCTTGAACGCGACGTTGTGATCGTCGGCGCCGGACCGTCAGGGTTGACGGCAGCACGCGAATTGAAGAAGGCCGGACTCAGCGTTGCGGTGCTCGAAGCACGCGACCGCGTGGGTGGCCGCACTTGGACGGATACCATCGACGGCGCCATGCTGGAGATCGGCGGCCAGTGGGTTTCCCCGGACCAGACAGCCCTCATGGAACTGCTGGACGAGCTCGGACTCAAAATGTACTCGCGCTACCGCGAAGGCGAGTCCGTCTATATCGGTGCAGACGGCAAGCGCACCCAGTACACCGGTGACACTTTCCCGGTAAACGAAACCACCAAGGCCGAGATGGACAAGCTGGTAGCCATCCTGGATGAGCTCGCTGCGGAGATCGGCCCCACCGAACCCTGGGCCCACCCCAAGGCACGCGAGCTGGACACCATCTCCTTCCACCACTGGCTCCGCCAGAACTCCAGCGACGAGGAAGCCTGCAGCAACATTGGCCTCTTCATCGCCGGTGGCATGCTCACCAAGCCCGCCCACGCCTTCTCCGCACTCCAGGCAGTCCTGATGGCGGCCTCGGCCGGTTCCTTTAGCCACCTGACCGACGAAGACTTCATCCTGGACAAGCGCGTCATCGGCGGTATGCAGCAGGTTTCGCTGCTGCAGGCAGCAGAACTGGGTGACGACGTCGTACTCAACAGCCCGGTCCGCACCATCAACTGGTCAGAGAACGCCGTGACCGTTGTTTCGGATGAGGCAACCGTCAACGCCCGCTTCGTGATCATGGCGGTGCCGCCCAACCTGTACTCCCGCGTTTCCTTCGAGCCGCCGCTGCCGCGTCGCCAGCACCAGATGCACCAGCACCAGTCGCTGGGCCTGGTGATTAAGGTCCACGCTGTTTACGAGACCCCGTTCTGGCGCGAAGAAGGACTTTCCGGCACGGGCTTCAGCGCAGGCGCACTGGTCCAGGAGGTTTACGACAACACCAACCACGGCGATTCCCGCGGCACTTTGGTGGGCTTCGTATCCGACGAAAAGGCCGACGCCGTGTTCGAGCTCAGCGCCGAAGACCGCAAGAAGGCCATCCTGGAATCGATCGCCGGCTTCCTGGGCGATAAGGCCCTCACGCCCGAGGTCTACTACGAATCCGACTGGGGCTCCGAAGAGTGGACCCGCGGTGCCTACGCGTCCAGCTACGACCTCGGCGGCCTGCACCGCTACGGCAAGGACCAGCACGCGAACGTCGGGCCGATCTACTGGTCCTCGTCCGACCTCGCAGCCGAGGGCTACCAGCACGTGGATGGTGCGGTCCGCATGGGCCAAGCAACTGCCGCACGCATTGTTGAAGCCAACAAGCTGGCAACGGTAGCCGTCTAGCGGCAGAAAAGAACTAAGCGGCAGGCCGGGGGAGCGTCATTCCCGGCCTGCCGGCACCACCTTTTAAGCGGTACTCCAGAAAGGACCACCATGCGCTACGTAGTGGGTTACACCGCCAATGCGAGGGGGCGCGATGCCGTTCACCTCGCCGTCGCGCTGGCCAGGAACCACGATGTGAGCCTGGATCTGGTCCTGGTGATCCCCGAGGATTCCCCTTTCAATGCCGTCTATCCGCCCGAGGCCGGCTACAACGACATCCTCACCGACCAAGCGCAGCGCTGGCTGGACGAGGGCCTGGCGTTGATCCCGGCGGATGTCACCGCACGCGCGCACATCCGCCGCGGCGATTCCGAGGCCCGCACGCTGATCGAGGCCGCAGTGGAATTCGACGCCGCGGCCTTGGTCATAGGCGCCAGCAACGGCGGGCTGCTCAAGCGGTTCACGATCGGTTCCGTGGCGAGTTCACTGCTCCACTCATCGCCGGTTCCGGTGGCTTTGGCGCCGCAAGGGTATCAGCGTACGGATCCGATAACGCGCTTGAGCTGCGGTTTCGGGACGCGCCCGGGCGCTGATGAACTTCTCGACGTCGCCGTTGAATCTGCGCGCGATCGCGGCCTTCCGCTGCGGCTCGTCTCCTTGTTGGCGCTCGACGGCGGTAACTCGCCTGGGTTGGCCGACGCCGCCTGGGTGCATGCCGCCGACCGGCTTGCCGCCGTCGGGGGTTCTGCGGACGCGGGCGGTTCTGCGGACGCCGCCGGTTCCCTTCAAGGTGAGCCGGAGATCGTGGTGGCGCAGGGCCGCACCATCGAAGAAGCCGTTGACCGACTCGACTGGGAAGACGGCGAAATCCTGCTGATCGGTTCCAGTCGCCTGGCCCAGCATCGGGCCACTTTCCTGGGCAGCACCGCAAACCGGATCCTGCGTGCCCTCCCCGTTCCCATGATTGTGGTCCCCCGCGACTACACGCGCCACAGCGCCTAGCAATCGCCTGAGAGGCAGAACCCATGTCAACTGCACCAAAGACGGTCCAGTCGAAGGAATCATCCCTGAGTGAAAAGGGACTGAAGGCCGGATCGGTGGGCTTGATCGGCGCCGTCGTGATCGGTGTTTCCTGCATCGCGCCCGCCTACACGCTCACCGCGGCCCTGGGCCCCACAGTGTCTGAGGTTGGCGTGCACCTGCCCGCCATCTTCCTGGTGGGCTTCATCCCCATGCTGCTGGTGGCGCTCGGCTACCGCGAACTGAACAACGCAATGCCCGACGCCGGTACCTCCTTCACGTGGGCGACGCGCGCCTTTGGTCCGTGGATCGGTTGGATGGGTGGCTGGGGGCTGATCGCGGCCACGATCATCGTGCTGTCCAATCTGGCTGCGGTGGCGGTGGACTTCTTCTACCTCATGCTCGGGCAGATCTTCAGTAATCCGGCATTGGGTGAGCTGAGCAAGATCCTGCCGTTGAACATCGCCACCACGCTCGTGTTTATCGCCTTGGCTTGCTGGATTTCCTACCGCGGCATGGAGACCACCAAGGGCGTGCAGTACGTGCTGGTGGCCTTCCAATTGCTGGTCCTGGGCTGGTTTGCGGTCTCGGCGTTCGCCCATGTGGCCAACGGCACGGCCTTTGACGCCACCGCCATTTCGCCGGACTGGTTCAACCCGTTCGCTGTGGACTCGTTCTCGCAATTCGCGGCGGGTGTGTCCCTCTCGATCTTCATTTACTGGGGCTGGGACGTCACCCTCACCATGAACGAGGAAACCAAGAACCCGGAGAAGACACCCGGCCGCGCAGCCACCATCACAGTGCTGGTGATCGTGGTCATCTACATGACCGTTGCACTGGCTACCCTGTCCTTTGCTGGCGTTGGCGAGACCGGTTTGGGGGCCGGTAACCCGGAGAACCAGTCCAGTATCTTCGCCGTCCTTGCCGGCCCGGTGATGGGTCCGTTCGCGATCCTCATGTCTTTGGCGATCCTGAGCAGCTCCGCCGCGTCCTTGCAGTCGACGTTCGTGTCGCCCGCACGGACCATGCTGGCCATGGGCCACTACCGTGCTATCTCACCTCGCTTTGGCAGCATTAGTCCCACTTTCAAGTCGCCCAGCTTCGCCACCATTGCAGCTGCCATCGCTGCCGCAGGCTTCTACGTCATCACAAGGACGGTGTCCGAGAACGCGCTGTGGGACACCATCACCGCACTGGGCATGATGATCTGCTTCTACTACGGCATTACCGCGCTGGCCTGTGTCTGGTTCTTCCGGGCATCGGCGTTCAGCAGCGTCCGGGCGTTCTTCTTCAAGTTCCTGGCACCCTTGCTGGGCGGCGTGATCCTGCTGGTCATGTTCGTCAAAACAGCCATGGATTCCATGGATCCGGAGTACGGCTCGGGCTCCTCGGTGGGCGGTGTCGGACTGGTGTTCGTCCTGGGAATGGGCGTCATCCTGCTCGGCGTGGTGATCATGCTGGTGATGTACAAGGTGCGGCCTGAGTTCTTCAAGGGCAAGGTGTTGACCCGGGCGTAGCCAGTGATGAGGCTGGCACGCCCGCAGCTCGCTCGGCTGCTTCAAGGGCCCCCGCAAGACGCTCGACGGCGGCCCGGTAATCCGTCCCAGCCGTCACCTTGCAGAACTCGGCCTCCCGCATGGCCCGCGTCAGCGCCGCCGTCTCCGCTGACCGCACATCGGTCATGGCGGGGAAATCGATGGTCCTGGCGGGATCAAGCTCGTAGCGGCTCCACTGTTCAAGGAGGTTCTCGTGGCGGGCGGCGTCATCGGCAAAACCGGTACGACGCCGGGGCTCGGCTGCGTGGAGGCGTTCGACTTTGCGGATGCTCGCCAGGGTGGCTGCCGCGGTGGCGATGCCGACGAACATCATGATCAGCCCGGCCGGTGGCCAATGCACAGCCGGGACAAGGATGGCGGGCGTAACGACCACGAGGCCGCCGAACACGTCCCAAAAGACGCCGTCCGGTTCCTGCCCACGCCCATAGCTGAGTTTCCTGTGCAGGACGTACGTGGTTGCTGCGGTTGCGAGAACCAGAGCTGCACCCCACAGGAGCATCATGGCGGGCATCGGACCACCTCCAGGCGAATTCGCTGCTTTGCATTCAGTATGCGCCAGTGGCTGGATCCGCGCGACACCCTCCATCGGACAATTCACCACCGCAAACGCAGGTGAATTGTCCGGATCAGGGTGATTCCTGCCCGGGACTGTGTCGCACCCGGGGCGTAGCCTAGGCAGCATGAGATTGAAAATGTGCAGCATCCACGTCAAGGACCCCGCAGCAGCTCACGCTTTCTACACGGAGACACTGGGCTTCGAGACCCTGATGGCGATGCCTGAATACAACTTGTTCATCATCAAGGATCCGGGAGCGGACAACAGCACGTCGCCGGGGCTGCTTCTGGAGCCGAGCGATAACCCCATCGCCGCGAACTACATGAACGCACTCCATGAGTCCGGCCTGGCTGCTATCACCTTTGGTGTGCCCGACGTCCAGGCCGAGTATGAGCGTTTGCTTGCCGCCGGCGTGAAGTTTCAAGGTGAACCGTCTGAGGATCCCTCCGGCGTCAGCGCAGTCTTCGATGACGGGTGCGGCAACTTCATTCAGCTCCACCAGGACTAGTGCCTTAAATAACTGTGGCCGGGACCCGCTGGTCCCGGCCACAGTTAGTGAAAGCTACGCGTGATCGCGCTTGGAGGTCTTCGGAGCATCACGCTTTGCAGCGGCGTTGTCCCTGGCTTCCTTGGTGGCGGCCTTCTTGGCGGCTTCGTCCTTGACGCGCTGCGCCTCGGAGCGAACAGCTGCGTGTGTGGCGCGTTCGGTGACCAGCCACTGCGGGGGAGACTGCAGCAGCTCGGCGATTTCCGCCGTCGTGAGTGCTTCTTCTACTCCGCCGCGGGCCAGGCCGCTGATGGAGATGTTGAGCTTGTGCGCGACTACCGGGCGCGGGTGCGGGCCGTTGCGGCGCAGCTCGGCGAGCCACTCCGGCGGGTTGGCCTGGAGCTCGGCGAATTCGTCGCGTGTGATGGACGAATCCTGGAACTCCTGGGGTGTTGCGGGCAGGTAGATACCGAGTTTCTTGGCAACTGTTGCCGGCTTCATGGACTGGGAGTTCGAGGACGTCATGCTTCAAGGGTATCTGGCCGGTACTGTGAGTGTGTGCCAGACGCTGAAGAATCCGCCGAAACAACCGAACCCCTAGCCGGTCTCCGCTTCGCCTATGTTGCGGGTGTGACTCCTGGGAAATGGATCCGGCGGTGGGAAGAACGGATGCCCAACTTCCCGTTGCATTCGTTCATGTCCGACGACGCCGCTCAAGTTTCGGTGTTGCGTGACGGTTTGGCTGACCTCAGCTTTGTTCGGTTGCCCGTGGACCGCGAAGGTTTGAACGTCATCCCCCTGTATGAGGAGCAGCCCGTGGTGGTCGCTCCCAAGGGGCACGAGATCTCAGTGTTTGAGGAGGTCGCGCTGGAAGACCTCGTCGAGGAGAACTTCCTGGATGTTGACGAGATGGGCGGGCCGGACATGGCCCTCCAAGTGGTGGCATCCGGTGCTGGACTGGCGATCCTGCCGATGTCCGTGGCGCGGCATCTCAATGTTAAGGACACGGTGATGCGCCGCCTGACCGGGGCTCCCATTACGCAGATCGGCTTGGCCTGGCTGGTTGGAACGGACAGTCCCGTGATCGAGGAGTTCATAGGGATCGTGCGCGGCCGGACGGCGCAGAGCTCACGCCAGCCCTCGGCGCAGCAGGAGAAGCCCAAGAAGGTGCCTAAGCCGGATCGACGCGGCGGTGGCCCCAAAAAGCCCGCAGTCGCACAGCGCTATGCGCCGAACCCGGACAAGGGCCGTGGCAAGGGGTCCCGCAAGAAGGGCAAGCGGTAAGCGGTGACGCTCCTGCCCAGTTAGTGGGTAGATTTGCCGGACTTTGCGGCCAGATCGCTGGTATCTTGCTCTTTCGAGTGAGGTAACCGGGGAGGAACGCGGCCTAGTCCGGGCTTACCCGCCGTGGATAGCGCTTTGCTGCTGCTCTGATCGGTTGAGGTAGGCAAGGAGAAGATCCCCGGCCTCTTCCAGATCCCCGGACTCCAACGCTGAACAGATCTGCTCATTCTCCTTCAGCCAGTCGCTGTAGAAGTGGGCGTTCATGGTGGCTTTGTGGAAGTAGAGCCGCATCTCGGCAAGGATCTGCGCCATGATCGTGTTCAGCCGGTTGCTCTCGGCCAGGGCCACGATTGCACCGTGGAAATGCTGGTTTGCGCTGCCCAGGCCTTCGTTGTCGTTGGCAGCTGCCGCCCGTTTCCCTTCCTCGACGGCGGCCCTGACGGCGGCGATCCGCTCCGGCGAACCACCCGCGCGGATTGAACTGACCTCTATGGCGCGGCGGACCGTGTAGACGTCGTGGATGTCGCCTGCTTCAAGGGTGGCCACAAAGACACCCTTATTGGGCTGGCGGAGGAGCAGCCGCTCACCGGCCAGCTCGGCGAACGCTTCGCGGACGGTGTTCCGGGATACTCCCAGGTCCTCGGCAATAGTGGCTTCGGTGAGTTTGGCGCCCGGCACCAGGAATCCCTCGGCGAGCTGATACCGGAGTTCTTCGGCGACTCTCTCAGCAACAGACGGAACTCTCATCCGGACGCGTGCCCGCGCACTATCAAGGCCAACGTGTTCGTTTTTTTCCTGATCTACACCGGCCATGACACCAAAATTACACGATTGCCGGAAACTGGGATCGCTGGATTGTTGAACAATCCAGCAGATTGGTGCATCCTAGATGTAACGCACATCACGAGGCAGGGATCACATCATGGCAATCATCGATCTGAACAGCGACGTCGGAGAGTCCTTCGGGCGCTGGACACTCGGTGATGATGCGGCCATGTTCGAGTCGGTCTCCAGCGCCAACGTTGCCTGCGGATTCCATGCTGGCGACCCCAGCGTCATCCGCAGCACCTGCGAGAAGGCGGCCAAGGCCGGCGTTGTTATTGGCGCCCATGTCGGCTACCGCGACCTCGCGGGATTCGGCCGCCGCTTCATGGATATCGATCCCATGGAACTGGCCGATGACGTGGTTTATCAGATTGGTGCGCTGCAAGCGTTGGCTGCCACCACCGGGGCCAGTGTCCAGTACGTGAAGCCCCACGGTGGTCTCTACAACGCAATCGTGAAGGACACCGCCCAGGCACGGGCCGTCGTCCAGGCTGTGAGATCGGTTGACCCCAACCTTCCGATCCTTGGCCTTCCTGGTTCCGAGGTCCTGCGCCTCGCAGAGGAAGCCGGCCTCCGGGCTGTTTCCGAAGCGTTCGCGGATCGCGCCTACAACCCGGACGGAACATTGGTTTCGCGATCCCAGCCGGGCGCGGTTCTGCATGATCCCGCCGAAGTGGCCGAACACGTCCTTCGGATGGCTACTGAACAATCCGTCAGGACAGTTGACGGCTCCATCCTGAAAATCCGCGCAGAAAGCATCTGTGTGCATGGTGACTCACCGGGAGCCGTTGCAATGGCTACCGCTGTGAAGTCCGCTCTGGCCGACGCCGGCGTCACGGTCGGCTCGTTCCTCTAGCCCGCCCCGGGCTCCCGCACCATCCCTCATCCCCCCGGAGGACATCATGACCAGCACAAACAACGCAGCCAAGGCAGTGACAAGGAAGCCACCGCCCGGCGCTATCAAGGCGTACGTCGCCAGTCTTACCGGAACGTCGCTTGAGTACTATGACTTCGCTATCTACTCGGTGGCCTCGGCCCTCGTATTCCCCAAGATCTTCTTCCCCGGCAACGACGAATTCGTGGCGTTGCTGCTCTCCTTCTCGGCATTTGCGGTTGGCTACCTGGCCCGCCCGATTGGTGGCGTCATCTTCGGCCGACTCGGGGACAAGATCGGCCGCAAATACGTGCTGGTCTTTACGCTGGTCCTGATCGGTGTAGCCACGGTCCTCATCGGTGCGCTGCCCGACTACTCAGTGATCGGCGTAGCGGCACCTACTATTCTTGTGCTGCTGCGTCTGGCGCAGGGCATTGGTGTTGGTGGCGAATGGGGTGGCGCAGTGCTGCTGTCCAGCGAATTCGGCGACCCCAACAAGCGCGGCTTCTGGTCTTCCGCGGCCCAGATCGGCCCGCCCGCCGGCAACCTCATGGCCAACGGTGTTCTGGCCATTCTCGCCGCTTCCCTCAGCGAAGAAGCATTCCTCTCCTGGGGCTGGCGCGTAGCCTTCCTGGCTTCCGCACTCTTGGTGGTCTTCGGCCTGATCATCCGGCTCAAGCTTGAAGAAACCCCCGTCTTCAAGGCTATCCAGGCCCACGGGGATCGCCCCAAGGCTCCCATCAAGGAAGTCTTCACCACACAACCCAAGGCTTTGGTGGCAGCAGCGCTTTCCCGTGTTTGCCCTGACATCCTTTACGCGCTGTTCACCGTGTTTGTGGCGGTTTATGCCACCAAGGAACTGGGCATGACCACCGGCAACGTCCTGTCCGCCATCCTCATTGGCTCCGCGTTCCAGCTCTTCCTGATTCCGCTGGCCGGGGCCCTGACGGACCGCTTCAACCGCCGCTGGGTCTACGGCATCGCAGCGGCGGCCACCGCAGCCTACATCCCGCTGTTCTTCCTGATGATCCAGGGCAAGTCCGTAGCCATGCTGACAGTCGGCACCGTGATCGGCCTGGCACTCCACGCCTTCATGTACGGCCCCCAAGCGGCCTTCATCACCGAGCAGTTCCCGGCCAGGCTCCGGTACGCCGGCAGCTCGCTGGCCTACACCCTGGCCGGCGTGATTGGTGGAGCCGTTGCCCCCATCATCTTCACCGCCCTCTACGGCGCAGCAGGTGGCGGCTGGTACTTGATCGCCGTCTACATCCTCGTCGCTGCAGTAGTCACCATCGTCGGCATGCTCCTGGGCCGCGACCCCAAGCCGGAAGAAGATGTCCGACTGATGCAGGGGACCCAAGCTCAGCCGGCGGCGTAGCGAAAATGGAAACCGTAATGCAAACCACCACTGCTAAGAGGGTCCGCTCCGTCAGGCCCGTCGGCACCCGGGCGGTTCTGGCCGAGCTGGACGGGCTGCAGGATGTCCTTGCACTGCAGGACATGCTCTACAAGTCCCCGCTTCCCGGACAGGTGGACGTTCTCGCCGCCGCGGAAACGGTCATGGTGGTAGGAGAGTCCGCAGCGGCGACCCGAGCAATCGGGTTGCGGCTCATGGAGCTCGAACTCACCGCTCCGGAGGTAACCGACTCCGGGTTGGTGGCCATCGATACCGTGTACGACGGCGACGACCTCGCCGACGTCGCGGAGCTCACCGGGCTGAGCGTGGACGGCGTCGTAGCTGCGCACACAGGCCAGATCTGGACCGTAGCCTTCGCTGGATTCGCTCCCGGTTTTGGCTACATGGTGGGCGAAAATGAGGTCCTCACGGTACCCCGACGCTCCTCCCCACGTACGGCGGTTCCAGCTGGATCCGTTGCTCTGGGTGGACAGTATTCCGCGGTCTACCCGCGCCGTTCGCCGGGCGGTTGGCAGCTGATCGGCCGGACCGGTGCACGAATGTGGGATCTGGACCGGGCCCAGCCAGCCCTTGTCAGGCCCGGCGATCGGGTGCAGTACCGGGCCGTCCGCGAGGTTGTGACTGCTGGAGCTTCGGAGGCCCGCGACCCTGAAACGGAGCACCACACTGAGTCCGGTCTTCGGATTCTCAATCCAGGTGCACAGAGCCTAATCCAGGACCTCGGCCGCCGGGGTTTCGGTCCGCTGGGTGTCTCTGCCGCCGGGGCCCTGGACAGGGCTTCCCTGCGACGGTCCAACCGGTTGGTGGGGAACGCTGCTTCAGCTGCGGCCATCGAATCCGTCAACGGTGGGCTCACCGTGGAAGCCGTGGGCGACCAAGTAGTTGCTGTCACAGGCGCGCCGACGACGCTGACCATCCAGTCGCCGTCGTGGGTTGAGTCCGAAGAGTCCGACGACGGCGATCGGCCGGGCGCGATGCGGACCGTTCCGATGGCCACACCTTTCGCGCTGCTCGACGGCGAAGTGCTCACCTTGGGTGCTCCCGAGTCAGGGTTCCGAAACTATGTGGGAATCCGCGGCGGAGTGGATGTGCCGGAGGTGCTGGGTAGTCGCTCAGCGGACACGATGTCAGGGATCGGACCGGGCCCTCTCATGGCTGGTCAGGAGCTTCCCGTCGGCGAGGACACAGTTTCCACCGCGGTGGGTGAGCCCGAATTGCAGCCCGAGTTTCCGGGCGCCGGCGTTACGGTACTGGATGTGGTCCCCGGGCCGCGGGCGGACTGGTTCGAGCCGGAAGCCCTGGATTCGCTCTGCGACCAGGAATGGCTTGTCACACCGCAGTCCAACCGTGTGGGCATGCGCCTGGACGGGACTCCGCTCAAGCGCACCCGTGAAGGTGAGCTTCCCAGCGAGGGCACCATGGCCGGAGCCCTTCAGATTCCGCCGGCCGGATTGCCCGTCCTGTTCCTGGCGGACCACCCCATCACCGGCGGATATCCCGTGATTGGTGTGGTGCGCGATGAACATCTTGATCTCGCCGCGCAAGTGCCCATCGGCGGAAAGATCCGCTTCCGGCTGGTGCCGGATTCCCCAAGCTTCACCACGACTTTTACGAAGACCCCAGAGAAGTGAGTATTTGATGCGCAAGGTCCTGATCGCGAACCGTGGCGAGATCGCCGTCCGCGTCGCCCGAGCCTGTGACGACGCCGGCATCCTGTCGGTAGCCGTCTACGCGGACATCGATGCCGATGCCATGCACGTAGGCGCCGCCGACGATGCCTACAGCCTGGGCGGAAACTCGCCGGCTGACACGTACCTGAACATCGGGAAGCTGCTGGCGGTCGCGGAGGAGTCCGGTGCTGACGCCATCCACCCCGGGTACGGTTTCCTTTCCGAGAACGCGGAGTTTGCACAAGCAGTGCTCGACGCCGGGCTTGAATGGATCGGACCCTCACCGGACTCCATTCGTCAGTTGGGCAACAAGATCACTGCCCGCGAAATCGCAGTCCGCGCGGGTGCTCCCTTGGTTGCCGGAAGCGACGGTCCCGTCTCCTCTGCAGCGGAAGCGCGGGCTTTTGCGGAGGAACACGGACTCCCGCTCGCGATCAAGGCGGCTTTCGGTGGTGGTGGCCGCGGTCTGAAAGTGGTCCGGGAGCTCGCCGAAGTTGAGGAAGCGTTCGATTCCGCGGTCCGTGAAGCTGTAGCGGCGTTCGGGCGTGGTGAGTGCTTCGTGGAGCAGTACCTTGACCGGCCGCGGCACGTGGAAGCACAGATCATCGCGGATAAACTCGGCAATGTAGTGGTGGTGGGCACCCGCGATTGCTCGCTCCAACGACGCCACCAGAAGCTTGTGGAAGAGGCTCCCGCTCCGTTCTTGAGCGATGAACAGCGTCAACGAATCTACGACGGCTCCAAAGCCATAGTGCGGGAGGCCGGGTACTACGGCGCCGGGACTGTGGAATTCCTGGTCTCAGCCGACGGCGCCGTGGCCTTCCTCGAGGTCAACACGCGCCTGCAGGTGGAACACCCCATCACCGAGGAAACTGCCGGGATTGACCTTGTGCAGGAGCAATTCCGGATTGCCGCCGGATTGCCGTTGAGCATCACGGAGGATCCTGTGGCGCAGGGACACTCCTTCGAGTTCCGTATTAATGCCGAGGACGTGGGCCGTGGATTCTTGCCGTCCCCCGGCACCGTGGCTTCCTTCGAAGCGCCCACCGGTCCTGGCATCCGCTTGGACACCGGTGTCCGATCCGGCTCCTTCGTGGCGCCGCAATTCGACTCCCTGTTGGCCAAGCTGATCGTCACCGGAGCTGACCGGCAGCAGGCACTGCGCCGTGCCCGGCGTGCCTTGGCCGAAATCAACATCACGGGCCTCGCCACCGTCCTGCCGTTCCACCGCGCGGTCCTGGAGTCCGAAGACTTCACGTCCGTTGCCGGAATGCGGGTTCACACCCGATGGATTGAGACCGACTTCGCAGACAAGATCCCGGTGGATCCCGAATACAGTGTTGTTCCTCCCGGAGGGGAGCGGCGAACCATCACCGTGGACGTGGATGGGAAGCGCCTCGCGGTTGGCCTTCCCGCGGATCTGCTGGATGGCTGGGCGCGTTCCGGGCAGGGCATTCCTGCCTTTACCGCGCCGACCGATACGCCGGGTTCGGTCACCCGTGGAGACTCTCCCGCGGAATCAGCCCTCGTCTCCAGCATGGCCGGAACAGTGGTCAAGTGGCTCGTTGAACCCGGTGCTGAAGTAGCCGCCGGGGATCCCTTGGTGGTCCTGGAGGCTATGAAAATGGAAACCCAGGTCCCTGCGCACCGTGCAGGTACGCTCTCCGAAGTCCTGTCAGCTCCCGGTGGCGTGGTCACGGCTGGTGCAGTGCTGGCGCACATCTCGTAAACCCGCTTTTCCGTTGCCAACCCGCTTTTCCGTTCCTGCCCAGCGACGGAAAAGCGGGTTGGCAACGTGATTGAGGGCTAGGACGTAACGGCAACACCCAGCACGCTGTCCAACAAGCTGTTACGGAATTTGCCCGAAGGATCGTTGGCCTGAACCAAAGACCGGAAGTCCTCGAACCGCGGGTAGAGCGCGGCGAAGTCGTACTGGCCGGGCGTGAAGAGCTTGCCCCAGTGCGGGCGGGCTCCGAACGGACGCAGGGCTTCCTCAAGCTCGGGCAGCACTGTTTCCACCTCGGTCTGGAGCGGCTTCCACGTGAAGTGCAGCGCGACACTCTGCTGCTGGTAGAACGGGCTGAGCCAGAACTCGTCAGCTGCCACGGTGCGGATCTCAGAAACGAATAGGAGCGGTGCGAGCTTGTGGGCGAGTTCCCGGACAGCCTGCAGCGCGGCCGGCGCCTGATCCAGGGGCAGGAGGAACTCACTTTGGAGTTCCTCGCCGTTGCTCGGCGTGAACTCGTGGCGGAAGTGGGGCAAGCGGTCCAGCCACTTCCCTGCGACGTCCAGCTGCTCGGTGCAATTCTCTGCAGACATGTCCGGCAGGGGATGCATGGCTGACGTCGCCGGGGTTGCTCCGAAAAGGTCAGGTAACGGGGCCTCGGTGTCCAGAGCCTTGAGCCAGACCTGGGGAATGGTGTCGCCGGTGTAGTTGGTGAAGAAGCTGACGCTGTAGGCACTGGATGCGATGGTTTGGAAGTTCGCCAACGCACCCTCCCAGGACAGGTTGGTGAGCACGCGCTGCCGGACCTCGTAGCTTGGTCGGATCGCGAGTTCCAGCCCTGTGACAATGCCAAGTGCTCCCATTCCCACCACGCTGGCGAGGAATTCGTCGTCGTCCGCTGTAAGGGTCACCAGCTCGCCGGAGGCGCGCACCAGGTCAACGCTGACGACGGCGGCAGCCAGCGACGGATTGTTGACTCCGCTGCCGTGCGTGCCGGTTTGGATAGCGCCGGCAACCGAGATGTGCGGGAGGGAGGCGAGGTTGTGGATCGCGTAGCCCTGTTCCTCAAGGGCGCGGCCCAAGGCCCCGTAGCTGATGCCACCGCTGACCTTGACTGTGCTTTTCGCGGTGTCCACTACTACCTCCTGGGGGAGGGCGTCGAGCAGGATGTGGGTTCCGTCGGTGTCTGCAACGGTGTTGAAGGAGTGCCGGGAACCAAGGGCCTTGATGCGGGTCGCGTGAGCTACGAGCTCGCGCAGCTGATCCACGGTGGTTGGCCGCTGGACGTCCGCTGACGAGTACTCAAGATTTCCTGCCCAGTTCTTCATCGAATGATCTCTCGCTTGTATTTTTAGACTCTGTAATTGTTAAGGTTCACAACTAATTGCGTCAAGAGGAGTCCAAGTCGGCACCGGATAGAGTTCAAGAAATCCGCTGTCTATCAGGAGTCGCAACGTGAGCAAGGGATCAAAGCCCACCATTCGGGATGTGGCCAGGGCGGCGGACGTCTCGCTGACCACAGTTTCCTATGTGCTTTCCGGTCGTCACGGTGGCACTACCCGGATCAGCCAGCCCACGCAGGACCGTGTCCTGGCTGCGGTGCAAGAGCTCGGGTATGTGCCCAATCAGGCCGCGCGAGGGATGCGCCGGGGCAAGACTGACGTAGTTGCCGTGGCCATCGGAAACCTCGAGTGGCCGTGGGACCGGGCACTCGCCACCGCCGCAGCCACGATCCTGCCCCAGCACGGCTACCAACCAGTGATCCTGCTGGGTGATGACTGGCGGAAGTTCATGATGTCCGGCGGTGCGGACGGCGTCATCATCGGCTATTTCCCGGAAGCAAAGTCCGAGGACGAAACAGTCACTGAATTGGCCCGCCGTGGCGTTGCCCAGGTGGTCATTTCAGGCACCATGAAGCAGGCCGGTTTCGATGTCCTTGCTCCCGAACCCGAGGCCGGGCTTGCAGAATGCATGGAATTCCTCACTGCGTCGCACCGCAGGATCGGCTGCATCCGGAGGGCGGACCCGGCCGGCCGGCCCAAGAGCCGCTTCGCCGCCTACGTAGCAGGACTGAAGAACGCGGGCATCCCACTTGATGAGTCCTTGGTCAGAACGTCGCAGCACCGTCCGGCCATCGCATATCAGTCCGCGCTTGAGCTGCTGCAGCTAGCGGACCGGCCTACCGCCATCTTTTGCACGGACGACATGGAGGCGCTGCAGGCCATTCGGGCCGCCTACCGCCTCGGCCTTCGTGTGCCCGAGGACGTTCAGGTTGTCGGCGTCGGGAACTCTACCGAGGGCCAGGAGTACGATCCAGCCCTGACAACAGTGGGTCCGGACCCGATCTTTGAGCAGGTTGTCCGCATGCTGCTCGATCGCCTGGCGGGAGTTACACCGGCGGAGGGCATTCGGGTGGCCTCGCCGTGGAAGTTGCATCGGCGAGGTACCACGGAGGGCTAGCTAGTCCTTCAGTGGGCGGCGAGCCAGCCAAGCAGCCACGATCGCACCCGAGATGTTGTGCCACAGCGAGAACACGGCCGACGGGAGTGCAGCCAAGGCACCGAAATGTGCCGTGGCCAGCGTCGCAGCCAAGCCGGAGTTCTGCATGCCAACTTCGAATGCGAGGGCACGGCGGGCCTTATCATCCAGGCGGCCGAGCTTACCGGCAAGGTATCCAAGCCCCAAGCCGAAACCGTTGTGGAGGACTACGGCCAGGAACACGATTCCTCCGGCGGCAACAATCTTGCTGGCGCTTCCCGCCACAACAATGGCCACGATCAACGAAATCACGACGGCGGATGCCCACGGAAGTGCCGGAAGCACCTTTGCGACGAGCTTCGACAGGAAAAGCCGGGCCAGAAGGCCCGCGATGACCGGCAGCAGGACGGTCTTCACAATGTCCATCACCATGGCACCGGCATCGATGTGCAGGAAGGATCCCGCCAGGAAGAGTGTCAGTGCGGGGGTCACCAAAGGTGCAATGAGTGTGGAAACGGAAGCGACGGCCACAGAAAGGGCCACGTCCCCCTTGGCCAGGAAAGCCATGACATTGGAGGCGGTGCCGGAAGGAGCGCAGCCAACGAGGATCAGGCCAACGGCCAGTTCCGGTGGAAGCTGCAGGAGGACCGCAATGAGCCACCCGGCTCCGGGCATGATCACGTAGTGCGCCGCGATTCCCAACGCCACAGCCCACGGACGCCGGGCCACCGAGGCGAAGTCTGGTGGGGTCAGCGTGAGGCCCATGCAGAACATGATGACGCCCAGCAGGTAGGGAACTGCGACGCCCATGGGCTTGAACAGATCGGGAATCAGGAAGCCGAGAACGCCGGCAACCACCACCAGTAGGGGGAAAACTGTGACGGCGATACGCGCAATCTTGGCTTCAGCGGCTAGTGCGGCGTTGACGGGCGCAGCGGTTTCTTCTGTTTTCGATGGGGATTTGGTTGCCTCAAGCATTCATCCATGCTCACACTCGGCGCCCAAGCCGAGCGAGTTCGTTACATCCACCCAGGGGTATATGTCAGGGGTTGAGCTTGCCGGCCAGCCGCTCGCGCATACGGACGCTGGCTTCGTTGAGCCCGATGAACTCCACGTCACGCCCATGATTCCGGTACTTCTCGGTGACTGAATCCAGCACGGCAACCGTAGAGGCATCCCAGATGTGCGAGCCGTGCAGATCGATGATCACACGATCTATGTCCTCTGAGGAATCTTTCGCATAGTCGAACTGCGTGTACAGATCATTGGAGGAAGCGAAGAACAGTTCGCCGTCCACCGTGTAGGTGGCAACAACTTCACCGTTGAGTTCCAGTTCCGTCCGCTCAACAGTTGCGAAGTGGGCCACCCGCCGCGCAAAGAGCACCATGGCGGTCAAAACGCCGACGCCGACACCCACCGCGAGGTTGTGCGTCGCCACCACGGCGGCAACGGTAATGAGCATGACGGCGGTCTCGGACTTGGGCAGGCGCTTGAGCGTAGCAGGCCGGATGGAATGCCAGTCGAAGGTGATCAATGAAACGAAGATCATCACGGCCACCAACGCCGCCATGGGGATCATGCCCACAACATCGCCCAGGACCACCACCAATACCAACAGGAAAACGCCGGCCAGGAACGTCGAGAGCCGGCTTCGAGCCCCTGAGCCCTTGACGTTGATCATGGTCTGACCGATCACCGCGCAGCCACCCAGGCCGCCAAGGAAACCGGTGACGATGTTGGCCGCACCCTGACCCCACGAGACCCTCGTCTTGTTGGAACGGGTGTCCGTGATGTCGTCCACCAGCTTGGCAGTCATCAACGATTCCAGAAGGCCCACCAATGCCATGGACAAGGCGAAGGGTGCAATGATCTGGAACGTCTCCAGGTTCAACGGAACGTTGGGCAGGAAGAACCCGGGCAGGCTGTCCGGGAGTTCGCCTTTATCGCTGACCGTGGGAACATCGATGCCACCCACCACTGTCACCAACGTAATGAGAACAATGGCCACCAGTGGCGCGGGGATAGCCGAGGTCAAGCGGGGCAGCCCGAACACAATCACCAAGCCCACAACCACAATGGGGTAGACCATCCACGGCACGTTGAAGAGCTCGGGCATCTGGGACATGAACACCAGGATCGCCAGCGCGTTCACGAAGCCGATCATCACGGACCGCGGGATGAAGCGCATCAGCTTGGTGACGCCCAGAACGGCAAGGATGATCTGGAAGACGCCCGCCAGGATGATGGTGGCAATGAGGTAGTCGAGCCCGTGTTCCTTCATGACCGGCGCGATCACCAGGGCCACAGCACCAGTGGCAGCAGAGATCATGGCAGGACGCCCGCCCACAATCGCGGTGACCACGCCCATGGTGAAGGAAGCGAACAGCCCGATCCGGGGATCAACGCCGGCAATCACCGAGAACGCGATTGCCTCGGGGATCAGCGCCAGGGCCACCACGAGCCCCGCGAGGGACTCCGTCAGCAGGCGACGGGGCGAACGGAAAGTCGCCCGCAGTGACATGAGTTGCTCGGGAGTCATGGGTCCTTAGAGTGCGGTCTTACATGGCAGTCTGGCGGTAACGCTCAATCTGCTTAAGACGCCGCAAGAGGCTGTCGCGCCGCGGGTGCGGGACGACGTCGGGCGCCTCAGCGGTGAGATCAATGTGTTCGGTTCCGTACTGCCACAGCAGGAGATCATCCAGGAGGCGGTCCGGGCCGGGGGAGTAGCGGTGGTCCAGGGCCTTCCGGACCTCGGTGATCCGGTTGGCGCTGAGCAGTCCGGCAAGCTCCACGGTCTTGGTGAGTCCGTGGGCGGCGAGCAGCTCGGCAGCCCATCCCCAGTCGTCATCAACTTTACGGTCAACGTGCGGCAAGAGGGTACGCCAGACGTCACGAACCCGGTTGGGTGTCAGTGGCGCGCCCCCCTCACCCTCAAGATCCCAGTAGCCGCGGACTTCCTCATAACGCTCGTGAAGATCGGCGAAGGCGCTTTCCACGGTTTCCAACATGGCCGCGGTGGCCGTGAACTGGCGGTCGAAATGTGGTGTCCAAGCGCGCGGATCTTCGGCTTTGAAACGAATGTCGTGCTCGATCTCGCTCCAAGCGTGCGCGAACACCGTGCGGATCTGGCATTCGAAGAAGTAGCTGCCGTTGGCGGGCATGTCCGGGTTGAAGACGTGCTGGTACTCCTTCACGGCCTCGTTCTGGATGGTCCGCAGGATGAGGTGCCGGCTGGAGTAGCCGTACGTTCCGGACTCGATGGAGCCGATGTCCTTCTCACGGTCGCCGCGGCAATCAAAGAGTTGGCGCTGCCGCTTGATGATATTGGCTACGGCGGCGTTCTCCGCCGGCAGTTTGGTGATGACGCGGATGCCCACCATGTCATTCAACGTGCGGAACGGGTCCGGGAACTTCAGCAAGCGCGGCCCGCCGGGCTCCAAAGGTTCATCCGTTCGGGAAATCTTTTCGCGGAACGACTCAACGGTTTTGGTCCGCCCCGTGACGAACAAAGGGGTGACCTCGGCGTCGTTCAGCATGTCCCTCAAAGTGAGCAGCACATCCCGTGTGACCCGCTTCAATGCAGGGCGAACACGCTCATAGAGCGCCACATTCGCATCCACTGCGTCGCGCTGGGCCTGATCCAGGCTGTCCCAATTGCTTGCCATGCCCCCAGCTTACGGGGCGGGTCCGACACTGAACCGAGCCACCCGCCGTCGGGGTGCCTCTAGCCAAACTACCGAATCGTCACGATAGGCTCAGTACAAAGGAGGGCGCAATGTTGCGGCACAAGTACAGCTACGGCGAACACCCCAGCCAATGGGGCGAACTCTTCATACCTGAACCGTCCAACGGAAACCATCGCGGCGCTTCCAGCGTGGCCGGTGGAATCGCCGTTGTGATCCATGGCGGCTACTGGCGCTCACAGTACGGCGCTGAGCTTGGTGAACCCCTTGCTCGCGACCTCGCAGCGCATGGCATCACCGCCTGGAACCTTGAGTACCGGCGGGCCGGGAATGGCGGTGGTTGGCCTCATACCTTCGAGGACATCCTCGCCGGAATCGACCATCTATCCCATATAGCCGGCGACCATGACCTGAAACTCGGCAAAGTAGTGGCGCTAGGCCACTCAGCTGGCGGCCACTTGGCCGTCTGGGCTGCCGGGCGGCAGAAGCTGTCCTCCATTGGAACGCCCGACGCCGACCGCCAACTTCAGCGCGGACCGGAGGACAACGCTGTGCACTTGACCGGCGTGGTGAGTCAGTCGGGCCTCCTGAACCTGGCGGCGGCGGAGAAGCTGAACCTCAGCAACGGCGCTGTCTGCAACCTCATGGGCGGCGATTCCCATAGATTCCCTAAACGGCATAAATACGCGGATCCCATGAGTTCCCTGCCCATCAACGTCCCCGTTTATGCCGTGCATGCCACGGATGACGAGGACGTTCCCGCGAGCCAATCCGAAGCGTATGTGGCTGCGGCAACGGCGGCCGGAAGTGCGGCCCAGCTGCTGCGCGTCCCTGGCGACCATTTTGACCTCATCGACCCCAAGGCCGTGGCCTATAAGAAATGCCGCGAACTGGTGCAGCGGTTGCTCTCGTAATTAGTGGGCCGTAGGGGGCCGCCTCTGGCAGAGTGGTCTCCATGCTGACAGTCATTGGTGAAGCTTTGGTGGACGTCGTTCAACGCTCCTCGGGAATCGAGGCCCATGTGGGTGGGAGCCCGCTGAACGTTGCGGTTGGTCTGGCGCGGCTGGATCACCCGGTGCAATTCATTGGGCGCTACGGCCGCGACGCGTACGGCGATTCCATTGCGGCGCACCTCCGTTCCAGCTCGGTGATGGTGCCGCTTCCGCCGGATGAGAAGCCAACCAGCGTTGCCACCGCGCAGATCGACGACGACGGCGCCGCCACCTACGTTTTCGACCTCGCCTGGGAACTCCCCGGACTCGCCGGGCGGTTGCCGCTGATGCTGCAAGGCTCCACCCTGCTGCACACCGGCTCCATTGCCACTTTCCTGGAGCCCGGCGCCGCGGAGGTGATTGCCGCCGTCGAGCACGCCCACCCGAGCAGCACCATCAGCTTCGATCCCAACTGCCGGCCCAGCATCATCACGGATGTTGAGTATGCACGAACCCAAGCCGAGCGCTTTGTGGTGCTGTCCGACGTCGTGAAGGCCTCGGACGAGGACCTCGAATGGCTGTATCCCGGCGTTGATCCTGTGGAATCCGCGCGCCGCTGGCTGTCCTTGGGCGGTGAAGAAGGACCGGCTTTGGTGGTGGTGACGCGGGGTTCACGTGGTCCGTGGGGCATCACCCGGGCAGGGGAAACCCAGATTTCCGCGCCCTCCGTGAATGTGGTGGACACCGTGGGCGCAGGCGATTCGTTCATGGCGGGGCTGTTGTCCGCCATTGTGGACCACGGTTTGGACGGCGCGCAGAACCGGTCCGATCTCCGGGCGATGCCGGTGGAAACACTGACCGCCATCATGGATCACGCCACCCGTGCGGCCGCCGTTACGGTGTCGCGGGCGGGCGCAAACCCGCCCACGCGAGCTGAGCTCAACCACGGAGTGGAGTAGGTCCTAGCCGGCACCGTGTCCGTCAGCCACTTCTTCGCCAGCCTTCACGGGTCCCGGAGGAGTGCCGTCGCCGAATGGGCGGCCGCCGAGGGATTCCCGTCCGTGATCGGTGAGCCAGCCGGATAGGTCAGGACCGGCAGGGACGATCTTGGTGGGGTTAATGTCCTCGTGGACCATGTAGTAGTGCTGTTTGATCTGCACGAAGTCGATGGTGTCCCCGAACCCGGGTGTCTGGAACAGGTCCCGGGCATATCCCCACAGGGCCGGCATTTCGCTCAGTTTGTTGCGGTTGCATTTGAAGTGCCCGTGATAGACCGCGTCGAACCGGGCCAGGGTGGTGAAGAGCCGGACGTCTGCCTCGGTGATCGAGTCACCCACGAGGTAACGCTGACCGCTGAGCCGCTCTTCCAGCCAGTCCAAGGCAGTCCACAGCCTGTCATAGGCGGCATCGTAGGCTTCCTGGGATCCGGCGAAGCCGCACCGGTAAACGCCGTTGTTGACCTCGGTGAAGACGCGCTTGTTGACCTGGTCAATTTCCTCGCGCAGGTGCTCCGGGTACAGATCCGGCGCACCCGGGCGGTGGAATTGCGTCCACTCGCTGGAAAAGTCCAGCGTGATTTGGGGGAAGTTGTTGGTGACCACTGCTCCGCTGGGGATATCCACCATGGCAGGGACGGTGATGCCGCGGGGGTAGTCCGGGAAGCGGCGGAAGAACGCTTCCTGGAGTCGCTCGATTCCCAGCACCGGGTCCTTGCCGTCGGGGTCCAGGTCGAAGGTCCAGGATCGTGCGTCGTGCGTGGGGCCAGGCTGGCCGAGGCTGATGACATCCTCCAAACCAAGAAGCCGGCGCACGATCACGGCACGGTTGGCCCACGGGCAAGCCCGCGCTGCAATCAGGCGGTAGCGGCCGGGCTCCACGGGCCAGCCAGGCTCACCGTTGGGTCCGGCCGCACCGTCACGGGTGATCCTGTCCTCGATGTAGTTTGTGTCCCGGGTGAACTCGCCGCCAGTGACGTAAGCTCCGCGGGTGCTGTGTTCTTCGACTTCGCTGGTCTTCTCACTCATGACTTCACACTATGCTGCGCTCCCTGAACCGCGCGACCTTGTGGGCCGGTGCGCCCACGTAGACTGGCATGATGCGGCTCGTAGCAAGCGATATTGACGGCACAATCCTCGGTCACGACGGCAAAATCAGTGACCGGACCATCAAGGCATTTCAGGCGTGCCGCGACGCAGGGGTGGAGCTCGTCTTTGTCACGGGTCGCCCGCCCCGCTGGTTGTACCCGCTTCAGGAGCAGCTGGGTCACAGTGGGATCGTGATTTGTTCCAACGGTGCGGTGGTGTGGGATCTCGAATCCGAGCAGGCTCTCTCTTCATGCGCCCTTGATGCCAACGCTGTTTTTGAAGCCCGCCGCATCATCAAGGACATCCGGCCTGACGCACTGTTCGCTGTTGAGACCCTCACGGGTTTCCAGCTGGAGCCGGGCTTCATTGAGAACGAAACCAGCGAGTTGCTCGCGGAGTTCACCCCCAAACCGCTGGCCGAGACGCTCACGGCGGAGGACGCCGTCGTGAAGTTCCTGGCGATCACCCGCAAGGGGACGCCGGATGAGTTCCTCGCCGAAGTGCAGCCGGCCGTAGCCCACCTTGTGTCCACCACGCACTCAGCGCCGCGGACCGCGATGCTGGAGATGTCTGTTCCCGGCATCAACAAGGCCGTCACACTCGCCCAGTACGCCGAGTCGCTGGGGATCGAAGCCGCTGATGTGGTGGCGTTCGGGGACATGCCCAACGACATTGAGATGCTTCGCTGGGCCGGTCACGGTTATGCGATGGCCAGCGGACACCCGGAAGCCATCCTCGCCGCCGGGCAGCAGGCGCCGCACTTCGACGACGACGGCGTAGCCCAGGTTCTCGAGGCAAAGCTCACAGAGCAGCGGGTCTAGTCAGGCTGCACCGGTGACCCTTAGGGCTGAGCGAGCCATGGGACATGCGAACCAGCGACGGCATGCCGCACGCCACTAAGACGTAGGGTTCCAGCGTGGCTACGCGAAGAATCGTTACTCTGCATGATGACCTGGACGGCACGTACGCGGAGGAGACAGTGTCCTTTTCCGTTGACGGCACTGCCTATGAAATTGACCTCAACGGTCCCCACGCCAAGGAACTCAGGGAGGTTCTGCGGCCTTTTGTTGCCGCTGCCCGGACAATAAAGCCGACCAGACGGGCGCGGCGTCGCTTGACCAGCTAACCTCACAAATTACGGGTGCCGCACACCCTCACCGGCGAGCAAAGCGCGGTAGCCCTCTTTGTAGGTGGGGAAGGTGAAGTCGAAGCCCGTCGCCCGCAGGCGGGCATTGGAACAGCGCTTGTCGCCGGGGCCGGCGTCGGACGCGTCGCCGGGTGCCGCCGTCGTGGGTTCCGGGCACCCCATCTCTGAGGCGAGGAAGCGCATGACGTCGCCCATTTCCGCCGCGTGATCATCAACGCCTACGTAGACGGAGTCCGGAGAGGCTTCCATGGTTGTGAGGTGGACGATCATGGCCGCGGCGTCGTCCCGGTGGACGCGGTTGGTGTGCCGGGGTTGGGCGGGGATGACAGCTTTGCCGTTGCGGACCTGGTCGATCAGCCGGGTGCGTCCAGGGCCGTAAATTCCACCCAGGCGTAGGGAGATGGGCTGGGTGGCCGTGCCGCGCGTCCGGGAAAACAACAGATCCTCAGCCTCCACCAGAACTTTCCCGCTGAACCGCGTGGGCTCCGTGGGAGTGGACTCGTCCACCACAGCGCCGCCGGAATCCTTGTACACAGCCGTGGAGGAGACGAACAGGATCCGCTGTGGCTGGATGGACTGCCGTTCCAGCGCGTCCAGCACGTTCTTCACGCCGTTCAGGTACGCCGCCCGGTAGGCCTCTTCGGTGGAAGTGTCGGCGGCGATGGCCACCACCACAATGTCCACGTCCTCGGGCAGTTCCGGCACGGCAACCGAGAGGTCCGCAAAGACACCGCGGATCTCTCCGGGCAGCTTTTGGGGGGAACGGCGCAAGCCCACTACTTCATGGCCTGCAGCCGCCATACACAGGCCAACTTCAGTTCCCAGGTCGCCGCAGCCGGCAATCAACACAGTCATGCCCCTAGTTTGTCAGTCCTGCAGTGTCACCTTGTTCCCAGCTTCCATACAACCTGCGTTCAACTTGCCTCCGTAGGCTTCCAGCCAAGACCCGTTCGCATCGTGTCTACCAGTCCTATTTTCAGGGTATTTGAAGGGGGAACCATGGCTAAGCGTCGGATCAACAATGTCAACACCGCGCCTTTGCGGCGCATCGAACCGGATCATCATTGGCGTTCGCTTCGTCAGGGCGACCGCGTCAATGTCACGCTGACTCCTGGTTTCGAGTCCGCAGGTGTTGTGGACGCCGTCACCGGCGATGCCACCGCGGTGTGGGTGGAGCTCGACGACGGTCGCGGCCGGACGCTGGTGCACGTCAGCGACGGCGTGGCGATCGTTCCGCAAACGACGGCGACCCTCCCGCAGGAGAGCTAAGCGCACCTTAGCGATGGGCTACGCTACGGGAGTGACGCTGCCCTATTTCCTCCGCAAGGACGGTTCAGTGGGCCCTTTGGCCTTCGCCCACCGGGGTTTCTCCTTGGATGGCCTGGAGAATTCCATGGCCGCTTTCCACGCTGCAATGAAACTCGGAACTGTTCATCTGGAAACGGATGTCCACACGACATCCGACGGCGTACTGCTGGTGTTCCATGACTCCTCTTTGGACCGCGTGACCGATTCCGGGGGCAAGGTTTCGGAGTTGACCGCTGCTGCGGTGGCTGCGGCGCGTATTGGCGGGGTGGAGCCGGTGCCAACTTTTGATGAGCTGGTCACGTCGTTGCCCCATGCCCGGCTGAACCTGGACGTCAAGGACTGGAACTCCGTGGGTCCTTTGGCCGCTGCGATCGAGAAGCATGGCGTCCATGACCGGGTTTTGGTCACCAGCTTCTCGGACAGGCGGCGCCGCGCAGTTCTTGCCAGGCTTTCACGGCGAGTTGCCTCTTCTGCGGGCAGCTCCCTCACCGCGATCTTCGTACTTCTTGGGCCGGTGCTTCCGGTTCCTTTGGCACGCAAGCTGCTCTCCGGCGTCGACGTTTTCCAGGTTCCTGTCCGCTACGGCCGGTTGCCCGTGGTGACGCCCGGATTTATCCGCCGCGCACACCGGTTGGGCAGGCAGGTGCATGTGTGGACCGTCAACGATCCGGCGGAGATGCAGCGCTTGTTGGACCTCGGCGTGGACGGTATTGTGTCCGACCGGCTGGATCTCCTGAAGGAAGTCCTGGTGCGCCGGGGCCAATGGGTCTAAAACTCGGCGCAGGGGGTTGAGTACCATCGGCCGCCGCGCAAGGATAAGGAGCGTGACCCGATTCCGTTTAGCCATCCTGGATGATTACCAGCAGGTCTCCGGCGATTACGCCCCGTGGGATTCACTGCTCGACGACGGCGTGAAAGTGAGCGTCTTCAGCGCTCCTTTCGTATCGCAAGAGCAAGCAGTGGCCGCTTTGGCGCCATTCGACATCATTGTGGCGATGCGCGAACGCACCCGTTTCCCACAGGACGTCCTTGAGGCGCTGCCGAACCTGAAGCTGCTGGTGACCACCGGCATGGCGAATGCAGCGATCGATCTTGAGGCCGCGGCCGAACGCGGGATCGTGGTGTGCGGAACGGCGGGCTCTCCGGCTGCGGCGCCGGAACTGACATGGGCCTTGTTGATGGCGTTTGCCCGGAATCTGACGGTGGAGGAGAACTCGCTGCGGGCCGGTACCTGGCAGACCGGCGTGGGGTTCGAACTCGAAGGCAAGACGCTGGGAATTGTTGGCCTGGGCAAGATCGGCAAACGCATGGCCGGCTACGCGAAAGCATTCGGTATGGACGTCCTCGCCTGGAGCCAAAACCTTACAGCCGAGGTCGCCGCTGATGCGGGCGCCCGGAAGGTCAGCAAGGAGGAGTTGTTCCGTGAGTCCGACGTCGTGACGCTGCACCTCCGGTTGTCTGAGCGGACGGAGGGGATTGTGGGTTCGAAAGAGTTGCGTCTACTGGGCCCCGAGGGCGTGCTGGTCAACACCGCACGTGGCCCCCTGGTGGACGAAGCGGCGCTCATCCAGGCCCTTGAAGAGGGGTGGATCCGCGGCGCTGCGCTGGATGTGTTCGACGAGGAACCTCTTCCCTCCGGGCACGCGCTGCTGCATTCCTCGAGGACAGCGCTTTCGCCGCATGTCGGCTACGTGACGCACGAGAGCTACCGGCAGTTCTATGGCGGGGCTTTCGAAGATGTTAAGGGGTGGCTTGATGGGGCTCCCGTGCGGGTGATCAACGGATAGTTCTGTGGGGCTGCGGCGTAGGCTCCGCACCCTTTCGCGCGGATCGCACCAGAGGTTACGGGGGCATTTGGCGGCAACGGGTGCGACGCCCGAAGCCCCGGCCGGATCCACCCCTACGTTCAGCCTTTGAGAGCCAACGTTACGCTGCGGGCAAGCGCTTTCCGGGGCAAGCTGGCAAGATAGGACCCATGCGTATCCTCATCGCCCCGGACAAGTTCAAGGGATCACTGACCGCCGCCGAAGCCGCGTCAGCCATGGCCGAAGGTGCCCTGCGCGTTTACCCGGATGCCGTGACCACTCAGTTTCCCGTTGCCGACGGCGGCGAAGGTACCCTCGACGCCGCGATCGCTGCGGGCTACGAGGAACGGAACAACGCGGTTGTGGGCCCTATCCTCAAGCCTGTCGGAGCCTCGTGGGCCATCCGCAAGGATGCTTTCGGTGGGGCAAGCGCAGTCATTGAGACAGCCATGGCGTCCGGGCTGGCCCACATGGAGCCGACACCTGAGAATTCGCTGCGCGCCCATAGCTACGGCTGCGGCCAACTCGTAGCGGCGGCCCTCGACGCCGGCGCTACCGAGATCGTGCTCGGCTTGGGCGGCTCAGCGATGTCCGACGCCGGTAGCGGCGCCTTGCGTGCCTTGGGACTCAAACCCCTTGATGCGGCCGGCAATGTAGTGCCCCTCGGCGGAGGTTCCCTTGCCGACGTCGTTGCCTTGGATGTCTCCGAGCTGGATCCCCGGCTGTCCGCCGTGAAGTTCAGGATCGCCGTCGACGTTCAAAACCCGCTGTACGGGCCGGAAGGTGCCGCGCACGTTTTCGGCCCCCAGAAGGGTGCGGATGAGGACGCCGTTGAAAGACTCGACGCCGGTCTCCGCAATTGGGCGTCGCTCCTTCGGGAGGCCACGGGCCGCGATGTCAACGTTCCGGGAGCTGGGGCAGCGGGCGGGTTCCCGGCGTCGTTCCTGGCTTTCAGTGACTCCGCGCTGGAAGGCGGGTTTGCGCTGGTGGCCGGGCTGACCGGCCTGGCAAAGCACTTGGGCGAGGCCGATCTGGTGATCACCGGTGAAGGTTCCATGGACGAGCAGTCGCTCACCGGCAAGGCACCCATCGCGCTGGCTGACGCCGCGAGCGTGCATGGCATCCCGGTGATCGCGGTGGCTGGACGCATCACAGTCACGCCGGAAGACCTGGCAAAACACGGCATTGTTGCCGCGGCCCAGTTGCTGGACGTTGCGCAGCGCAAGGATGGCGTCCCGGACGTCGCCGACGCCGTTGCTAACGCCGCCAAATACCTCGCGTGGGCCACCAGTCAGGTGCTTGAAGGAGCGTAGTTACTGCCGGTAGCCCTCAACTTCGCTGATGGGGCGCGGTTCAGCGCTGTCCGGGTTCTCCCCGGCATCCCGCTTCGCCCTGCGCTGGCGGAGCAAATCCCAGCACTGATCGAGCTGGGCTTCCAGGTGAGCCAGGCGCGCCGTGCTGTCGCCGCCGTCGTCGTCTGACCCGGCAGCGTCGCGGAGGCGGTGCTCTTCCTCCACAAGAGACTGAATTCGTTCCAAAAGGTCCTGCTCGTCCATGTTCTCTCTCCTTGGTTAACGTGGGGCGTACGTTGAACCTAGTCCTGCTGATGGGGTGCGTCCACCACTGACCGGCGGCATACTTGGGACATGAAATTCACAACCACCATTGTGGGCGAAGGCAACAAGGCGGGCATTGAAGTTCCCGAACAGATCGTTGAGGGGCTCGGCGCAGGCAAACGGCCGCCGGTGGTGGTGACCATCAACGGTCAGAGCTACCGCAGCAGCATCGCGGTGATGGGCGGGAAGTACATGGTGGGCGTTAGCTCGGCCAACCGGGAGCTGATCGGCGCCGCGGCAGGGGACACCGTCGAGGTGGGCCTGGAGGTGGACACCCAGCCGCGCGTTGTGGAGGTGCCGGATGATCTTACAGCTGCTCTGGACGCCGAGCCGGAGGCGAAGGCCTTCTACGGAACGCTCAACTACAGCGCGCAGCGGCGTTACGTGGAACCGATTGGGGATGCCAAGACCGCGGAGACCCGCGCACGACGGATTGCCAAGATGATCGCGGATCTTAAGGCCGGGAAGAAATAGCCCTTTTGGCTCGGCAAACAAAAAGCGCGCTGAACCATGTCATGTTCCGCCTAGTGGCTTCACTACTAAGTAGTGACAGGCTGCAGGGCGCATCTGGAATGCGGAACCGCAGCCACGGCTGACGAGAAGACGAGACCCTTTTGTCGGCCGGTCACGGCGCACGAGCAGGGCCCCATCTCTTGGCTGGCCGGCCGTGTGTACGTCCGCTCGCTCAAGCGGACAGTGTGGCCGGTTCTGACTTAGACCCCCCGGGCCGGCCACACGCCCCTACGCGAGCGGCCCCCGTCCGACGATCAATCAGGTGCGTTGCAAGAGCTCCCGCTGATATGCGCTGTGCTTCCTGCCCCACTTCCGCGCCATAAATCATCCCAGGACGCCACAGACTAAACGCCAGAGTTGTTGCGTTGGGGGATGATCCATGGAGCACGAGGAATGCCGGAACCACCACTGCCTGGAAGGGCGGATCTGGAAACAAATGGGTGAGTTCCCTGATGGGCCTTGCCCGGATTGCTCGGCCGTGGACGGAGCCTCCGTTCCGGACCCATGGCGTAGGCAGCCTAGAGCGTCGCGGCTGCGGAGCTTTCTGCAGCGGTTTCTCCTTGAATAGCTCCGGATCTTCCTGCCTGAGATAACTACAGTGCGGGTCTTAACTTCGGTTCGGAGCTGCGCTATCTTAATCCAACCTGCGTCGGGCTGGCTGGGGAGCGCACGCTACGTCAAACGAAGCGAGGTATAGCAATGCGCATCAAAATTCTTTCCGCCGCACTCTGTGTCGGTGCCCTGACCGCGTTGTCCGCCACTCCGGCATTCGCCGCCGGCCAAGTGGAAAAGGGCCCTGAGAACTCCAATTCAATCTGCTCATATTCCGGCCTGAACGATGATCCCGATGCTGCCTACCCTGAGGGTGGAAGGGTGCAGTCCTACGGTCAAGCGGTCAGGCAGGGGCTTAAAGCTGAGCTGGCCGCCCGTGGAGAATCTCCCAGTCTCCTCTGCAACGGCCACAGGCTTCCCTGGCAGGAGGTGACGGGTAGCCACTGACGGTTGGCCCAGGCAAATGGCTGTTTCTTCAGGGATCATTCCCTGCGGGAGACAGCCATCTGCGCCTGGCTGCTTAGGCAACTTCCGCCGTCGTTGATGCCTTCCGGGCTATCAGCCATGTTCCTGCCGCCGCCGCAAGGAAGACGGCACCCAGGATGGCCCAGCCCAGCGTGCCATGTTCGACGACGGTGGCGGTCACCACGAGCGGTGCGAGCATGGCGCCCAGCGCCGATCCCATACCGAACATCCCTTGGTAAGCGCCGGCTTGGAGTGGATTGGCGAGCTCGAAGCTGAGTCCCCAGGCTCCCGCTTGCGAGAGGATTTCCGCGAACGCATGCAGGAGGGCAGCGCCGCACAGCAGGGCGATGGCGGCGATGACCGGTGCCCCGCCCGCCGAGGCGTAGAGCACGCAGGCCAGAGCCATGAGCACCCCACCAGTCAGCACGATCTTTCCTGCACGGCGAGGGTGGTCGGTGCCCCGGGAGAGCGGCACTTGCAGCAGGACGACACACAGGGTGTTGATGACAAGGATGACCGATATCAGGACCTCTGGGGCGCTGGTGTCCTGTGAAATCCACAAAGGAACGCCCATCTCGGCGAGCCCGAACTGCATGCCGAAAATACCGGACAGCACGGTCAGCAGTACGTAGCGACGGTCCCTGAAGGGGGAGATTCCGCGCTTCGGTGCAGGGGTGGCGGGATCGCGGCGCGGTGCATCTACGTGCTGGGGGAGGCGGCGCAAGTACAGCGCACTCAGGATGTAGACCACGCCGGCGCACAGCATCATTCCCCGAAATGCGTCGGCGGTTCCGGCCAACAGTGCGAGTCCGGCAATCATGCCTCCAACAGCAATGCCGAGGTTGGTGATGGTGCGGAGGACTGCGCGCGCATTCACGCGGTTTGGGCCGTCGAACGCCCGGGCGATGATCGCGGAACGCGTGGCATTCGCGCCCCGGTTTACTCCCACTGCGATGCAGGCAATCACGACGGCGGTGCTGAAGTTCCCGGCGAATGTATAGCTTGCGATCGCGAGACCTTCGATGGCGACCATGCCCACCAGGAGTCGACGGGCTGAAAAGTGGTCGGCGAGTCGACCGCCGATATACGACGTGGCAACGCCGACCCCGCTGGACGCAGTGAGAATCACCGCGATTTCTACGGCGCTCAATCCCACGAAGCGGCTGAAGTACAGCACTGTCAACGTGAGGAAGATACCGCGGCCCACTGTGGCTACGAGGATGGCAGAAGCAAGGATCTTGAGGGTGGGATCTGAGAGTGCGACGCGGAGGCCGTGCTGTTGAGCCGATGCGGTGTCTGCGGGGGAATTAGTCACACCTGTAGTTCTGCCACCCCCTGGCAGTGGCTGGAATTGATGTAGCGTAATGCTTCATGTTGAAGTACGAGTTGTCAGACGCAGATCTGGGCGGCGTGCGCTTTGGCATCTCGCCTCTATGTGAGCTGGGACTTTCCCTGAGGGCTATCCGCGACCCGAGCCATTATCCACTTCAGCTGCCTTGGCTGCGCAGGACAGAAGAGGCCCGCTCACGCTTGGACTTGGATGGATTGCTGGCCTTGGTGGATGACCGATTGTGGACACCGGACTTCCTGAACCCGCGGCCCGAGTCCCCACTTACGCGGATCGACGACGAATTTGCGGCATTGGAGCAGATTTCGGCCACCCAATTTCATGGGGACCTGATCCGGGTGCACGGCGCAGTTCCGTCCATCTTTTCCGGCCCTGTTGCTCCAGCTATCCGGCGAATGGTCCGGATCCTCAGGGAGTTCTGGGACACCTGCTTCGCACCCCATTGGCTGCGCATGCGCACCATTTTGGAAGCGGACATCGTCTACCGCGGCCGGCAGATCGCGCAGGGTGGGTTGTTTACTATGCTGAACGACTTGTCCTACGCTGTGGAATTCGATGGTCGCGTGATTTCCGTGCGGTTGAAGAACCCGGCGTCGAGGACCGAGAAAACCGACGGCCTGGGGTTGACCTTGGTTCCCACCATGTTCACCCGCAGGGCTTCTGCTCCCGTGAACCATGGCGATCCACCGCTGCTGATGTACCCGGCTCGGGGCCAAGGTGCCATGTGGGAGGCGGAGCGGGTCACGAATCCGGCCGCGATAGTGGCCGTGTTGGGTGAGGTTCGGACCAGTCTGCTCACGGCCCTTGCTGCCCCGGCCTCGTCCACCGAGCTGGGCCTACGCTTTGGCGTCACAACGTCCGCCGTAAATCAGCATCTTAGGGTGCTCCGGGACGCCGGACTGGTGACCTCAACCCGTTACGGCCGCAGCGTGCTCTACTTCAGGAGCGAACTTGGCGCGTCGTTGCTGTTGGGGTGACCGCTGAGGCGGCCCGACGGCGGCAGGCGGGTGGCGCCGTCGTGCATTCAGTCTTTTCGCAAGCTGTACGTGCTGACCACGTTGCCCTTGCTGGTGGCGTACTGATTCTCGAGGACGAGCCGGTGCAGGGGATCGCCGTCTTCAAAAAGTCGTCGCCCGCTGCCGGCCACCACCGGGTGCGTCATCAGGGTGAGTTCGTCCAGGATGCCTGCAAATAGCAGCTGGCGGACCAGGGAAATGCTGCCGCAGACCGCGATTTCGCCGCCGTCCCGCGACTTCAGCTCGGTGACGAACTGCTCAACATCACCCTCGATCAGGTGCGAGTTCTCCCATTCAAGGGGTTCGGTGAGGGTTCGGGATGCAACGAACTTCTCGATCGGGTTGATGAAGGCTGCAAAGTCGTCGTCTTGCTGCGCGTTCGGCCAATATCCGGCCCATTCCTGGTAGCTGACACGGCCCAACACCACGGTGTCCACGGTATTGATCATCTTGGTGAGTCCCGTACCGAGTTCGTCGTCGAAGCTGTCGAACTGGAACTTGAAGGGGTCCTGAACTACGCCGTCCACTGAGTGGAAAAGGCCAGCGGTGACTTTGCGCATGTGGATCTCCTGTTGGGACGAAGGGTGCTTTGTTTTAGGCGGCGCGGCTGGCGGTCTGGAGGCCCCAGGAGGGAAGTGCAGTCACGTTGCTGAAGTCTGCCGCGAAGCGAAGCGGAACGGCATGGAGTGCTGCGTAGCCCTGCAGCTGATCCAGTGCGTCCGGGTCAATGGTCGCTTGGGAAAGGTCCATCTCAACGCCGAGTCCTCCACCCAAACCCTTGGTGCGCTGAACCACCGGGTAGAGCCCTTGGAGGCTGGAGGTGGTCACTCGACCGGTCGCTGCGATCTGGATCTGTTCGCCGTCAACGTCGACGCGAACAACTACGGAGAGCTTGTCGCTGGCCAATGTACTGCCTTTCATCTTTGCTGCCACGCTGCAGCGTCCCCCAGCGTATTCGCAGAGTGTGACCTGCGCAACATTACGACGGCGGGGCTGCCGCCAGCGCCGCGGTCACATAGCACGTATTTCTGCGAGGAAACTGTATTCTCTACCGAGAGGCCTCTATCAGGCCATCCATAGCCTGAATATTGGGGGATAAGTGCGCTCAAGTACCGCCGCTGGCGTGCCGGAAAAATCACGTCAACTTAGCCTTTTGTCGAAGCTGACGGCTGCGCTTGTGGCAGTGCTATTGATGATGGTCGCGCTCCCCGCCCTACCGGCCAATGCCGTCACAGTGGCGAGCGAAGCTCCCCAACTCACGGCCGTTGAATTGGTCTCCGCAGCCCAACTAGCGCCTGGGCAGACTGCGAAGGTGCGATTTACGCTTAGCCAGCCTGCGCAACGCGTGGAGTTCCGGTACCGTGATGCGTCCTTGTCCGAGCCTCGTAGCCTGATCTGGACGGGAGACCCTGGGCCCGGCCCATTCACAGCTGAGGCCACGGCAGCCATTGGCGCCAGCGACTTTTACGAAGGTCTGCAGCGGTTGACCGACGTTCGTATTGTCTTCCAAAAAAGCGGTCAATCCTACCCGGCCGAAACTGCGGCCCGAAGGAACAGCTCATCCGATTTTCTGTTCAGCGACAACGCTGGGGATCCGCTGCTTCAAAATGCTGACTTCGCCGTCAGTAACCCTTCGAGAGTTTTGCGGACCCCCCAAGCCTCGGTTTTGCCGAAATTCCAAGCGAAGCAAGATGTGTGGAGCAACTGGAACTATGGGGTAAACGGCACGGTATCTCCCGGTACATGGACCGCAGGCGTCACGAAGGTGCACGTGCAGTGGGTTTCGGGGGGAGTTGCGAAGCTCTTTCGCTACGAATCCGGAACGGAGCCATTCGAAGGGTCCGTCCGATCCGCTGATGCGGGGAAGGAAGTGTCCTTGCGCGTCACAACGGTAACCCCGGGGTTCACATCGGTATCCGCGGAATCGGAGCCCTATCTGTTCGTCACGAGCGGCCCGATCGCTGTCTCAGGGAAGCCCTGGATCAACTCCGCATTGAAGGCAAGTTTTGACGTCTCGTCCATCAAGGGCATCCCGGTCGGCACGACTCCCAAGGTGGAATTTTTTTGGCTTACTAAGTCCACGTCGTATTCCGCTGGCACGGGGCTTCCCCCTGGCGTGGACTATGTTGTCAAAGACGCAGACGGCGGAGGAACTGTGCGCGTCACAGCCGTTGTTTCGCTTGGAGGCAAAGTTGTAGGCCGTTTCGTCAGTGATTCCACTGAATATGTGACTAATCCGGCCCCGTCTCGGAACTATGTCAATCGGGAAGTCAGCGACTTTCTGATGGCCCGGACTAGTGACGGCAGGCTCTGGATGTGGGGCCGCAACTTCGGAGCGTTCCCCAAGGAGATTGGAACGGGTTGGAACGTCTTTGACAAGATTTTCTCTCCCGGGGACTTCAATGAGGACGGGCACGCCGATGTGCTGGCCCGGAAGCCCTCCGGAGAACTGTGGATGTACCCCGCTGACGGTCAATACTGGTGGAAACCGGCTTCGTTGGTGGGCGTTGGTTGGCAGGGCATGACTGAACTCATTGCTCCCGGCGATTTTGACTCGGACGGCCACGATGACGTCCTGGCCAGAAACCGGGACGGCAGGCTGCTCCTCTACCCGGGTAACGGCAAAGGTGGCTGGCTGGCTCCACGGCAAGTCGGTGCTGGCTGGAACATGTTCAACAGGGTCTTCTCAACAGGCGACTTTGACGGAGACTCGCACGCAGACATCCTCGCCACGAATGCGGGTGGCCAGTTGTTCCTCTATTCCTCCAATGGCAAGGGTGGTTGGCTTGGCTCGAAGGTGATCGGCTCGGGTTGGCAGTCCTTCAAGGGCGTGTTCAGCGCCGGCGACCGGGACTACGACGGCTGGACCGACATTTACGGAATCGACGGCGCGGGGTACATGTATCTCTACCCCTTCAAGTCGGGAAGCTGGAAACCCCGGACTTTGGTTGGCGCCGACTGGGACGTCTTCACCGCATTGTTCTAAAGCAGCGGGCAACTTTGCAGGGAAACGCCACGTGCCGCCGTCGTACTTCTTGTGAAAGTACGACGGCGGCACTAGCTGTAGGGGGTCGCTGGCCGCTAGGCTGTCTGGCCTGCGTGATTTACAGCCCATTGGGGAAGGTGCCAAGGACACCCCGACCTGTTGCGTCCTCAACGTTATAGATCATCGCTGATGAGACCTTGGGATCGTTGTACCAATCGTCTAGTTCAACCCGGGGTCGACCCAGGCCACACCAGAAACGACAGAAAAACCCGCGCAACTGTGGCAGGAACTCTACGTGGCGCTGCTCGAAGGAGTCTGCGAAAGGGCCCGCAGGTAACTTTCGGCCAGGTCAGTCCAATCCTCTGCGGATGCTTTGTCGTCGGCAACAAGCTTTAGGCAATCGGTTACCGTGTCATCCGCGTACCTCGGCATCAAATGCGGCACGGAGCGGCGTTCCCAGGCCGCAGTGAGGCCCTTACGGCTTTCTGACTTTCCCATTTCAATCCAGACGTCGTTTCCGACAGTCAAGTCATTAACGCTGTTGAATTCCGGTGCTTTGGGCCAAGAACTCCACGCACTGGTAAATGCGGACGCAACAGCCGTCCTATCGTTGGGCAGTCGCAGAATTCCGTAGTAGAGGCACCCCAATGCAAGTCCCTCGACCACCCGCTTCACTTGCTGACGCTGCGCTGTGGCACCGGTGCTATTGACAAGCTCAATCAACGGACGAGTCTCTGCAGACTCCGGCAAGGTCTCCTCTGACACCCGGGAAATACGCGGCATCGCGGTGACCCGCGGCGCTGGCGGAACATCCGAGGTAGTCACGCTATCGAGAACCCAATAGCGGCTGCCGGCCATCTTGCGCTGAATAGACCGCAAGATCACGATTGTTTCGTCGTCTTGGAAACCAGTGGTCATAGACCAGTCCAGCCCCGATCCCACGACACCGCTGGCGAACACGATTTCCGTGGCCAACAGGGCACGGCGCCAATCGGGTTTGCTGAGAGCTCCTCCCGCCCTGATCACCTCACCAATTCGGGAGCCCTCACCAAGCAGATCATTGATACTAAGAAAACCCATGGCCACAGCCATCGCATCAGATGGGCGGGCGGGGCCACCCCACTCCAACAAGCCCCGCCAGAGAAGCAAGCGCTCCTCATCACTGAGATCTAAAGCAACTGTATTCACCATACTGACCCACGCTCTCCGATGCTGTTTCTTAACTACTGCATAAACCAGAAGCCCCATGAATCCTTCGGACGGAACACACTTCCTCCGTCTTATGGAAAAGATCCCGCATGACAACAGTTCCGTCCTTGGGGTATGCGGTCCTGCCTGGTGCTCCATTCCCAGCCGGACGACTCAGCCCGTTTTCGCGGACATCTTAAATCAACTTCGCCAGCCCCTCCTTGATATACGAGAGAAAGTCACCCCGGCTTGTCAGGAGCGTCCGGCCGACCGTTTATATGTTTCGGCCCGACATACTCTTCCTGCTGCAGATCAGCCGGGTCGGAAACTATCTCCGCGGCCGATTTTGGCATCCGGCGGCGCGGTGAGAAGTCGACTTTCCAGCTATCGAGTTCGAAGACGTCGTTGTCCTTATCGAGATTGATCGCAACTAGGACGGGAAAGCCATCCTCATCGTTAAACCAACCCTCCGAAAGGGTAAGTCCATACCTTCTGGATGGCTTCGTGCTCTCAAATAGAAGGCTGCCCATTCCACCGTCGTTCATGTCGCTAACCCGCAGGGCGTCTAGATCGAGCGCGCTCCACTTTGGCTCGTCCACACGATCAAGCAGGGTTTTCATGATGAGGACTTCGCCAGGAAGAAGCGATCTGAATGCCATCTCAAGATCTTACGTTCGCTATGTATCCTCTCGATGCCGTGGAGAAGCGGTGGGGCAGGGGTGAAGACGGCGAGTTCGTCAAGGCCCTTGCCGACAAAGTGATTGACCACTTCAAGGTCTACTAACCGACTGTCGATCCCGAGGCCTTGAGTGGATGGGACTTGCTCCGCTTGCGGACCTCAATGAATTCATGGGCACTCCTGCCCCTTTCGGCCCCTAGTCTCCGCTGATAGTTTGGCCATACTCCTTCAGGCCAATGTGGGGAGAGACTATGAAGCGTCACAAGACCATTGCCACGTTTGCAGCAGCGATCGCACTTGCCGCCGGAGGCCTCGCGGTTGCGGCGCCGGCGCAGGCTGCGGGCTACACCTACCTGTACCCGACCGACTTCAGCTCACAGTCCTCGTGCAACACGAAGCGCTTCACCATGAACTCCTCCTGGACCCGCGCAAGCCAGTGCTTCACCATGACCGACACCGGGAAAGTCGTGTGGAAGTTCTCCGTCACCGTGCGTGGCTAGTCTCGCTACCAAGCCTTCAAGTCACGAAACGCCGAGTGCCGCCGTCGTACTTCTTGTAAAAGTACGACGGCGGCACTTGCCGTAGGTGGGTCAGTGACCGCTAAGCGGTCTGGCCTGCGTGCTGGCCCTCGGAGATTTCCTCCACGAGCTTGCTGTTGAAGGCCGGCAGGTCGTCCGGGTTGCGGCTGGTGACTAGGCCTTGGTCGCACACCACTTCCTCATCAGTCCAGTTGGCGCCTGCATTCTTCAGGTCCGACTGGAGCGTGTGGAACGAGGTGACGTTGCGGCCCTTGATGACGCCGGCGTCGATGAAAATCCACGGGCCGTGGCAGATCGATGCAACCGGCTTGTGCTGTTCGAAGAACGCGCGCGTGAAGTTTTGGGCGTCCTTGTCCACTCGGAGGTTATCCGCGTTGACGACGCCGCCCGGGAGAACCAGCGCGTCGAAATCGGAGGCGTTTGCGTCGGCCACGGCAAGATCGACGTCGAAGGTGTCACCCTTCTCCACGCCATTGAAGCCTTGGAGCTTTCCCTTGGATGGGGCCACGAGCGTTGGCTCGCCGCCCGCGTCCTTGACGGCCTGCCATGGGCTGGTGAGTTCCACCTGCTCCACGCCGTCCGTCAACAGGAATGCGACCTTCTTGCCTGCGATGTTGTGTTCTGACATTGTTCCTCCTCGTTGCGCAGCGGGGTGCTTTTTGGGCGTGGACCGCCGCTGTGAGAGTTGTTTGTCTGACCTGTTCCAGCCTAAGTAATGAAACTTTAGTAAGCAAGCTGACTATCCACAATACTCTCGAAGAGTTGCTTAAGTATCGAATATCGATAGAATCAGGTTGCTGGTCGATAAAGGAGACTCATGGGAAAGCTGACAATCCTCGCGTTGCGGGTAGTCATCGCGTTAGTGCTGGCGGGTTCATTGTTCGTGCAAGTACGGATGGTCCCGCTGCTCTCAACGGACCTTGTTGAGGCCGGCGCACCGGATGGTCCCCGCATTGCGCTGCTCGCCATCGTGGTCCTGGGTATTCTGTGCGTCCAGGTGGTGGCGGTCTGCGTGTGGCGTTTGCTGACCATGGTGCGCCGCGGGACGGTGTTCTCCCACAGGGCCTTCCGATTTGTGGACGTCATTTTTGGAGCCATCGCAATCGCGTCGGTACTGATGTTTGGCATCGCAGTGATCCTGGCGCCAGGTGAGATTGCCCCTGGCGTCGTGCTGCTGATCTGTGGGGCGGCGTTGTTGATCGGGGGAGTGGCCCTGGTTGTGCTGGTGATGCGAACCCTCCTCGCCCAAGCCGTAGCCCGGGACGCAGAAGCGGAGCATCTCCGGTCCGAGCTGGACGAGGTGATCTGATGCCGATCATCGTGGACATTGACGTCATGCTCGCCAAGCGCAAAATGCCCGTAGGAGTGCTCGCCGAGAAGGTAGGCATCACCCCGGCCAACTTGGCCGTGCTAAAGAACGGCCGTGCGAAGGCGGTGCGTTTTACTACGCTCGAAGCGCTGTGTGAGGTGCTGGAGTGCCAGCCAGGGGACCTGCTGCGGTGGGAGTCTGAAGATCGCTGGGATACCGGAGACCCATCTGTCGACGAGCCTCATCCAACAGTTCCATGGTCCCAACAGACTCCTCAGGAGTCATGAACGGGCTCTTGGTCAGCCCGGCCTGCAGGCAACGCGTCACCTCGCGCAGCTCGTAACTGAACCCGTGCCCCAGCACCTCAAATTCCTCCGTCCGCAGTGTGCCACTACGAGGCTGGATAACGAGCTCGGCCGGCTTGAAAAGGGGAGCCGAGGATCGCAGCCAACCTTCCGTTCCTCCCACCGTCACCACGCCGGGGCACTCAGCGCCGATCGAGGTGATGAACTGAGCGTGTGCCCCGCCCTGGTAATCCAATGTGACGGAGCTCTGCAGGTCCACTCCCTCAGGAGTCAAAACTCCGTTGGCCAGCAAACTGCGAGGCTCGCCGAAAACTCCCAGGGCCCACGTCAACGGATAGACGGCAAGGTCCAGCAACGCTCCGCCCCCGGCAGCCGGATCCCAGATCCGTGAAGCGGGATCGTAGGCAGGTACAAAGCCAAGATCGGCCTGAAGCCAGCGCGGCTCCCCAATTTCTTCCGAACGCAGGATTTCCATGGCGCGGCAGAAGCTCGGCAGGAACCGGGTCCACACTGCCTCCATGAGGAAAAGCCCCTTGTCCCGGGCGAGGTCAGCCAGCTCACGTGCCTGCACGGCATCCATGGCGAGGGGCTTTTCGCACAGTACGTGCTTGCCCGCATTGAGCGCGGCCAATGCGACAACGTGATGCTGCGCGTGCGGCGTGGCGACATACACGACGTCGACAGCGGGATCCGCCAGCAGCCGCTCGTAACCGGGCGTCTCCCCGACGTCGGAATACGCAGAGACGAAGCCAAACTTCTCAGCAAAGCTCCGCGCCGACGCCTCCGTGCGCGAACTGACAGCCTGAAGGACAGAGTCCTCCAGGAGCGCGAGGTCTTCCACCACCCGTTGTGCAATAGAGCCTGTGGCCACTACTCCCCATCGGATGGGATGGCCTGTCGCCCTGGAGGGCGCTACGGTGCTGACGGGAGCAGGAATCATGGAAAAGCCTTTCAAGGCATAGAGCTATACGGAATCGCGGATCACGATCGAGGTAGGCATTCTGTTCACGCGTTCTGCCGGTTTGCCCTCGATCAGGTTCACCAGGGTTTCGGCCATTTTCTTGCCGAGTTCAACAATCGGGTGATGCACGGTGGTGAGAGCTGGGGTTACGGAGGTAGCGAAGGAATCGTCGTCAAAACCCACTACGGCGATGTCCTCCGGGATGCGCAAACCCCGCCCTTGAATGGCGGTGTAGGCGCCGGCAGCCATCTGGTCGTTCGCTGCAAAAACGGCGTCAACAGGCACGCCGCGGTCCAAAAATCGATGCATGGCTTTGGCGCCCGAGGCCAAAGTGAAGTCGCCCTCCTCCACCAAGCCTTCCCCCAGGCCTGCCTCCCGTACGGCCGTCCTCCACCCAGCAAGGCGGTCCAGCCCGGGAGGCATGTCTTGGGGACCGGCAATGGTTGCAACGTTTTTTCGGCCGCTCTCGGTCAGTAGACGCGTGACCTCATAAGCCGCTTGCTCGTTGGCCACGTCAACGTAGTAGCTCTCCTTGCCACCTACCAAGGGCCGCCCCGCAAACACCATGGGCAAGGACCCCGAGAGGTGCGTCCAGGAGTTATCGCCACTGTGGTGCGACACCACCAGGACCCCGTCCACGTTGCCCCCAAGCAGGAAGCTGCGGGTCTTCTCCGGTTTCGACTCCGAGGAGATCACCATGTTCAGCGTGTACTCGGTATCGGTGAGATACAAGGCGATGCCCTGCACTACCGAGGCGAAGAATGGGTCTGCGAAGACCTTGGACGTCGACTCCGGAACGATCAGTGTGACCGCATTAGCCCGGCGCTTGGCGAGCGAACGAGCAGCACGGTTTGGCGTGTAGTCCAATGCGAGGATGGCTTTCCTTACCGACTGCGCCAACTCCGGGTCCACACTGGGGCTGTCGTTGACCACCCGGGACACGGTGGCCCGCGAGACCCCGGCCAAGGCAGCCACCATTTCAAGGGTGGGTACCGGCCGGGGGCCGCTGGTGTCCTGCGTCATGGTCATCTCCGGAACGTAAGAAAAAGTATGCCTTTGAAGGCTACTTTAGGCGTTCACAGTGGCGTCGGCCGATGCCTTGGCCGAGGCGATGACCCTCGAATATGCCAGTCCGCTGTCCTTGACCGTGCGCTCAAAGGTGTCGTAGTCCACGCGAACCACCCCGAAGCGCTTGCCATAGCCCCAGGACCACTCAAAGTTGTCCAGGAGGGACCACACAAAGTAGCCGCGCACATCGGCGCCCTGGTCCAGCGCCTCGCCCACGGCCGTGATGTGATCCAGCACGAACTGGGTCCGCTCGGCGTCATGGACCGCCCCGTCAGGACTGACCACATCGTGGTAAGCGGCACCGTTTTCGGTGATGTACAGCGGTGGCAGCGTGGGGTATTCCTCGCCAAGGCGCACCAGGAGCTTCCGCAGCCCGTCCGGATTGACCTCCCAGTTCATGGCCGTGCGCGGCAGGCCGCGGCTGGGGAATGCGATGTCCTCCGAACCAATCCAGCACGACGACGTCGGGCGGGTTGCGCCGCCCGAGTGGCCGTCGCCGTGTTCATCAGTGGGGTGACCACTGATGAGGTCATCGTGGTAGTGGTTGACGCCCAGGAAGTCGATGGGAGCACCGATGATCTCCAGGTCGCCAGGTTTGATGACGTCCCGGATGCCGAACTGCTCAAGGTCGTTGAGCGTGTCCTCCGGGTAAACACCACGGAGAATCGGATCGAGGAAGATCCGGTTCTGCAGCGAATCAAACCGGCGGGCGGCGTCAAGGTCCACAGGATCGGAAGGATCCCGTGGGATGGAGTTGCTCAGGTTGAGCGTGATCCCCAGCTGTTGGGCGCCGCGGCTCCGGAGCTCATTGACCACCAGGCCGTGGGCGAGGTGCTGGTGATGGATTGCCGCCACTGCAGCATCCGGCTCCTGACGGCCCGGAGCATGCACGCCGGCCGCATAGCCAAGGAGTGAGGAGCAGAAGGGTTCGTTGAAGGTGGTCCAGTGCTGAACCCTGTCTCCCAGTGCCGAATAGACGTCGTTGGCGTAGTCCACGAAGCGGTAGGCGGTGTCGCGGTTGGCCCAGCCGCCCTTCTCCTCCAGCGCCTGCGGCAGGTCCCAGTGGTAAAGGGTCAACCAAGGGAGGATGCCGGCGTCGAGCAATTCATCCACCAAACGTGAGTAGAAGTCCAGGCCTTCGGCGTTCGCGGCCCGGCCACCGGGACGGACGCGTGACCAGCTGGTGGAGAACCGGTAGGAATCCAGGCCCAGCTCCTTCATGATCCTGACGTCCTGCGGCATGCGGTGGTAGTGCCGCACCGCGTCCTTCAACGTTTCACCGTTGGCAATGGCGCCCGGAACGCGGGCGAAAGCGTCCCACACGGAATCTTCCTTGCCGCCCTCGTGGCTGGCACCTTCCACCTGGGCTGCGGCGGTGGCCGAGCCCCAAAGGAAGCCCTTGGGCCACACCCTGTTAAAGGGAGTGATCGCTGGGTGGGTTGTTGCTTCGAATGGCATTAGCCCTTCACTGCTCCTTGCATAATTCCGGATATGAGTTGTCGTCCCGCCACGACGAAGAGGGCCAGCAGCGGAAGTGTTGCCATGACGGCGCCGGCCAGGACTATGGAGTAATCCACATACCGGGCCGACTGCAGTTGGCTGAGCGCCGTCTGCAAGGTGGGATTGCCGGCGTCGAGCACCAGCAAAGGCCACAGGAAATCAGTCCACGCCGTCATGAACGTGAACAGGCCCAGGATGGCCATGGCCGGGCGCGCGGCCGGGAGTGCCACATGCCAGAACGTTGAGATCATGGACGCTCCATCCATGCGCGCCGACTCGATCAGCTCGTCCGGGATCACGTCCACCAGATACTGCCGCATGAAGAAGACACCGAACGCCGTGACCAGCGTAGGGATCACGACGGCGCCGATCTCACCGGTCCAGCCCAGCGTGCGCATCAGCATGAACAAGGGGATGATGCCGAGCTGCGTGGGGATGGCCATAGTGGCGATCACCGCTACCATCAGCCAGTTGCGGCCGCGGAAGCGCAGCTTGGCAAACGCATATCCGGCCAAGGTGGAGAATCCCACCACGGAAATGGTGATGATGCCTGAGATCAGCACGCTGTTGCCCAGCGCAAGCCAGAACGGGACGGTGTCGAACACCTCCCCGACGTTGGTCCAGAAATTTCCGCCCGGGAACAACGGCGGCCACGTCTCGCCGAGGGCCTCGTTGGAGCGGCTGCCGATGATCACGGACCACCAGAGCGGGTAGGCCGATGCCAGGAAAAAGGCGAGCAACAACCCGTAGGTGAGGAACCCGGGCCGGCGGCCGTTGCCAAAGAGTGCTTTCCTGGCGGTCAGGGACCGGGAGGTTCGCTGCGGAGCCGGCGCTTGTGGTCGGTTTTGCGTGAGGGTCATTGCCCGCTCCTCGGGGTTGATTCTGGTGCCGTTACCGGTTCTGCCGCTACCGCCTGGGCGGCGAGGCCGGCGTCGTGCGCTTTTGCTTTCGCCGCGGAAGAGCGCTTACGACGGCGGCGACTGGCTGCTCCGCGATCGTCGCCGTTGGTGGCGATGCGGCGTGAGATTAGCCAGTTCACGATGCCGAAGAGCAGGATGATCAGGAACAGGAGCCAGGCGATGGTGGAGGCTTTGCCGAAGTTCTGCCGCTGGAAGGCCATCTCCCACAGGTACAGCACGGTGGTCTGGAACTGTCGTGCCGTTCCGCCCGCCGCCACCGGATCGAACAGCCGGGGCTCCGTGAAGATCTGCAACCCGCCAATGGTCGCAGTGACAATGACGAACACCATGGTGGGCCGGATGCTCGGCAGCGTGATGCTGAAAAAGCGCCGGACCGAACCGGCGCCATCGATCGCTGCGGACTCATAGATATCCCGCGGCACCGACTGCATGGCAGCCAGGAGAATCAGGGCGTTATAGCCGGTCCAGCGCCAGTTCACCATGGTGGCAATGGCGATGTGGCTGGGAAGGGTGTCGTTCTTCCACATAACGGGGTCAATGCCGAAGCTGGCCAGGATGTTGTTGATCAGCCCGTACTGCTCGCCAAACATGTTGGTGAAGATCATGGCAACAGCCACGGGAGTCACGACGTAGGGGAGCAGGATGCTCATGCGCCAGAACGTCTTGGCGCGGAGGTTCTGGTCCAGCACCGCGGCAATGATGGTTGCCATGATCAGCTGGGGAATGGTGGAGATCAGGAAGATGCTGACGGTGTTGAACAGGGAGTTCCAAAAGAACCTGTCTTGAAGAACCTCTGCGAAGTTCTGGAATCCCACAAACTCTCCCTGGCCTTTGAGCAGGTGCCAGTCGAAGAGGGAAACGAAGAACGTGTAGCCCAGGGGAAAGAGCCCCACCAGGGCGAACAGGATGAAAAACGGTGCGATATAGAAGTACGGGGATGCCTTCATGTCGAAGACATTCAGGCGTTGGCGGAACGTCGGTTTCGGTTTGGTGGCGGCCGCTCTGCCGGCTGCCGGGCGATTCAGGGTGGTGGTCATGGTCGGGTCTCAGACTCTGTGAGGGGGCCTCCGGTTTCCCGGAGGCCCCACGGCCGGGTGCTGCTAGTTGTTGACCACGAGGTCGTTGAGAAGCTTGACGGCTTCATTCCAAGCCTCATCTGCGGTGCCCTTGCCCGAGTCGAGCATCTTGAGGGCCGGACCGAAGACGTTCTCCTGGATCACGGAGTCATCCGGACCCTTGAACTGTGCGATCACACCTTCAGCGCGGGACTCAAAGATGGCGCCATAGGGAGCGTTGTTGAACAGTTCGTTCGGCTTTGCCGCTTCCACGATCTTTGCCTGTGCTTCCAGGGTGCTGGGGAAGTTGTTCGCCGCAGCGGACTGCTTGATCTGCTGCTCAGGTGCGGTCAGCCATGCTGCCAGCTTGGCTGCTTCAGCGGGGTGCTTGGAGGTCTTGGGAACCGAGAGGAAAGCACCGCCCCAGTTGGAGGCACCGCCCGGGAAGACATCCGCTACATCCCAGCCGCTTGCCGGTCCGCCGCCGGCGGACTCGAGCTGGCCCTTGATGGTGCCCAGCATCCACGCCGGGCAAACGTGGGTAGCGAAGGATCCGTCCACGAAGGCCTTGCCGTTACCCCAGTCGAACTGGGTCTGGTTGGCGGAAAGGCCATCAGCGGTTCCGGCGGCGAGCATGTCGAACTTAGCCCGCATTTCCTTGTTGCCTTCGACGTTCAGCTTGCCGTCCTTGGTGTAGTAGCCCTCGTCCATCTGGTTGACCATGGAATTCCAGACGAAGCCGGACTGGTCATACCAGGCCTTGCCGGTGGCCTCTTTGTACTGGCGGCCCAACTTGAAGTACGTTTCCCAGCTTCCGTCCTTGCCGCCGAAAAGTTCCGCGACTTTCTCGCGGTCACTCGGCAGGCCCGCCGCCTCGAAGAGCTTGCCGTTGAAGCAGAGTGCCTGCGGTCCTATGTCCGTGCCGTAACCGATCACACGGCCGTTGGGGTCCGTGCCCTGCTTGAACTTCCAGTCCACCCAGTTGCCCTTGATGTCCTCAGCGCCGTGCTCCTTGAGGTCCACGAACTGGTCCGAGACCTCCATGATGGAGCCGAGCCAGCCTTCCTCGATAGCCGTGACGTCGCTGAGCCCGGAGCCTGCGGCGAGCTTGGTGAACGCATCGGTCCGGGCGTTGGAACCGCGGTCGATGTTGGTGGCCTCAATGGTGACGCCGGGGTTCTGCTTCTCATATTCGGCATACAGGTCGTCGTATCCGAAGGTGCCGAAGGTGGTCACGGTCAGTGTGACGGGGTTGTCGGCGCTCGCCGCCTTATCGCCTCCGCCGCTGCAGCCCGCTGCTACGAGGGCTAGTGAGGCTACGCCCGCCAGGGCAGTGAATTTCCTTAGTCGTGAAAACTCCACGATCACTCCTTTGTGTGTTCGAGCGACCGTACGCCAACGGCGAGAGAGCGCTCTCTGGGATGTGGGACCAATGTATGTGCTGCAAGTCACGTACGTCAAGAGAGCGCTCTCTGAGAAGTGCTCTATGTCTTCGGGCGACCACTTAGCCGCGTCCTCGGTGCCCGCCCCTCGAAGGGTTAGCTCTCGGGGCTTTGGGTGGCTCATGTCGCCGAGAATCCGTCCCTCGATGATCACTTCCGGGGCGGCTGGAAGTTTGAAAAATCGCGTACAATAAGAAGCGATTAGGAGACCACATGCAGCTGCAGAACCCGTTGAGGGCGATTTGTCCGACGCTTGAGGCTGATGTCCTCATGGCATTGGCTGACGGTCGTCCAAGTACACCCGGGCATCTGGTTCGGGACCGCGGCATCCAAGCCTCTGTGTCGGGCACTCGGCGATGCTTGGAGCGCCTTCAAGAGGGCGGCATTGTGATGGGAATCCAAGTCGGAAACCGAACCGAGTACGCCCTGAATTCATCCCACATGCTCGCTGGCGTCATCGCAGAAGCATCCCGGGGCAGGGATCGATTCATGCGTTTTGTTTCCCGCGCAATATTGAGATGGCCTGAACGCCCGCTGCAGGTAACCCTTTTTGGTTCAGCGGCACGCGGAGACATGCGCAATGACTCTGATATCGACTTGCTGTTCATCATTCATGACGGTGCTGACGACGACCTATATGAGCAGATTGGAAACCTGGCCGTGGACGTGTACCGCCTTACCGGCAACGACGTTCGTCCGATGATTTACGAAGCGGCCGAAGTGCGGGCGGCACCGATATTCGACTCGATTATGAGGGAAGGCGTCCACGTTCACGGTGACCGTCACTGGTTGTCGCGCCGCCTGCTTGATGCGGCGGCTGCCTAGTGACGGCGAGGTCAGATGCGGGTGCGCGGCTAGAGGATTCGCGGGCTTTCCTCGACGTCGACCTTTAGTTTGGCTGTAGGCTGGGCTGAACCACGTGGGGGCGCCGGTTCCTCCCGCATGCCGAAGGAATCGTCGAATGAAACTCTCCACGCCCAGCTGCCCAAGCACCCCGGAAACGTCACCCAAACGGCGGCCGCAAGGGATTGCCGGCACCAAAACGGCCGCTGCCTTGCTCGCCACCATGCTTCTCATCGCGTCCGGTGCGACGCCGGCCACCGCTTCCGATGAATCGCCCACAGTCCAGAACGACCACGCCATGGGATCTACAATTCGTGGTCATGAAAGCGCAGGCCACTTGTTCACCCTTCAGGCCACGGAGTCCGCCTCATCATTGCCGGGGGTGCCCGGAATGGATGTCAGTAGCCACCAAGGGGTGGTGGACTGGACCAAGGCTGCAGAAAACGGGGCCAGGTTCGCGTACGTCAAAGCCAGCGAGGGAACCGAATACAGCAACCCGTACTTCGCCGACCAGTACGCCGGGGCAGCTTCGGTTGGGATGCTGCGTGGCGCGTATCATTTCGCACTTCCCAACGCGTCTTCCGGTGCCGCTCAAGCCAGCTATTTCCTGCAGAGCGGTGCAGCCTGGACTCCTGATGGTGAAGCACTGCCTGCGCTGTTGGACCTCGAGTACAACCCCTACGGCAGCTCTTGCTACGGAATGACCCCGGGTCAAATGGTTTCGTGGATCTCCGACTTCTCCACCACCATCCTGTCGCGAACCGGGCGCCTTCCCGCCATCTACACCACCACGGACTGGTGGAACACCTGCACGGGTAGGGCCAACGGATTCGGCAACCACCCGCTGCACATCGCGAGGTGGTCAGCGACGCCCGGAGAGCTGCCCGCAGGTTGGCAGGCCTACACCCTGTGGCAGCACGCCGATTCCGGCGTTTTCCCGGGTGATCAGAATGTTTTCAACGGTACCGTCCAGCAGCTGGCAGCCTTCGCCAGCAACCCAGGCCCCATCTTTTCCGACATAACCGGGGGACAATTCACCACCGAAGTCAATTGGCTCGGGTCCCGTGGAATTTCAACCGGATGGACCGAGTCCAACGGAGCCAGGACCTACCGGCCCCTGGCCCCTGTTGCCCGTGATGCAATGGCTGCTTTCCTGTATCGCTTGGAAGGTAGCCCGGAGTTCACGGCCCCCGCCAAGTCGCCCTTTGCCGACGTAGCCACCACCAACCCGTTTTACAAGCAGATCACCTGGCTCGCCAGCAAGGGCATTAGTACCGGATGGGTTGAGGCGAACGGGACCAAGACGTACCGCCCGCTTGAACCGGTAGCCCGCGATGCCATGGCCGCCTTCATGTACAGGCTGGCCGGTTCGCCGGAGTTCAATGCCCCAGCGGAGTCGCCGTTTGCGGACGTTGACACCACCAACCCGTTCTACAAGCAGATCACCTGGCTGGCGAGCAGTGGCATCAGTTCCGGGTGGAACGAAGCCAATGGGACCAAGACCTACAGGCCCTTTGAGCCGGTGGCCCGCGATGCCATGGCCGCGTTCATGAGCCGTTTCGACACCAAGTTTGGGGACCAGTAAGGCTGCTCCCGGATCCACACCTCATCCGCAGGTCCCGGCAGGAAGCCCTACTTCCCCTTCTTCCCGCCCCTCTTGGCCGCAGCATTCATTGCTGACTTCACCGCAGGCGGCAGCCCCGCCGTCTCGGTTTCCGGCTCGGCCACAGTCCCGCGCCAGAGGGCCAGCCCCTTCATGCCGTGGTAGATCACCAGGGCAGCGGCGGAACCCAGTGCAATGCCCGTGAACTTCAGCTCGCCAATGGTCCACGTGTAATCAGCAATGCCGATGATCAAAGCGACGGCGGCTGTGGTCAGGTTGATCGGGTTGGAGAAGTTCACCTTGTTCTGAACCCAGATCTTCACGCCGAGCACGCCGATCATGCCATACAGCATGGTCGCGGCGCCGCCCAGCACGCCCGCCGGAACGGTGGCGATCAATTCGCCGAATTTCGGGGAGAAGCTCAGCAGGATGGCGAAGATACCGGCCACCCAGTAGGCCGCCGTCGAGTAGACCTTGGTGGCGGCCATGACGCCGATGTTCTCCGCATACGTTGTGGTACCGGAACCGCCGCCGAACCCGGCAAGTACCGTCGCGGCGCCGTCGGCCATCAGCGCGCGGCCGGAGACGCCGTCGAGGTTTTGGCCGGTCATCGCGGCCACCGACTTCACGTGCCCCACATTCTCCGCCACGAGCACCAGCACCACCGGCACAAACAGGCCCACCACGCCGATGTGGAATTCGGGCGTCTGGAACAGTGGCAGGCCTACCCACGCGGCGGCGTCCATCTTTTCGTAGTTGACCTCGCCGCGCATCATCGCCACGAGATACCCCACCACAACACCCACCAGGATGCTCAGGCGGCCAAGAATCCCGCGGAACAGCACGGAAACCAGGATGATGGTAACCAGCGTGATCAGCGCGGTGACGGGAGCGGCGTCGAAGTTCGCTTTCGCGGCCGGCGCGAGGTTCAGGCCGATCAGCGCCACAATCGCGCCGGTGACAATGGGCGGCATTAGCCGGTTGATCCATTCGGCGCCAAACTTCTGGACCACCGCACCAATAAGCGCCAGTACGACGCCGGCAAGCACCACACCGCCCAAGGCGCCGCTCACGCCGTACTGCTGCTGGGACGCCATGATGGGGGCGATGAATGCGAAGCTCGAACCGAGGTAGCTGGGCACCCGGCCTTTGGTGATCACCAGGAACAGCAGCGTGCCGATACCCGAGAAGAGCAGTGTGGTGGCCGGGGGCATGCCCGTGATGATGGGGACAAGGAACGTCGCGCCGAACATGGCAACCACGTGCTGCATGCCGATGCCGATGGTCAGGGGCCAGGCGAGCCGCTCGTCGGGGGCCACCACGTGGCCGGGGCGGATGGACTTGCCGTTGCCGTGGAGCTTCCATTTGATGCCGAGCATGCTCATGGCGGGGCCTTCCTCAGAAGAGTATTGGGATTCGGTGCAACATTACCGCCAATGCGGACCTTGGGGCGGCGGCGAATGCTGGCCTCTAGCGGGGAACCAGCCCGAACAGGAACTTTGTTTTGACCATTACCCACAGTGTGGCAAGCAACGCGATGTACACGGCAGTGTTCAGCCACAGGTTTCCGTCCCGCAGGGCAGGGATGTTGGCAATGGCCACAATAAAGAACACGTGCATGATGAACACGTACAGCGTGGCCTGGCCCAGAGGTATGAAGAACCAGCCCACGGCACGAGACAACGGCTTCCAGAAAGCACTCAACAATGCGTACAGGGCAATGGTGATGAGGAAGACGTTGAGCACCCGCCCCGGGCCAAGGTAGGTCCTACTGAAGAAGGTGTCGTAGACAAACCTGAACGTGCTTTCCGGGATCAGCGCGAGCCTAACGTCCAGTTGATTGGTCAGGTAAGGGCCGCTCCAGGAGAACACCGCACAGGCAGCGGCCAGGAAGACGCAAACTCCCAGAAGCAGGCGGCGCTGCGGGTCACCGAACCACTCGATGATCTGACGCCGATAGAACCCGGCGGTCATCCCCACAACAAACAAGAGCTGCCACACGAGAAGCGGGAAAGAATCCTCGAACTGCGACGGCAGCAGGCGGAAACGGAAAATTGATCCCGCCGTGTAGAGGCCGACGCTGAGCGTGAGGACCAGCCACGTGAATCCGCGCGAGAGCGCAACGAGGATCAGGGGGCTAATCAGCAACAGGATCACGTAGAGCCCCATGATGTTGAACTGCCACGGCCCAACCTGCAGCAACAGCAGAGCCGGGATGAGACCCTGCGGGACGGGGAACTGCAGCAGTCCCTCCATCCCGGCGTAGAGATCGTACGTAGTGCCTGCCGCTGCGCGGCCTGCCCCGCCGGTTCCTTGATCCGTGAAGGTGGTGACTGCTGCGGCGTTTATGAAGGGAAGCAGGCTCAGCCCGTACACGATCAACACCACGGCAAGGGCCGTGAAGTACAACTTCCAAGCGCGCTTGGTGGTCCCGTCCACAACGTCACCCAGGTCGGTGGCTATCCGGGGACCGTAAACCATGCCGAGGACCACACCGGAGAGCATGACGAAGAGCTCCGCACCGGAAACCACCCCCAAGGTCTCCTGGCTGAGCAGCTGGAAAACGGAGTTGATGCCCACATGGTTCACCACCACGAACACGATGGCCAGGCCCCGGAGCATGTCGATCCGCGCATCACGCTTACCCGTGCCTGTGTAGGACCATTTACTGGCGAAAGCCCGCGAGGACAACAGCCACAATGCCGCCACAGCAATCAGCACAGACCCGGCCGAAGCCCACGCCGCCCAGCCTTGTATGACCGTCCCACTCTTCGCTTGAGGGGCCTCAATGCCGGGCACGTTGTCCAGGCCCTTCTCAGTGACAGGTCCAAGGGTGAGGCCTGAGGTGTCCAACGAGGTTCGGAACGGGGTGGCCAGCTGGGGCTCAGCAGTGCTCCTCCAGTCAATGGGCACCCGCCCTGGTTCGCGCACATCGGTGGTCTCATTCCACACCACAGCCCGGACCGCCCCATTACCGGGCTCCGCCACCGAGGCAAAGACCTGGTGCCACCACGTTTGCTTGACGTCCAGCTCAGAAGCGCCACCGGCTCCGGGCGAGTAGAAAGCCCCCGTCTCAACCAAGAGAGGCTTGCCGCGGGCCTGTGCATAGGTGTTGTAGAAATTGTCCGTCCCAGCCCCGCCGCTGGAAATTCCCCCGCTGGATACGTGCAGGGCTTCATTGAACTCACCCGCCGTGGGCAGCGTATTGCTGGCCTTACCGGCGCCCGTCGTGTCGTGATAGACGGACAGCCCAACCCAATCCACCACGTCGTCGCCCGGATAGTACGGCTCAAAAGCGGAGTCATCCTGATCCCACACGCCATTACCGCTCGTGTCCACCGATCCCAAGGGCACACCCTTGGGAGGCGTAGACGTTGCACTCTGGAACGGGTAATCCTTCTCAGCTGTGGGAGACCACACCATCTCCGGATCCGGCAGGGTGGACCGGAGTGCTGCGGCTACGTTGTCGAAAGCAGCTCGATAAGCTTCCGGCTCCTGTCCCCAGCTGACCCACGGGGCGTTCATTTCCGGTGCGAAGCGGACCAGGACCTTCCCCCGGAAGCCGGCTGCCGCCGTCGTGATTTGACGCGCAAAAGCGGACGCAACGTCGTCGTCGATGTCCTTCAGGGCGATCCCGGGGCGGACCGTGAGCAGCGCGTGCGAGCCTTGATCCGCGATCTTGGAGAAGTAACCCTTCAAATATTCGCGGCCGCCGTCATCCACGGGCATGGACACGTTCTGGCCGTACAAAGCCGCGGGCGTACCGAGTCGCTGGGCGTAATCCGCAGCTGAGTCCTTGTCCCAGTCCAGCAAAGCCCCGAAAAAGCGTGTTCCAGGATCCTCGACGCCAGGCTGCTGCTGTTCGGAACCGAGTGTCTGCGTGGACGCCAACGCCTGCCCGGTTGGCATCAGGAACATCACCAAAAGCACCACAAGAACAGCCAGTGCCCGCTGGCGGGCCGCTAAGGGAAAGGTAGGCATCAGGCCCCTTCTGGTGTCGTCATTCCCACGGCTGAACGTCCCCCACAACGGGTGGCAGCTCGTATGCACGATGCTACCGACTTTTGCGCTGTGCCCAACGTCACGGGCCGTCATGGGAAGAGGACAACGGAAGTTGAAGTTGCAACCATGGAAAGCAGACGTGCCCGGCCGGTTCAGGGCCGGGCCCAGCGAAAGGTTTACCCATGACGATTGCACACGAAGAAGCAGTCATTGACGCCGCAGCAGTCGACGCCATCTTTGCCGAAGCCCGCACCGCCAACAGCTTCGCCGGCGAGGTCACCGACGAGCAGGCCCGCGCCATCTACGAGCTCACCAAGTTCGGCCCCACCGCATTCAACTCCCAGCCGCTCCGCGTGACCTACGTCCGCTCGGACGAGGCCCGCGCCAAGTTGGTGGACACCCTTTCGCGTGGCAACCAGGCCAAGACCGCGTCCGCCCCGCTGGTTGCCATCCTGTCCTACGACACCGACTGGCAGGGCCAGTGGGACAAGTTCCTCCCCGCCTACGACGCGCCCAAGGCTATGTACGACGCCGACCCCGCTTTCGCCGCTGCTACGGGCAACAACAACGCTCACCTGCAGGCCGGCTACTTCATCCTCGCCGTGCGCTCGCTGGGGTTCGCCGCTGGCCCGATGACCGGTGCCGACTTCTCCGCAATCGACGCCGAATTCTTCCCGGCCGGCGACCAGAAGAGCTTCCTGGTGGTCAACATCGGCCAGCCCGGCCCGGACGCCTGGGGCGAAGCCAAGCCGAAGTTCGCTTACGACGACGTTGTGCGCACCGTCTAGAGTCTTCCCGCAGCAGAAACGCCCGCTCACTTTCGTGTGAGCGGGCGTTTTGCCTTAACGGGGCGACCCTCTGGACGTTCTCTCACATCCCTCGGGTTTGGGGCCAACGCTCTATCACTTCCACCCGGGAGAGAGGGACCCGGATTTAAGGCTGGAATGTGAGAGAAGATTTGAGGAAGTTACGCGATAACGCCGTCCACCAACGCCTTGGCCTCTTCCTGGACCTGCTTCAGGTGATCCGCACCCTTGAAGGACTCGGCGTAGATCTTGTACACATCCTCGGTGCCGGAAGGCCGTGCCGCGAACCAAGCGTTCTCCGTGACAACCTTCAAGCCCCCGATTGACGCGCCGTTGCCGGGAGCCTCGGTGAGCTTGGCCGTGATCTCTTCGCCTGCAAGGGAAGTCGCGGTGACGTCCGCGGCGGAGAGCTTGCCCAGCTTGGACTTCTGCTCGCGGGTGGCCGCAGCGTCAATGCGTGCGTAAACAGGCGCGCCGAACTGGTCAGTCAAACCCTTGTACAGCTGTGAAGGAGACTTGCCGGTGACGGCTGTAATCTCCGACGCCAGCAGGGCCAGCAAGATGCCGTCCTTGTCCGTAGTCCACACACTGCCGTCGAGCTTATTGAAGGATGCTCCGGCCGATTCCTCGCCACCGAACGCGCCCTCACCGGAGAGCAATCCGGGCACGAACCACTTGAAGCCCACGGGAACCTCAACCAACTTGCGGCCGAGCCCATTTGCAACGCGGTCGATGATGGAGGACGAAACCAGCGTCTTGCCCACAACAGACTCGGGGTTCCAGCCGCTACGGTTCCGGTACAGGTAATCGATGGCTACGGCCAGGTAGTGGTTGGGGTTCATCAACCCACCATCCGGTGTCACAATGCCGTGGCGATCGGCGTCGGCGTCGTTGCCAGTGGCGATGTCATAGGCGGCGGTACCATCGGCACCGGCGGCCATCCGCTGGATCAGCGACGCCATGGCCGACGGCGACGAGCAATCCATGCGGATCTTCTCGTCCCAGTCGAGGGTCATGAAAGCCCACTGCGGATCCACGGTGGGGTTGACCACCGTGAGGTTCAGCTGATGGCGCTCGCCGATCTCGCCCCAGTAGTCAACGGACGCGCCACCCATGGGATCAGCCCCGATGCGGACGCCGGCGTTCCGGATGGCGTCAAGATTCAGCACGGAAGGGAGGTCGTCCACATAGCTGCTGAGGAAGTCGAACTTGCCGGTGGTGTCGGCGGCCAGGGCATCGTTCAACGGCATGCGCTTGACCCCGCGGAGGCCGTTCTCAAGCAACTGGTTGGCGCGGTCGGCGATCCAACCCGTTGCGTCCGTGTCAGCGGGGCCGCCGTGCGGAGGGTTGTATTTGAAGCCGCCATCACCTGGCGGGTTGTGGCTGGGGGTGACCACGATGCCGTCGGCCTGGGGAGTGCCCGGGGCGGCTTCGCGGTTGTACTTGAGAATGCCGTGGCTCAGCGCCGGCGTCGGGGTATAACCGTGGCGTGCGTCCACCAGAACGGTGACGCCATTGGCAGCTAGTACTTCCAGTGCTGAGTTCTGCGCCGGCTCACTGAGGGCGTGGGTGTCACGTCCGATGAACAGCGGCCCGGTGATGCCCTGACGGCCACGGTATTCGACGATTGCCTGCGTGATCGCGAGGATATGCGGCTCGTTAAACGACGCCTTCAAGCTGGATCCGCGGTGCCCGGACGTACCAAATGCCACGCGCTGCGCAGGGTCGCCCAGATCTGGAGTTACGTCGAAGTACGCGTCCAGCAGGGCTGTGATGTCAACAAGGTCCTGGGGAAGGGCAACTGTGCCCGCTCGGCTAGCCATGGGGTCCAGCATGCCAGACCTTGGCGTCAGCTGACACGAAATGTCCGCCGATCCGGCCCCTGTGACGCCGAATGGCGTTGTTACGTCAGGAGAAAAACCGCCGAGTCAGCAAAGATTCATTCCCCGTTCACACCACAGCAGGCGCACCCGTTCCCCTTGGGTGCGCCACTTGTTCACCGGTGGCGCACCCTTTCGCGCCATTCGCTCCAGAGGTTAGGGGTGCGATCGGGGGTAGGGGTAGCGAACAACCCAGTGGGAACGAAACTAGGAACGCTAGACGGCGGTGTAGCCGCCATCGACGAGCACGTAGGAGCCGGTCATGAAGCTGGCCTTGTCGGAGAGGAGGAACGTGGTGACGTTCGCGACTTCCTCGGCCGTGCCCAATCGGCCAAGCGGGTGCTTCGCTTCGAGCCCGCTGACAACTTCCTTCGGCGCGGCGGCCAGCAAGGGAGTGTCGATGTAGCCGGGGCCGATTGCATTGACGCGAAGGCCCTGAGCTCCGTATTCAGCGGCAGCGTTCTTGGTCATGCCCACAACGCCGTGCTTGGCTGCGGTGTACGCGGCGTTGCCGGGAGCGGCTACGGCGCCGTGGATCGATGCCATGTTCACAATGGCGCCCTCGGATGCGCCGGCGGCAAGGATGGCCGGGACTTGGTAGCGCATTCCGTAGAGGACGCCACTCAAGTTAATGGCGATGACCCGGTCCCAGTCCTCGATGTCGATTTCTCCAACGGGAGCACTGGCACCGCCGATACCGGCATTGTTGACGGCGTAGTTGAGGGCTCCGTACGTCTCCACTGCGAAGTCGACGGCTTTCTTGCTGTCCTCGGCCACAGCAGTGTTGCCTTGGAACGGTACTGCCGTGCCGCCGTCGGCCGTGATCTGCTCGGCTACGCGCGTGGCGGCGTCGAGGTTGACGTCCACAACAACAACGTTGACGCCGTTCTTCGCGAGGTCCTTGCTGATTGCTTCCCCGAGGCCGGAGCCTCCGCCGGTGACGAGCGCGGTTTTGCCTTCAAAGTTACCCATGATTCCTCCTTTGCGGGACAGGGCCCCGCAGATTTAGTTGGTGAGCGATGATTTAGGTCGCTATCGATGAAAACCAAGTCCGGCTCGAAAATATTCCATGCGTATGCATGAATATGCCCCTACGTGATTCGGTGGCACACGCGCGGGTCGCGCGCTACCTTATGTGGCGCCCCTGGCGGCGGTAGTGTTGGGACCAAAGACCACATCCAGGGGGATACCTATGTCAGACCAGCCATCCAAGGGCAACGAGGATAAGCCTGCGGGCTACGAACCGCCCCAGTACGTCCCGCCCGCACAGTTCAGCGCGCCCGAGCCGGGCACGTACAGCCAGAGCCCGTCCGCCGGGAGCGCGCCGGAGCCGAGTGGGCCTGAGCAAAATGCGCATGAGCAGAGTGGGCCGGAGTACGGCACGCCTGAGTACGGCGCCAACGCCACCCAGCCGATCCCGCCCTACGAACAGGGCTCGCAAGGCCAGAACCCGTACACGCCTGGCGACTACAGCCAACAGCCCCCCTCGCCCTACGGCCAGCCACCCAGCCCGTACCAGCAGCAGGCGTTCAACCAGCAGCCCTACGGCCAGCAGCCTTACGGTCAGCCGCAGTCACCCTACGGCCAGCCCGCCTACTACGCCATGCAGGCCGAGCCCAAGGGCCTGAGCATTGCCAGCATGTGCTGTGGCATCGCCGTCTACGTTGGCTTCGGGTTCTTCATCCTCCCGCAGATTGCAGCCGTGATTCTGGGCCACCTCGCCCTGAAGCGTGAGCCTGCAGGCAAGGGCATGGCGATCGCCGGCCTGGTGATGGGTTACCTCGGCGTGGCGCTGACGCTCATCTTGGGCATCATCTTCTTCGTCGCCATTGGCGCGTCAAGCAGCGGCCGCTACAACTACTAAGACGCGTACGACGGCGACCCTTGCGTCAGGTGGGATTTCCACCGGACCCAAGGGTCGCCGTCGTTAAGGTTGCGTGCCGTGTGCCGGGAAGCCTAGCGAACGCCGCCCATCAGCTTCTTGATCGCGGGCGTAGCCGCAGCCAAGCCAACGGCCAGGACCACTGCAACGCCGCCGATCCCCAGGAAGTACGGGAGTTCGTCCTGGGGGTTGTACAGCCCGGCGAGGATGCCGGCCAGCGTGGTGCCGAGTGAGACGGACAGGAAGAACAAGGCCACCATCTGGGTGTGGAACGCCTGCGGGGCGAGCTTGGTGCTCACGGACAGGCCGATGGGGGAAAGGAACAGTTCGGCCAAGGTGAACATGAACAGGATGCCCACAAGCGCCAGCAGTGGAGTTTTGCCCTCGCCGGCCAGCGGGATGAACGCCAGGAATGCCAGTCCCATGATGAACAGGCCGGCGGAGAACTTCAGCGGCGAACTCGGCTGCTTGGAACCCAGCTTCGTCCAGAGGGCAGCCATGACGCCGGCGAAGATGATGATGAACACCGGGTTGATGGACTGAACCCAGGCGGCCGGCATTTCCCAGCCGAACAGGTTGCGGTCCAGCTTCTCCTGCGAGTACACGGCGATGAAGGTGAATTGCTGCTGGAACAGTGCCCAGAACCCGGCCGATGCAATGAACAAGGGGATGAAGGCGACCACGCGCTTGCGCTCAATGCCGGTGACCAGCGGGCTTCGGAAGATCAGGAACAGGTAGATCACAGCGGCGCCAATTGCGGCGTAGGCCATGCTGCTGGCGAGGTTGTTGACGTTGACGAGCCCCGTTCCGAGCAGTACGCCGATGACAACCAGGATGGCCAGGAAGATGAGCCCATACTTGGTGCGGTCCTTCGCCGGGAGCGGGTTGGGAACGCGGTGCGCTTCCTCGGGGAGCCTTTTGCGGCCCAACGCGTAGATGACCAGGCCGATGGCCATGCCCACGGCTGCGGCGCCGAAGCCCACGTGGAAGCCGTAGCTCGTCTGCAGCCAGCCGGTCACCAGCGGGCCGATGAGCCCGCCGATGTTAATGCCCATGTAGAAGATGGAGAAGCCGGCGTCGCGGCGCTCGTCCTTCTCGCCATAGAGGGTGCCCACCAATGCCGTGGCATTGGCTTTCAAGCCGCCGGAGCCGATACCTACGAGCACCAGGCCCGCTATCAGGCCCGGAACGCCCGGAAGCAGCGCCAGTGCGATGTGGCCGGCCATGATCATGATGGCCGAGCCGAACAGAACTTTTTCGGAGCCGAAGAGACGGTCGGCGAGCCAGGCGCCGAGGATCGTCGACAGGTAAACGCCACCACCGTACGCGCCCACCAAACCAGCAGCGAGCCCCTGGTCGATGGAAAGACCGCCCTGCTCGGCGGTGAAGTACATGTAGTAGAGCAGGATTCCCTGCATGCCGTAGAAGGAGAATCGCTCCCACATTTCCACGGAGAAGAGGCTGGCCAACATCTTTGGGTGGCCGAAGAATGACGTATCGCCCGCTGGCTTTGCGGACTCAGCCGTGGTTTGAGGTGTGCTCATTTTCTCAATGCTGGCACTGACTGCGGGCATTGTCACATCGATCAATGCCCGGGGCAACCACTTTCCATATGTTAGACGTGCTGGCTACCGGGCCTCCAGGACGGCTGCAAGCTGGAGAAGTTGCAGTTCAGATCCCGGCCGGCCGATAATCTGAATTCCCATGGGCAACCCTGAGGCAGTTGTGTGCACCGGGATGCTGATGGCCGGGAGCCCACAGACGTTCACCATGGAGGACCACGGAGCGTACTCGCACTGCCGTTTGTAGTCCTCATCGGCATCGCCGGCCCACTCGCTAGGCCACGGCTCGCCGCTGTGGCCGCCGCCGGTAAACCAGCCGATGGGCCGCGGTGTCTGCGCCAAAGTGGGCATGAGGATCAGGTCCCACTCCGCGTACTGCGCCAAGGTGTCGTGCTCGAACTGCCGCAGGAAACTCAGCGCTTCATTGACTTTAGAGGCGCTCCGCTGTTGCGCCCGACGCCGGAACGTCCGGGTCAACGGGGTCAGCAGCGCCTCACGCTGGGGTGCTATGCGGGCACTCCCGACGCCGGCAGTCCAGGCTGTTGTGAACGCTTCGGGATAGCGGTTGTCGTAGCGGATGCCGGCCTCGGTGACGCTGTGGCCGGCTTTTTCCAGCAGCTTGGTCCCGAGCTCCAAGGCATCAGCTGCTTCTTCGTCGATCTGGAACGGGTAGATACCGGCCCACGGGCTGTCCAAGCTCACCCCGATCCTCAAGGGCTCCGGGGCCTGCCCCACATTGGCGAGGTATCCGCCGTCGGGCGCTTGATCCCGCGGGACCAGCGCGTCCATCAGCAGTGCTGCGTCTGCCGCGGTCCGGGCGAGCGGCCCGGCAACCACCAATTTAGCGGCATCGCCCGCGCTGGCGCCGCCCGGCACCAAGCCCCGTCCCGGCTTTAGGCCCACCAGTCCGCAGGCGCCTGCTGGAATCCGGATGGAGCCGCCGCCGTCGGTACCCGGCGCGAACGGAACCAGCCCCGCAGCTACGGCGGCAGCGCTGCCGCCCGACGACCCGCCCGAGCTTCGTCCCAAGGCGTGCGGATTGCGCGACGGCGGTGCCACCCGGTTTTCGCTGTAGGCCGTAAGTCCAAATTCCGGAACCTGGGTCTTACCCAGCGAGATGACGCCCTGCCCTTTCAACGTTGCTGCGAGGGCGCCGTCCTCCGGAGCTGGTTTGTGCTCGAGGGCTGCGCTGCCGTGCGTGGTGGGCACGCCGGCCACATCCGTGAGGTCCTTGAAGGCGGTGGGCATGCCGTGGAGGGCGGGGAGTTCTTCGCGGCGGCCCTCCCGGGCCAGCCTTGCGTGCAGCGCGTCTGAAGCCGCGGCGTCTTTGAGGGCCTGTTCGGCCGTGACGGTGACGAAGGCACCCAGTTGCCTGTTCCGCGATTCGATGGCCTGCAGGAAATGCTCGGCGGCTTCCCGGGCGGAGAGATCGCCCGCAGCGAGGGCATTGCGGAGCTCAACGGCTGTCAGTTGCGAAATTTCTTGCAGGGGAGGCTCAACCAAGGAATCGTGGCTCCAACCGTTCCTCCACAGCAACAGCGTCCACGCTTTCGCCGGCGCCGGCTGTCACCCGGAAGGCAGCCTTGTTCTTCACTTCGGACACCACCTCCACCAGTTCCGTTCCCCGGTAAACCAGCCCGACGCCGTCGTCCGTGCAATGGGTCTCGCCGAGCGTGCCGTTGGCCACCAGCTTGTGGATGGCCGGGGCGCGCCGCAACTCGGAGTCGTAATGGACGCCGTTGGCGTAGGGGAGGAAGCCCAGAGCATTGGTGACAGGCTTGAGTTCCGGGCCGAAAGAATCGGTCACACCACCCTGATACCAGCAGATGGACCCTGCCGAAACGCCAGCCAATACCACTCCGCTCTCCCAAGCCTTCCGCAGGATTCCGTCCAGTCCGTGCGCCCGCCACACAGCCAGCAGGTTCACCACCGAGCCGCCGTTCACCCACACAACATCCTGCTCCAGGAGGTGCGCTTCCGGGTCCTCGATGTTGGGCATGGTGAAGAGGTTGAGATGACTGAAATCGAACCCAGCAATGCGTGCTGCCTGGTCCATTTCCGCAGCCCACCAGCGCTGATCACCGGATGCAGTCCCGATATGTGTCACCCGGGGTGCCCGGCCGCTGACGCCCGAGAGCTCCACTGCGTAGTGCATCAGGTGGTTGAACTCGATCCGGGTCCGCTCACCCGGCTTGTAGCCGCCGGAGGTCGCCAGAATGGTTGCTTGTCCAGAGGTCATTCGGGCACTCCTAACGGGCCGGGGGTGGGAAGGCGCTTACGTCCCAGTCTTAACGTCCTGGCGCCGGGAAGCAAGGGCAGGTGTTTCCGTGGCGTTGCGGTGTCCCGTGAAGTTACGGTGCCATGCATCGGGGACTAGGCTGGATGCTGGACTAAATCGATGGGAAGGGAACGCCATGAGCGACTTCGATACCGTACCTGTGGGCGACATTCCGGCAGATGCCAGCATTCTGGACGTCCGCGAAGACTACGAATGGGTGGCCGGGCACGCGGAAGGTGCAGTGCACATCCCCATGGACCAGCTGCCGGCACGCCTGGACGAACTTGACCCGGATGACGATCTCTTTGTCATCTGCCGCACCGGAGGCCGGTCATTCCGCGCTGTCCAGTGGCTCGTGGGGCAGGGCTATTCTGCCGTGAACGTCGCCGGTGGCATGGACATGTGGTTTGAGGCGGGGAAACCCATGGTTTCGGATAACGGGCTCAAGCCGGTAGTTCTGTAACCCGCTTATATAACCAGCAAGGAATATCTCCGATGTCAGCAGTCACCTACACCTTCCTCGGCCCCGAGGGCACCTTCACCGAAGCTGCCCTCATGCAGGTCCCTGGGGCTGCCGACGCCACTCGAGTCCCGTGCACCAACGTCAATACGGCGCTGGATCGGGTCCGGTCCGGAGAGGCTGACGCGGCCATGGTGCCCATCGAGAACTCGGTGGAGGGCGGGGTCACTGCCACGCTGGACGCGATTGCCACGGGCCAAGAGCTCCGGATCATCCGTGAGGCCCTTGTCCCCATTACCTTCGTGCTTGTGGCGAGGCCCGGCGTCGAGCTTTCGGACATCAAGCGGATCTCGACGCACGGCCATGCCTGGGCGCAATGCCGTCTGTGGGTGGATGAGCACCTCCCGCAGGCCGATTACGTCCCCGGATCCTCGACGGCGGCATCCGCCATGGGCCTGCTGGAGGACGACGCCCCCTATGACGCAGCCATTTGTGCCCCGTTGGTTGCTGCCGGACAACCCGGCCTCAACGTCTTGGCCGAGGACATTGGCGACAACCCCGAGGCTGTCACCCGGTTCATCCTGGTGAGCAAGCCCGGCCTTCTTCCGGACCGAACGGGCGCGGACAAGACCACCGTGGTGGTGCCGCTGCCGGAGGACCACCCGGGCGCACTCATGGAAATCCTGGACCAATTCGCGTCCCGCGGCGTGAACCTGAGCCGCATCGAATCGCGGCCCACTGGACAATACCTGGGCCACTACTTTTTCAGCATCGACGCTGATGGGCACGCCACTGATTCGCGGGTGGCTGACGCGCTTGCAGGCCTGCACCGGATCAGTCCGGCAACCCGGTTCCTGGGCTCCTATGCCCGTGCCGACAAGCAGCCGGCCGTGGTTGCTCCGCACACTTCTGACGCTGCTTTCGCTTCGGCGCACGCGTGGGTGGATTCAATCCTGAAGGGCTCCTAGCCCGCTATCCACAGGCGGAGCGTCTGCCCTTTCGCAAGAATGCTTCTGTGCGTATGCTTGCCTGATCCATAAACGATGGATGAATGGCAAATGAAAGGAGCGGTCATGTCTGTCCACCGGGATGACAAAGACGGCCAGGGCATGATCGTCAATCCGAAGCCCACTGGCGATAACCAGGACGACTGGAATGGCGATGAAGCTGATCGCGCTGACCGACTCCGCTTTGAAGAAGAACAAGCGATGATCAAGGAGCAGGCTGAGGCCCGCGCTGCTGCCAAAGCGGCCACTGAGGAAGCCGAGAGGGATGCTGCAAAACCGGACGTCGGCGCTCTCTAAACGGTTTTGGCTTTCGGCACCCGCACCAGCAGGGACGCCGGCTCCACTTGCACGGTGACGGTTGTCGCCTCGCCTGAGGGGTCGCCGTCCAGCTGGGTGGCCATGGGTTCCTGGCTGCGGATGATGACCTTCCCTGAACGGTAGAAGCTCATCATCGGCAGGTTCGCTTTGTGCTTGAACAAAACCTTCGTGTACATGGCGAGCCAGCCGAAAGCACTGCGAGGACTCATCACCACAATGTCCAGCATTCCGTCGTCAATCATGGCCTGAGGGATGAAATCAATGCCGCCGGGAATCAGGCCACAGTTGGCAAACAGTACACTGCGGATCTTGCGTGCCTGCTCGGGCTGGTCGTCCATGGTGATGGTGACGCGTTTGCGGCGCCCGGGCAGGTGGCGGACGCCTGCCTCCGTATAGGCGAGCCAACCAACGCTCTTCTTCAGGTCTTCCTTGGTGTCACCCACAACCTCGGCGTCCAGGCCCATGCCGGCGATGACCAGGAACGTGTGCTTCGCTGACTCGCCCGTGATGTCGTTATCCACGCCCATGGTGGCGGTATCGATGTAGCGCTGGTTGCCGAACAACGCCACCTGGATGCAGTCAGCGAGGTCGGTCACGTCAAGATCCACGTTGCGGGCCAGCAGGTTACCGGTGCCCAGCGGGACAAGGCCCATGGCAACGTTCTTATGCGCCAGCGACTCTGCCACAACGCGCACCGTACCGTCACCGCCGCACGCCAGAACGACGTCGGCCCCGTACGCCAGCGCTTGGCGCGACTGACCGTAACCGGGGTCGTCCACGGTGGTTTCAAAGAACTTGGGCGGGTCCCAGCCGGCTAGATCGCAGGCGTCGATGATGGCTTGGCGGGCCTCTTCGGCGTTGTTTTTCACCGGATTGAGGATGACCGCCACGCGCTGGTCCCCAGGGCCGGGCTTGTGTGAGTCCTCCCGGACCGCGCTCCTGATGTGGCGGGCTTTAAGTCGGCGCACACCCCACCAACTGGAGACGGCAAAAACCACGCCCCCAGCGAGAATCAGGTACAGGATCCAGTCGCTCATGGTGCTCCCACACTATCCTCCCGGGCAGTCTCCTCTTGCCTCACGCCCGTGACGGAGGGACTTTGCCCGCTGCGGGCCGGAAAACCGCGGCAGATTCGAATACTCTTGTCTGGTGATCGACGTAAAAGACCTCAGCGAAAATCCGGACAAGTTCCGGGCCAGCCAGCGCGCCCGTGGCGCCGACGAGTCCGTTGTGGACGCGATCATCTCCGCTGACTCCGATCGCCGTGCCGCGCTGATTCGCCACGAAACCCTGCGTGCCGAGCAGAATGCTTTCGGCAAGAAGGTGGCTCAGGCCAAGGGCGAAGAAAAGCAGGCCCTCCTGGCCGAGGTCAAAGAGCTGGCCAACTCGGTCAAGGCCGCTTCCGCCGAGGCTGCCGCAGCGCAGGCCAAGCAGGAAGAGTTGCTGCGGGTCATCCCCAACCTTGTTGTTGACGGAGTCCCCGAGGGCGGCGAGGACGACTACGTTGTGGTCAAGACCGTAGGCACTCCCCGCGAGTTCAAGGATTTTGAGCCGAAAGACCACCTGGAAATCGGTGAGCTGATCGGTGCCATTGACATGGAGCGTGGCGCCAAGGTGTCCGGCTCGCGTTTCTACTTCCTCCGCGGCGTCGGTGCACGGTTGGAAATGGCGCTGCTGCAGATGGCCATGGAGCAGGCGATTGACGCCGGCTTCGTCCCCATGATCACCCCCACTTTGGTGCGCCCCGAGACCATGCAGGGCACCGGTTTTGATGTAAAGCACGACGCCGAGATCTACCGTCTCGCCGAAGACGACCTTTACCTCGTGGGAACCTCGGAGGTGGCCCTCGCGGGCTACCACGCAGACGAGATCCTGGACCTCTCTGCCGGCCCCATTCGCTACGCAGGCCAGAGCTCCTGCTACCGCCGCGAGGCCGGCTCCCACGGCAAAGACACCCGGGGGATCATCCGCGTGCACCAGTTCAACAAGGTGGAGATGTTCATCTACACCACTGTGGAGGAAGCCGCTGCCGAGCACGAGCGCCTGCTGGCTTGGGAAGAGGAAATGCTGGCAAAGTGCGAGCTTCCTTACCGCGTGATCGATACAGCTGCCGGTGATCTGGGCATGTCCGCGGCACGCAAGTTCGACTGTGAAGCCTGGGTCCCCACGCAGAACGCCTACCGCGAGCTCACTTCCACCTCCAACTGCACCACGTTCCAGGCGCGTCGCCTCAACATCCGGGAACGCGTGGTCAACGACGAAGGTGTTGCCAAGGGAACCCGAGCCGTTGCCACGCTGAACGGCACGCTGGCCACCACGCGCTGGATTGTTGCCATCCTTGAGCACCACCAGAACCCGGACGGCTCCGTCAACGTTCCCAAGGCGCTGCAGAAGTACCTTGGCGGCCTTGAGGTTCTCCCGGTTCTCTAGATTCCACTTGTCACCCTCCTACGGACAATTCACCCTCGAGTGCGCGGGTGAATTGTCCGTAGGAGGGTGTTTCTTTGCGGGGTCAGCCCAGCCGCGAGGAGTTTTGCCGTGAACAAGGCGGGATTGTTGGCCGTTGCCCAGTCCCATCGCACTACTTTGAACCCGAGAGCACGCAGCCTGTCCTCACGTTTCTTCTCGGCGAGGACCGCTTCCCTGGTGCTCTGTCCACCCAGATACTCGTCCCTCAAGTACTTTGCATCGCCGTCGAACTCTCCTATTACTCGTTGGTCCCGCCAAAAGAAGTCCGTACGGGCAACGAACCCCATGGCATCGCGGAACTCGCACTGCAACTCCGGAGCAGGGAAGCCGAGAAGGTGCATCTGGGCGCGGCTAAGCGACTCGCCCGCGGAGCCGGAATTCTCGTCAGCAAAGCTCAGAATGTGCTCTACGCGTTGTCTCTTGGCCTCGGAAGCAAGGCCCTCGGCTGCCGCGCTAAGTGCCGCTTTGCTCATGAAAAGCGACGGAAACCTTGCTGCACTGATCGCGTGATCGGCCAAGGTGACGCCCTTGGTGAACGAACCCCTGGCCAGGACATCAACGGCCGTTCGCGCCAGTCCTGTGAGTCGCAACCCGCGCAGGTACACGGTGTCGGTTGAATAGTAGTGCCGGTAAATGCCATATCCGCGGATCCGCTCCAGACCGCTGGTTCCCGAGGAATCCAGGGTGGCTGCGCTGGTGGTCGGCTTTCGAGCGCCGGCATGCCCGCGCGAGGCGTTGGCAAGGTGGATGTGCGATGGAACGCCGAACATTTGCAGTCCCCAGAGCAACGCGGCTGTTTCGAAGCAAAACTCCGCGGAAGGGTTCTCCGCTGCCACGGCCCGTGCGGTTGCGGCGTATCGATCCCAGGGTTTGAGCGCGAGCCAATGCTGTTTGTCCACGTATACGCCCTGGCGTACCCGGACAAGCTCACCCTTCTTGTACCGTCTGCTGAGCTGCCGCGATGCACCTGTTTCCAGTTCATGCCGGGCAGCCACTATGAATTCGTTCTGATAGTCCATGGACCACTGTTGCTGCACAGGGATTCACGTGACTCCCGCTCAGTAGGGCTATGTGGAAAGGGTTCGGTTGTTCACCGTTATGTGGACAATTCACCGGCGGATGCGGGGGTGAATTGTCCGGTAGAGGGTGAAACTCGGAACAGGTATTCACCGTGCGTTAACGCGCAGCTGTGGCGCCGGTCCTAGTTCAGTGTCCGGGGTGTCTGCTCTACTGTAAGTATGACTATTTTGACTGATACTCCAGTTGCTGGCATCGATGACCAGCCAAATAACAACAACAAGTACATGGTGGCATTGGACGTGGACGGCACACTCGTGGACCACGACGGCCACATGTCGGAGGGAGTTCGCTCCGCCGCCCAGGCTGTGGTTGCAAGCGGCCACGACGTCATGATTGCCACCGGCCGCTCGCTCAATGCGACGCTTCCCATCATCCAGAAGATCGGCCTCGAGCGAGGCTACGCCGTGTGCTGTAACGGTGGTGTGACCCTCCGCCTTGATCCGTCGTTGGAGAAGGGTTACGAGATCATCCATAAGGCAACGTTCGACCCCGCTCCGGCTCTGAAGGCCTTGCGGGAACGGCTGCCCAACGCCAAGTACGCCCTGGAGGATGAGGACGGAAACTTCCTCTCCACGGAGCGCTTCCAGGATGCCAGTTTCGGTGTGGAGTCCATCGGCGTCGACTTCCAGACCATGTTGGATGCCACGGCAGTCCGCGTAGTGGTCTTCAGCAGCGAGAACACCTCGGATGAGTTCAATGAGGCCATCAGGCACATCGGACTTTCCGGCGTGACGTACTCGGTGGGATGGACCGCCTGGCTGGACATCGCAGCCGAGGGCGTCACCAAGGCCAGCGCCTTGGAGGTTCTGCGCCACAAGCTCGGAACGGACCAGGCCAACACGGTTGCCGTGGGCGATGGCCGCAACGACATCGAGATGCTCACGTGGGCCGGCCGCGGCGTTGCCATGGGCCAGGCGCCTGACGAGGTCATTGCCGTCGCGGATGAGGTCACCGCTTCAGTGCTCGACGACGGCGCGGCACAGGTTTTGCGCAGCCTCCTCTAACTGCCGCTCGTCTTAGCCGGGCGAACCGCTGTGGCCAACACACCTCCGGTTCGCAACCCTCACCGCTGAGCGGCGGGGGTTGCGAACAAAGGCGGGCTCCGAGTCGCTGAGCTGCCTAGACTGGGCCTGTGTTCTATGAAGAATGCCCACCACCTCCCGGGCTGCAGCCGTTCGTCACCGGGCTGTGGTTTGTCCGCGCTGAGCCGCAGGCAAGGTACGAGAAGATCCTCCCCGGGCCGTCTGCGCACCTGATCCTGAACCTCTCCGACCCTTACAGGCTCATCAGCCCGCCGGAAACAGGCATAGCCGGCAACGTCCCGGAAGCCGGCACGGGCACCACCCGGACGGAAGCCGGCTCAACTGAAGTGTCCACGGGTTTCTACGCGGGCCTTCAGCGTAGCTACCTGATCAGTGAGAACCCGGCCCAGCTCTTCAACGTTGGTGCCCGCCTGACCCCCTACGGACTGGCAGCGTTCACCAGCCAACCGCCGTCGGTGTTTCAGAACCGTGTGGTGGACGCCGAGACTGTATTCCCGGGTTTTTCGGAACTACGCACGCACCTCACCGACGCGGAACCCGAGCAGGCGTTCGGGGCCCTGAGCACCTTCCTCCACCAACGGCTAAGGCCCAGCTACCGGGCGGATCCCAGGGTGGAGAAAGCTACAGAAATCCTGGCGCAGGAGGACGTAGCGATCGGCGTGCTGGCCAAGGATCTGGGTGTCAGCCCGTCCACGCTGGAGCGGATCATGATGCGGGACTGCGGAGCCACGGCAAAAGCGTATTCGGATGTATGCCGCTTCAACAGGATGGTGAACCAAGCGGCGGCCCTGCCGAAGGGCTCGGTGCCGGGCCGCGAGCTTCTTCATTTGGCCGACTATTACGATCAGCCGCACCTGATCCGGTCCTTCAGGCGCTTCAGTGGGTACACGCCAACGGAGTACCTGCAGGTGGTGCAGAGCTATGGTGCGGAGTACGCCACGTTCGTCCCGCTGGAGGAAGTCACCAGCTAGCCTGCGGTTTTTTTACAAGACCCCGCGGGCTGAAGCACTTACAGTCATCTCAGGATCTACCCGCTCTTGAGAGGACAGCGATGGACCTTCAGATCAATTGGCTCGCCGTGCTGTTGGCTGCGCTGGCGACGTTCGTGGTCGGCGGACTCTGGTACTCGCTGCTGTTCGCCAAGCCATGGCAAAAGGCGGCCGGTGTCAGCGATGAGCAGCTGAAGTCCGGAACGGTTCGCGTCTTTGTGGGCTCGTTCCTTCTTGCCGTGGTGATGGCTGTTTTCCTGGCCGCGTTCATTGGCCGTGGTGGGCTCGCATTCGGAACCTTCGCCGGCCTGGCCGCTGGACTGGGATGGGTAGCAACAGCGCTCGGCGTGAACTACCTGTTCGAACGCCGAAGCCTGACTCTGTTCGCTATCAATGCCAGCTACAACGTAGTCACGTTCACCGCCATGGGCGCCATCATAGGCGCGATGCAGGGCTAGGAGCTGGGGTGGCGCCTCAAAGCAGCAGCGTTACTTGAAGTATGTCTGAACGGTCCCGCCGCCCGCCGATTCAACAATGGCCTGCGCAACTACCCGGAGCTTGACGTTCCGGTTGCTGGAGGCTTTCTTGATGAGTTCAATCGCTTCCTCCTGGGTACAGCGGTTCTGCGCGATGATGATCCCTGTTGCCACGTCGATCACGGTACGGGATTCCATGGCTGCCCGGAGGTTGTTGGCTGTCTGGCTGTGCTCGGCGATCAGGACAGCCAGGCGCAGGCCCTTGGACGCCTGCTGCACGTAGTCGTTGGCGCGCTGCAGGGCGGCTTGGTCGAAGGCATTGGGGTGTTCGGATTAGAGGTTGAGGCCAGCCCTTGCAGTGTCATCACTGAGGGGGAATGGCACTGCCAAGACGGACCGGATGCCGTGTTCAGTGACGATCTTGTTGTACTCCGGCCAGGTGTTGTCTTTGGCGAAATCAGGTATGTGCACTTGGGTGATTTCACGGCAGGCACGCAAGCACGGCCCGTCGTCGAAGTTGTACTGCAGTTCATCCAGTATCCGGGCGCGCTCACCGCTGCTGGCCACCGTCCCGGCGGAGCGGTGTCGCATGAGCGTGATGCCGCAGTAGACCTCGTTTCCGGGGGTGCTGAACATGCCGGCCGAGTGCCTGGCCAGCTCCTCCAGGAAGGCTTCAACGTCAGGGGTATCGAGCAGCAGGTCTTGGATATCGGCCACGACTGTAGTCGGCTCGGCGAGCTGAGGTTCTTCCATGCGGAACTCCAATCCCTGATTTGGCTACCTTTCGAGACTAACCCCGAGAACCCGTTGAAAGCTAATAGTAAGTGTGCTTCTCTTTTTAAGGAGTCTTGCCGTGGGCTCACCCTAACCAGCAGGTCCGAGGATTGAAGCCCCATGCGACAGATCCCACCCTTTGGCGTCCCCACACGTCCCCCCACCCATGCGCCGGAAGGCAGAATCCGCCAGAGCTTTCAGGACAGCCTGGTCCTGGACCACCTCAATCTGGCAAAGTCCATAGCCGCCAGATATTCCGCCCACACTCACGACCTCGACGACGTCAGGCAGGTGGCGTACATGGGCCTCATCAAGGCGGCGCGCGGCTATGACGAGGCAAAAGGGGTCAGTTTTCCCGCCTACGCCGCACCTACCATCGCGGGTGAGGTAAAACGCTACCTCCGCGACCATTGCTGGGTGGTCCGCCCACCACGGATCATCCAGGATGTCCGGCGCCAAGTGCTGGCCCGGACGGAGGAATTGACCCAAACACTCCAACGCACCCCCTCTCCGGAGGAGGTGGCCGAAGATTTGCAGTTGGAGCCGTGCCAGGCCCGCGAAGCACTCTTGGCCGGCACCAGCAAGCGCCCGGATTCCCTCGACGTGCCCGCGTCCGAGGGGCGTGATGGTCTCCAAGGATCGCTTTCAGCGTTCGGCTGCCCCACGGATCGGCTGGAGGACGTGCTGGCTCTGCGCAACGCCATCCGCGGCCTGAGCGCTGAGGACCGGCACTTGCTGTACCGACGCTATTACCGGGAGGAAACGCAGTCCACCATCGCGGAGGGGTTGGGAATGTCGCAGATGCAGGTGTCGCGCAAGCTCTCCAAAATCCTGGTGTCCCTCCAAACACAACTGTTGGACGAAGAAGCCCAACTGCAGGACGGGACGGCGCCCTAAAAGCCTGGAATGACAACCCGGGTTACCGCCGGAAGCGGGTTTCTAACAGCGCAGCCCCTCCACTGCGTTCACAACGTCGCGGACACTGACGGCCAAAAGCGCCGGATCGGGATCCGCTGAAAACACATCACCACGGCGGAGTTCGACGGCGGTCAGCACCACGTGCGGTCCGGGCGGCGGCCCCCACTCTTCGGCGGGCGCCGGGCCGAACAGCACTACCGAGGGGCGCTCATACGCGGACGCGAGATGCGCCGCGCCGGTATCTGCTGAGATCACGAGGCGGGCCTCGGCGATGGTGGCCGCAAATTCGGCGAGACCTTGCCGCCCGGCCAGCAATCCGTCGTCGAGATTTACTCCTTTGAGTTTGGCAAACGCTGCGGTCTCCTCAGCGCGCCCGCGCTCTGACGTGCCTCCTGTGAGAACTACCTCGTGCCCGCCCGCGGCAAGTTCCACAGCAACCTCAGCGAACCGTTCCACCGGCCACAGCCTGCTGCCATAGGCCGCCCCCACGTGCACAACGGTGGCGCCGGGACGCGGCGACGAAATCGCGGGACGGTTCAGCCGATAGTCCAGGGGATCGGCGTCGATACCGTGCCAGTCGAGCAGCCTCGTCCAGCGCTCGCGCTCCGGTATGCCGGTGATCCATTCAGGCCCTTCAGTGCCGTGTGAAGCATGCGACACCACCCGGTTGGCTTGGAGTTCGTCAATCCGCAAACGGCTTTCAGCGCCGTTTCCGTGCAGGTTCACGGCGATGTCCACAGCGCCCCGGGGAACTGTCAGGGGGTCATCGAGCCCTGGGGTTGGCAGGAGGTGAATGCCGCCCACCAACTCCAAAGCCTCGGCAATCCATGCAGGCGCGGCGTACAAGATCCGGTGCTCGGGGAACGCCCGGCGCAAGCCCCGCAGTGCCGGGACGGCAACCAGTAGGTCCCCCAATTTCAGGGCGCGCAAGGCAAGCAGTAGCGGCTGATGGTTGTTCTCGTCACTGTCCAAAACTGTGTCCAAGGAGGCCTCCCGCTAGGAGTCTAGCTGCAGGAAACTTCTCGGGGCCGCATTGTTTAGCGCCGGGAGAACCGGGGAACGTTGCGGGTATGGGAGGAACCGTAACGTTGAAGGCGGTCCTGTTTGACCGCGACGGAACACTGGTTGTTGACGTGCCATATAACGGCGATCCGCAGCTGGTGCGACCCATGGATGGTGCCCGTGAAGCATTGCAAAAAGTACGTCAGGCAGGGCTGGCCACGGGAGTGGTAACCAACCAGTCGGGCGTGGCGCGTGGGCTGTTGACCGTGGAGCAGATGCACTCCGTCAACCACCGGGTGGATCAGTTACTGGGACCGTTCGACGTGTGGGAGTTCTGTCCGCACGGACCAGAGGACGGTTGCGCCTGCCGCAAGCCCCAGCCGGGAATGATCCTGGACGCCTGCCACACCCTGGGTATCAGCCCGGAGGAGGCGGCCTTCGTTGGCGACATTGGTGCTGACATGGAGGCGGCTGCTGCTGCCGGTGTCAAGGCTGTGTTGGTGCCAACGGAAGTCACGCGACGCGAAGAGATTGAGGCGGCCGGCCGTGTTGCGGAGGACCTGGGCCATGCGGTGGAGCTCCTGCTGACGGAGGCTCTGGGCCGGACTCTGGACGGAAATCCGGACCGGACTATAGCCCGGACCTTGGACGAGCAGGATGCCCCTGTATGAGCCGCGTCCTGGTAGCCCGGCTGGACAGTATGGGCGATGTCCTCCTTTCCGGACCTGCCCTGCGGGCCGTGGCGAACGGAAGCCGCCCCGATGGCAGCCGACCCAATGACGTGGTTCTGCTCTGCGGTCCCGAAGGATCGAGCGCAGCGGAGCTACTGCCAGGAGTCACGCAAGTGCACACGTGGGCGTGCCCGTGGATTGTGAATCCCGCGCCGCCTGTCACGGATGAGATGACCCGGGGCTTGATCGAGTTTGTCCGCAGTTCGCGGATTCAGGAAGCGGTCATTCTTACCTCCTTCCACCAGTCCCCGCTTCCGCTGGCGATGCTCCTTCGCCTGGCCGGCGTCAAAAAAATCACGGGTGCATCAACGGACTACGCGGGCTCGCTCCTGGATGTCCGGCTCAAACCTGGCGAGGATTTCCCGGAGGATCAACCGGAAGCGATCCGGGCGCTCACCATCGCAGAGGCCGGCGGGTATGTGCTGCCCAACGGGGATGATGGGAAGCTTCGCATCACCACTGGCGAGGACCCTGAAGGTGTGGCTGATGAGCTGGCTGATGAGGGCCGGTACATTGTGGTCCATCCGGGATCTGCCGCACCGGCAAGGGCATGGCCCGCACTTCACCACGCAGCAGCTGTGGAACTTTTGGAGGCGTACGGGCACCGGGTGGTGGTGACAGGAGGCCCGGACGAAACTTCGCTCACGGCAACGGTGGCCGGCCCCGCTGCCCGGAACCTGGGCGGTGGAACCAACCTCCGGACGCTCGCAGCGGTACTGGCGGGAGCCGCCGTCGTAGTCACCGGCAATACCGGTCCCGCCCATCTGGCGGCAGCGGTGGGCACGCCGGTAGTGTGCCTGTTCGCCCCGGTGGTTCCAGCCATCCGATGGGCACCGTACGGCGTCCCGCTGGAACTGCTGGGCGACCAGGAGGCGCCCTGCAAGAACTCCCGTGCCCGTGTTTGCCCTGTCGCCGGGCATCCCTGCTTGAGCTCAGTGACCCCGGAACAGGTTGTGGAAGCTGTTGAACGGCTCCTGGGTGGCGTGTCATCTCTGTCCACCCGACGGAAGGTGTGGAAACCATGAGGATTCTGGTGTGGCACGTCCACGGCGGGTGGATGGAGGCATTCGTCCGCGGCCGGCATGAGTACCTGCTGCCGAAAACGTCCGACGGCGGCGCGTGGGGTTTGGGGCGAGGCGGCCGTCAGTGGCCTGCCGCCGCGCAGGAAGTGGACTTGGAAACCCTGGACCCTGGCAGTGTGGACGCTGTTGTCCTTCAGCGGCCGGAAGAAATCGCAGCAGTTGCCCGAACCCTTGGCCGCAGCCCCGGCGTTGACCTCCCGGCCGTGTACCTGGAACACAACACCCCCAAGGGCGACGTCCCATTCACCCTGCACCCCTTGGCGGACCAGGGCGCCATTCCCGTGGTCCACGTGACCCATTTCAATCAACTCTTTTGGGACACGGGAACGGCAACCACCACGGTGATTGAGCACGGCATCCCGGACCCCGGACACCTGTACACGGGGGAGCAGGAAGAGATGGGCGTGGTGGTTAACGAGCCTGTCCGGCGTGGGCGGGTCACGGGAACGGACCTGCTCCCGGGCTTTGCCGGTGTGGGGCCGCTGCGGGTCTTCGGCATGGGGACAGAGGCCCTGCCCGAAGCACTGAACCTCAAGGGATTCGGCCTCAGCGAGGAAAGGCTACGCATCGCCGGTGACGTCCCGGCCCCGAAACTCCACCAGGAACTTGCCCGCTGCCGCCTGTACCTTCATCCCCTGCGCTGGACCTCGCTCGGGTTGGCGCTGCTGGAAGCCATGCACCTTGGCATGCCCGTCCTGGCACTAGCCACCACCGAGGCGAGCCGCGCCATTCCGCGCGGTGCAGGCTTGGTTTCCAACGACGTCGGCGATCTCCAGAGGTTCGCCCGGCGGCTGCTGGATGACCCCGACGACGCCTACGCCATGGGCATGGTGGCCCGCGAGGCCGCGCTGCAACGCTATGGGCTGGACACGTTTCTTGGCGCCTGGGACCAACTCCTGGCTGACCTCCCCCAAGGCGCCCGCCGCCACCACACAGAGAGGACGCACCCATGAAAATCTCCATGGTCTCCGAACACGCCAGTCCGTTGGCCGCCTTGGGAGGCGTTGACGCCGGAGGGCAAAACGTCCACGTGGCGGCGTTGTCTTCAGCGCTGGCAGACCGCGGCCATCAGGTCACGGTGTACACGCGGCGCGATGACCCCGATCTACCTGCAAAGGTGCAGGTTGGGCCGGGACTCAGCGTTGTTCACGTGGATGCCGGTCCGGCCCGGCGCATTCCCAAAGACGATCTCCTGCCGTACATGGGAGAGCTGGCGGACGGGATCTGCGCAGACTGGGCCGGCCACCTGCCGGACGTGCTGCATGCTCACTTCTGGATGTCCGGACTCGCTGCCATCCAAGCATCCCGCCGGGCACAAGCAGCGGATCCCGTACCAGTGGTGCAGACTTTCCATGCCCTCGGATCGGTGAAACGCCGCCACCAAGGGGCCGCGGACACCAGCCCGCCGGCCCGGGAATGGCTGGAACCGTGGGTAGGACGCACCGCGGACTGGGTCATCGCCACGTGCCCCGATGAGGTCTTCGAACTCAAGGCCCTTGGCATCAGCCGGTCCAAAATTTCAGTCGCACCCTGCGGTGTGGATCTCACGTTGTTCCCGGGAACGTCCGACGCCGAAACCAAGTCCCGCACGCATCGCATCCTCAGCGTGGGACGCCTGGTGCAACGCAAAGGCGTGGACTTGATCATCCAATCCCTGCCGCTGCTGGCAGAGGCGGGCTTCAACGACGTGGAACTGCTGATTGTGGGCGGTTCCGGTGACGCCCTGACGCTTGAAGAAGACCCAGAAGCCCAGCGGCTCCATACCTTGGCGAAGGAACTTGGCGTCGAGGACAAAGTGAGCATGCGTGGCCAAGTCCCGCGGGATGCGATGCCCGGAATTTTCCGCAGCGCCGACGCCGTGGTCTGTGCTCCTTGGTATGAGCCGTTCGGCATTGTGCCCCTTGAAGCCATGGCTTGTGGCGTGCCTGTGGTGGCAGCAGCTGTGGGTGGGCTGCGGGAAACCGTGGTGGATCAGAAGACCGGACTGCATGTCCCGCCCCGTGACCCCGAAGCCTTGGCCGAGGCGCTGGGAAAGCTGCTGGCAGATCCTGATCTTCGCGCCGACATGGGCCGTGCCGGTGCTCGGCGGGCCCGTTCCCGCTACTCCTGGGAACGCATCGCCGCAGACACCGAGAAAGCCTACCGATCCGTTCTGGCGGCAGGACTGTCCCGGCAAGCCGGCGAACGCTTGGAACCATTGGAAGGAACGGCACTGTGACTATCAAAGGCCTTATGGCCCAAGAATCCACCCTCCCGTCGGCACTCCCGGATAACGTGCCTGCCCGGTGGTCCCCGGACGCCAGCAATTCCAACCACATCGCCGAGGTCACCAAACACCTGGACAACGTCCTGCCCGCTCTGGAATCCCTGCGCTCGCAGTCGGGACGCTTATCCGAGTGGGGCACCGAACTCGCCAAGAGGCTGCTATCCGGGCAACGGTTGCTGGCGGCTGGCAACGGCGGTTCAGCTGCTGAGGCGCAACACCTCACCGCCGAGCTGGTGGGCCGGTTCGACGAGGAGCGCGCGCCCTTTTCCGCGATCTCGCTCCACGCAGAGTCTTCCGCCCTCACTGCGCTCTCCAACGACTACGGATACGAGGAAGTCTTCGCCCGCCAAGTCAGGGCCCACGGCCGCGCCGGGGATGTTCTTATCCTGCTCTCCACCAGTGGCCGCAGCCCCAACCTGCTCAAAGCCGTCCGTGCAGCACGGGAACGCGGCATCACCACCTGGGCACTCACGGGCACCGGCCCCAACCCGCTCGCCGATGCCTGCGATCAAGCCATCACCGTGGACGCCATCGCCGCGAACGCCCAGGAAGGCCACCTCATTGCCGTCCACGCCGTGTGCCGGGCCTTTGATGCCGAGGTAGCCCGACGGACCGGCTCGGCATTGAACTCCTTCGGAGGGCGGCAGCCTTGAGGATCACCGTGGTTGGGGATGTCCTCCTCGACGTCGACATCAACGGGACCGCCACGCGGCTCAGCCCCGACGCGCCGGTGCCGGTGGTGGACGTGGCCGACATCCGGCGTCGTGCAGGTGGCGCGGGTCTGGTGGCTACCGTGCTCGCGCACGACGGCCACGACGTCGCGCTGGTCACCGCGTTGGGGAACGACGACGGCGCCAGCCACCTCAGGCGAGCACTGACCGGCGTGTCTGTGCTCGCCGGAGCCGCGCTCGCCCCGACGCCCACCAAGACGCGCGTGAGGATCGGGACGCATCCGATGGTCCGGTTCGACGAAGGATGCGCGCCGGCTCCCGTCCCGGCTTGTACGGAAGAAATGCTCCATGCCATTGCCTCGGCGGATGCCATTGTGGTGGCCGACTACGGCCGCGGAATCGCCGCCAACGCCGAGATTCGTTCCGCCCTCACAGATGCTGCCAAGCGCGTCCCTGTGGTGTGGGACCCGCATCCTGCCGGTTCCCAACCCGTGGAGGGGGTCGCCGTCGTGACGCCCAACCTTGCCGAAGCGTTGGCCTCTGCCAAAGCGGGAGGCTTGGACCCGTCCCGTACCGGTGCCGAAGAAGCTGGCCAATACCTGCTCCAAAAGTGGGGAAGTGGCGCCGTTCTGGTGACCAAGGGTGCAGACGGGGCGTTCCTGCTCTCCGCCGATGGCGCGGCGCAGGGCATCCCCGCACCCAGGACCACTGTCAGTGATCCTTGCGGGGCCGGCGACCGACTCGCCGCAAGCCTCGCCGTGTACTTGGGGCTCGGGCTCGGCCTCGCGCAGGCTGCCACCAAGGCAGTGGAGGATGCGTCGGCATTCCTGGCAGCGGGCGGAGCGGCATCGCTGGCGGTGGTGACCGAAGCGGCGGCGTCAACTTCCGGGAACCAAGCGAGTCCCGTCGTCGAACTTAAGGGTCTTGAAGTGGTGGACCCCGGTGACCTGCATCCGGACGGCGTCCAACTGGCCCGGGCCGTGCGGAGCAGAGGCGGCACGGTGGTGGCCACTGGCGGCTGCTTCGACCTCCTCCACGCCGGCCACGCCCGGACGCTGGCCGCCGCGCGCAGCATGGGCGATTGCCTCATCGTGTGCTTGAATTCCGATGAATCGGTCCGGCGGCTCAAGGGCGCACACCGGCCAATCGTCAGCGTCGAAGACCGGGCGGAGTTGCTGCTGGCACTCGAATGCGTTGACGCCGTGGTGGTCTTCGGCGAGGACACCCCCGAAGCCTGCCTCAGCGACATCCGGCCCGATATCTGGGTCAAGGGTGGCGACTACACGCCCGAAGTATTGCCGGAAGCCCGCTTGTTGGCGGACTGGGGAGGGCGCTGCGTGACAGTGCCCTTCCACCCGGCACGCTCCACCAGCGGCTTGGCTGCAGCGCTTGCCAAGGTCAGCTGACCAATCAACCATCACCGAGAGGAACCGCATGAACACGCAAACACCCGGCCGCGTCATCGTCACTGGAGGCGGCTCCGGACTTGGCGCTGCGATCGTGGAAGCCATCCGCGACGCCGGCGGCACACCCTTCGTCTTCGACCGCGACGTCAGCAACGTCTCCGGCGCCAAAGCCTTGGAAGTGGACGTCTCCAACCGCGAAGCAGTGGAAGCTGCCGTCAAGGAGGCCGCCGAAACCCTGGGCGGCCTGGATGGGGTGGTCACTGCCGCAGGCATTGATCGCTGCGGCAAGTTGGGCGACGTTCCGGCAGAGGAGTGGGAGAAGGTCATCGGAGTGAACCTCCTAGGCACAGTGTCCGTCATCCGGGCAGCTTTGCCGTACCTCAAGGGATCCCGGGGCCGGGCCATCACCATCGCCTCCACACTCGGGCTCCGGGCGCTGCCTGATGCCACGGCATACTGCGCCTCCAAGTTCGGAGTGATCGGCTTCAGCCGGGCCTTGGCCGCAGAAACAGGGGGAGTCATCGGCGTCACCACCATCATCCCTGGCGGCATGAAAACGCACTTCTTCGATGACCGCGACGAACAATACAAACCGCAGGACGATTCCAAGCTCAACGATCCCGCCAACGTGGCGCAGGCCGTGGTGTTCGCCCTCTCCCAGCCGTTCGGCAGCGAGGTCCGCGAACTCCTTATTTGCCCCGCAGAAGAAGGCTCGTGGCCGTAAGGTCCAGGACGTCCTGAACAACGTCGGCCACGGCGATGCCCCTGATGAGGGTGTCGTCGTGGCCGCAATGCGGTGCCGTCCAACCAACTTGGGTGACGTCCGAGCCACAGCGCGGGCAGCGCGTCACCCAGGACATGTGGACGCGGTGCAGGCTCCGACCGCGCGGACCGGCGTTTAGGGCGTTGCCCACCCAGAAGATTCCTACCGTAGGCGTCCCCAACGCCTGCGCCAGGTGCCGCGGACCGCTGTCGCTGGCGAGCATCACCGTGGCGTCCGCCAAGAGCGCAGCCAAGTCTCCAATGTCCAATTCGCCAGCCACGGAGCGCACGGCTTTGCTGTCCACCTCAGTGAGATGCCGGACCGCCGATTCCGCCACTTCCTGCGCCAAGGCCTTCTCTGAACGGTCACCCACGATCAACACCTGCGCCCCTTCGGCTGCTGCTGCGGCCACCGCTTCAGCGAAGTACGACGCCGGCCATCGCCTTCGCGGATCGGTGGCACCCGGGTGGACCACCACCAAAGACCTCCGTTGAGGGTCCCTGAATCCCACGATGTTCCTTTGATGTTCCGGTAGCGGGCGAAGGGGAGGAGCGATGATCGGCGGAGCTCCGGCCAAACCTGCGAGCTCCAGCCAGCGGTCCGGTTCGTTCTGGTAGTAGACGTAGTCCAGATTCCGCTCCAACCGATCCGCGTCCTTGGTCCGCGTGCCCACTGTGTGGCGCGCACCAAGGCGGAGCAGGAAAGGGTTGGAGAAGCGTCCGCCGCCATGCATCTGGAACGCAACATCAAACTCCTTGGCCCGCATCGCCTCTACAAAGGCCTCCTGCGCCGCAATATCCTCCGCATCGTCCTCAAAGCGCTCGCCGTTCCGTGGACCGTCGTGGACGCCGCGCGCCACGGGCAACATCTGGACGACGTCAACGGGACCTTCCGTTGCGGCCACCACTGCCGCGTGGATGGGTGTGCCCAAGAGCGTGATGGTGGCGGCGGGGTATGCGTTCTTCAACGCAGAGAGGGCGGGATAGGTGTAGATCAGGTCACCCAAACCGCCGCCCCTGAGGACCGCTATTCGCTTGACGTCATTGAACTTTTCCAGGATTGGACCCACGCCGGGGCTCGGAGTCGTCAGCGGTTTCTCCATGGAATGATTCCTTTCGCTGGCTGTGCTTCGGGCTGGTTCTTCCGTAGCTCCGGGGCCGTAGTGATTCCGGGCGGAAACTCCCGGGCTCAGCGTGTGAAGCCCCCGCCGCGGGGTACCTGAGGGGAACAGGAAACTGTGAGCCCAATCGGAAGGTACCCCATGGCACGCCTATCCAATCAAGAAGGCCTGGCCAATCAAGAAGGCTTGGCTGACTGGTTGCCGGGTCGCTTGGCCGAGGAACGTCCTGTTGTGACGGTCATCGGAGATTCCATTCTGGATGGCTGGTGGGATGGAACCATAGACCGATTCTGCCGCGAAGCCCCGGCCCCTGTGGTCCAGGTCCAGCGCCGCGACTTCGCCCCGGGAGGTGCCGCCAATACGGCAATGAACCTCGCCGCGATGGGGGCGGACGTTCGCTTTGTTTCCCTGGTGGGAGAGGACTCCGGAGGCCACATGCTACTGGATCAGCTCAGCTCGGCGGGAGTGGACGTATCGCACGTCGTCGCCCATGCAGGCATGACAACCACCACCAAATTCCGGGTGAGCAGCGGCGGGCAGGTGATGCTGCGCCTGGACGATGCCTCCAAGGAGCTCCCCGCTGATGGCCTCCGCCAGATGGCCGCTGCTGTCCCGGAAGCCCTCCGCGGCTCATCAGCCGTGGTTCTCTGCGACTACGGAGCGGGCGCTTTGGACGGTGCGGTGCGGGATGCAATTTTCGATCACCTGGGTCCCGGAAGCGACGTACCGGTTTCCTCGGAAGTCGGCTCTGCCAATGCCCGGCAGGACACGCTGCTGGTAGTGGACGCCCACCATCCAGGACGTTGGGCCGGGCTCAAGCCGGACCTAGCCACCCCGAATGCGCAGGAGGCCGCCGGGCTGCTGGAGACCGAGTTTCCCGGAGGCGCTGCCAGGTGTCCCTTTGTGGAAGCCCACGCGGACCAGCTCCTGCGCGCCTCAGGTGCGGCCGCCGTCGTCGTGACTTTGGACCGCGAGGGAACCTTGACGATCCGGCGTAACGACACCTTGCAAAAGCCGGCTACCCACCGGACCTGGGCGCGGCCGCAGGCGGAGAAACAAGCTTCGGGTGCCGGCGATACGTTCGTGGCGGCGTTGACTATCGCCCGGGCCGCGGGAATGCCGCTGACCAGCAGCGTGAACCTGGCTCAAGCGGCCGCCGATGTGGTGGTCCACCGGCCAGGTACCTCCGTTTGTACCACCGACGAACTGGCAAAGCACCTGCGGGGATTCGCCGATACAGCACTGACGGACGCCGATTTGGCCCGTCAGGTGGACGAGCACCGCCGGCAGGGAAAACGGATTGTGCTGACCAACGGCTGCTTCGATGTACTCCACCGCGGCCACACCCGTTACCTCAACCAGGCCAAGCAACTGGGTGACGTGCTGGTGGTGGCGCTGAACAGCGATTCCTCCGTGCGGAAACTCAAGGGCCCGGACAGGCCGGTCAACTATGAAGCGGACCGGGCGGCAGTCATTGCGGCACTCAGCTGCGTGGACCATGTCACGGTTTTCGATACCCCCACTCCCATACCGCTCATAGATCTCCTGCGGCCGGATGTCTATGCCAAAGGCGGCGACTACACACCGGAGATGCTCCAGGAAACCGAGGCGGTGGAACGCTACGGCGGCACTGTGACCATCCTGGACTACGTGCCCGAACACTCCACCACAGCGGTCCTGGAACGCATCCGTTCCACGGGCGAAGCCCCGCAGACCTGAGGAAGAAGCAGACATGCGTATGGTGATCATCGGTGCAACAGGACACGGCGGTACTGAACTGCTGAAACGGCTCCAGAGGGCACGTTCTGAAGAGGGCGCGGACTTGGAGCTGGTGGGTGTGGTCCGGCGGCAACCTGATCAGGACGCCGCCCCGTATCGCGGAGTCGAGTGGCACACCCTGGACATCAGTGCCGCTGAGGATCAACCCGCCCTGGAAGCAGCGTTGGCAGGGGCCGATGCACTGGTTCATCTGGCGTGGCTGATCCAGCCGAACCACAACCGGGAGATGCTCCGCCGGACCAATGTAGCCGGGACAGCCCACGTGTTGGCCGCCGCCCGCAAGGCCGGAGTGGGACACGTGGTGTGCGCATCATCCGTGGGAGCGTACTCCCCGGCCCCCAAGGACCAACGAACCACGGAGGACTGGCCTGCCGGCGGGATCCGCAGCTCGCACTACAGCGTGGACAAGGCAGCGCAGGAAAGGCTCCTGGACAGTTTTGCCAAGGAAAACCCCGGCATTGTGGTGGCACGGCTCCGCCCGGCGCTGATGTTTAGTGCCGGTGCGGGGAGCGAGGTTGGCCGCTACTTCCTGGGACGGTTTCTGCCCCGGCTGGTTCCGCGTAAGCCTTGGTTGCCGTTCCTCGCCGTCCCCAAAGAGATGGTGTTCCAGGCAGTCCACACGGCAGACGTCGCCGATGCCTACTGGCGAGTGGTGGAGCGCAAAGCGCAAGGCGCATTCAACATTGCCGCCCAGCCAGTCATCGACCCCAACGCCTTGGCGTGGATTCTGAACGCCCGGCGGGTGATGCCGTTCCCGCTGACGGTGCTGCGCGCCGTCGTCGAGGTCAGTTGGCGACTCCGCCTGCAGGCGAGCGACGGCGGATGGGTGGACATGGCGGCCAACGCGCCAATCATTGACACCGCCCGGGCGCACGCTCTTCTGGGTTGGTCGCCCACGCATTCTGCGCTGGAGTCACTGGCAGAAATGCTGGATGGACTCGGCGCAGGAAAGGGGCGGGAGGCATCTCCTCCGCTGAGGCCGCGGTAGCCCTATTCGGCAGACAGCACCACGGTCAGGATCCGGCGCAGGCTCATGGCCACGGACGCCGGCGCGTTGACGGGGGATTGGTCAGCGGCGGCCTCGGCCACGGCGTCGCTGAGTACGCCGATGCTGTCCTTCGCTTGCGCCAGACGGTTGGCCAACTCACCGTTTTCGGCGTCGCGCCAGTGATCGACCACCGCCGCCACGGACTCCAAAGCTTCCGAAAGGGGGCCCACGACGGCATCCGGGATGACCGTCCCTGCCCCCTCCTCCCAGATGGCGCTGGCGAGGACGTCGGTGATGTCCTGGACGTGGAAGGTAAGGCGTTCCAGGGTGCGCAGACCGGCCAGATCGCTGGGCAGGCGGGTTGCACGACGGCGGGACCTGGGGTTCGCTTTGGCGCTCAGTTCAGCTTGATGCACCGCCGTCCGGACGCCGGCTGCCGTGAGTGAAAGTTCGTCGCTGCGGCTTGCCCAGGCCTCATGGTTTGGTGGCCAGGACTCTTCCATGGCCCGGGCCATGTCCTTGAGCTGGCGGGACAACGCGCCTTGGTGCCCCGCGATGGCGGGATCGATGTCATCCAGGTGAAGGGGCGGAAATATGAGCCAGTTCACCGCGAATCCAACGCTGACGCCCAGGGCCATCTGGAGGACATAGGCGAAGGAGAATCCCTCCGCATTTGAATCACCCAGTACAAGGACGAACAGTGCGGCCATGGGAATCCACTCGGAAGCCGTGCCAAGCCGGGGAAGGCCGCCAATGAGAACGCCGAGTCCCACCACCACCGCGACGGCAAGGGCAGTAGGGGCGGCCACGGTGGTGATGGCGAAGGCCATGCCGATGCCCAGCACCAACCCTGCCAGGCTCTGTAGGCCATGTTTGGCGGAGTCGGCCACTGTGGGGTGCATGCTCACCAGGGCGCCCAGTGGTGCGTAGTACGGATATTCGGCGGCCGGTCCGGGCATAAACGGTGCGAGGTACCAGGCCAGTCCGGCGGCAACAGCCGTTTTGGCGGCAAACAAGAGGCGGTGGCGGGTCACGGTTTTTCGTAGCGCGGGAATCAGCCGTCGCCTGTTGGGCAATTGGCTCATCAAACCAACGTTGACAGGTCTGCCCTCCCGTGTCGAGCGAAAAGCGGCGAATGTGGGCCACGGCATCTTTTGCAGATTCAGGCGATTAGAACCGGGTCAGGCGGGTACACACCCATTGATAGTAACGATACTTACTATCCCGGCTGCTGTCCGCAGCCTGCCAACTGTGGAAAGAGAGCGATAATGACTGAGAGCAAATCGCCGCAGGACGGAAGCTTCGCGGCGCCAACCACCGGTGCCCATGTAGGCACCGAACCGTTCACGGGAAATTACTTGGACTCGGCCAATGGTGAGACCCAAACTTCAGGAACCACGGGAATCAGCGGAACCCCCACGGGTTCAGGTTCCGCCAGCTCAGGCAAGGTGGATACTGCCAAGGAAGAAGCTGCGGGAGTCGCAGGCGCCGTAGGTGAGGCTGCCGGCGGAGTCGTAGACACCGCCAAGACCGAGGCCGGTCACGTGGCTCACGAAGTCAAGGTCAACGCCCGCCAACTGCTGACGCAGACCAAGGGTGAGCTGACAGATCAGGCTCAGGCCCAGCAGCAGCGTGTTGCAGAAGGTTTGCGGTCCATCTCCGACGAACTTTCCACCATGGCCAACTCGACTGAAAACGGTGGCGTAGCAACCGAACTGGTCCAGCAGGCGGCGCAGCGATCCTCCTCGATTGCCCAGTGGCTGGAAGGTAGAGATCCAGGATCGCTGCTGGATGAAGTCAAGGGCTTCGCACGTCGCAAGCCGGGAGCCTTCCTCATGATCGCTGCGGGTGCGGGCATCCTTGCCGGCCGCCTGGGCCGGGGCATGGCAGGCAACGCCTCCGATGCGGCCTCCACAAGCGGCGTGCCAGCCACCACGGAGACGCCTCGCGCCGCGTACTACCCCACCCAGGGCTACCCCACCCAGGTGGGTGCGGTGACTCCGCCGGCAGTGGACCTCCCCGGACCGACGGCCACCACCGCCGGATACGGCTCGGCCACCACCACCGGCTACGACGCGGGAACCACCGGTGGCTACGACGGGTCCACGCTCCCTTACCCGGAGACCGAGGCTGGCGGCGTTAAGGCCCAGGGCGACCCGCTGGCAGGACCGCTCGACCCCGATGACCCCCAGTATGGAGGTCACCGATGAGCAGTCCCGCCGATCTACCTCCCACAGAAGCGCACATGAAGGCGGAGACCCTTCCCCTGGGTGAGCTCCTGAGCGACCTGACGCGTGATGTTTCAACGTTGATGCGGCAGGAAGTGGAGCTGGCCAAGGCGGAACTCAAGGAGTCCGCCACCAAGGCAGGCAAGGGCGCAGGGATGCTGGGTGGGGCTGCATACGCTGGCCACATCACCGTGCTGTTCCTGTCCATTGCCCTCTGGTGGGCTTTGGGCCAGCTTGTTGGTCTCGGGTGGTCCGCCGTAATCGTCGCGGTCGTCTGGGGAATCGTCGCAGCCGTTTTGGCTGCCAAGGGCCGCAAGGAACTCAACGCCATCAAAGGCATGCCCCAGACCGCTGAGACGGTCAAAGAAATACCCCCCGCTTTGAAACCGAACACTGAGGAGACACGATGACGCAGAACCCCGACGCCCTGCGCGCCGATATCGAAGAAACTCGCCGGCGGCTCAGTACCAACGTTGACGCCGTGGCTGACAAGGTCACGCCGTCGCACATCGTCAACCGCCGGGTGGACAAGATCAAAACCGCTGTGTTCGGCGCCCGCGATGACGTCAGTGATGCTGCCGGGAATGCTGCACACCGAGCCGGGGACGCTGTTTCCGGTGTGGCCAGCAATGTTTCCGGTGCCGTCTCGGACATCGGGGACGCCCCGCAGGTCATCACCCGCAAGGCACAGGGCAGCCCGATCGCGGCCGGCCTGATCGCTTTCGGCGCGGGCTTGCTGGTGTCCTCCCTGTTCCCGGCTTCGGAAAAGGAACGCGAAGCTGCCCAAGCGGTCAAGGACGCAGCTCAGCCCCTCACCGATGAGCTGAGTCACGCGGCCCAGGAAGTTGCCGAGCACCTGCGCGAGCCAGCACAGGATGCCATGCAGAACGTCAAGGACAGCGCCACGGAAGCCGCGGCCAACGTCAAGGACGAAGGCCAGGCAGCTGCCGCTGACGTGCAGGACCGCGCCGGCACCGCCAAGGACAACATCAGCAACCAGTAACCTCCCGCGCTGACCCAAGTGAGTCGCAGCAGAGCGCGTTTTGAGCCCTCAAAACGCGCTTAACTGCGACTCAGTTGGGTTATGCAGGGGTGGGTGGGTACTCGCCCTTGATGACAAAGTAGGAACCCCGGATAGTCCCGGCAAGCTTTGACTTCTGCCGGGCAAACTTGAACTTCGCTTCCAACTCGGCAGGGACCTCCATCCCGTCGGCCAGCTTGAAACCAACCGCCCTTTTCCCGTCTTCAAGGCTGTACATCACGTTGATGGCCAGGCCTGATTCGTAAAAGACGTAGGCCATATGAAGGTCTTCAACCTGGAACGCAGTGGCTTCCAGGGGGCGGGACTCAATGACCAGGTCGCGTTCTTCGCGAAGGATCCGGCTGACGCGGTCCACCACGTCCGGAACCTCATTTGCCGGGCTCACCTGAAATACGTGGTTGTACTTATTGTGGAAGTAGCGGGCCTCATTGGCGCGCAACCCAGCTGCAGCCTCGGCTACCGGCGACGATTCCAAGCCGACTGTGGATACAGTCTTGAAATCAACGGTGTACGGCATGGGCCCTCCTGGTCAGTCAGCGAACTTCGAGAATCATCTGCAGTAAACGGGCTGCTGCGGGACGGGCGGCGTGTTCCTCTGCCCACTGTGCCCGCGCCAGCGCTTTGCTGACTGCTTGAGTGGTGATGCCGAGCTCCTGGGCAACGGCTCGCTGTTGACCCCGGACGCCCGGGGTGAGCAGATCCAACACCCGCCACTCCGCTGCACTCCGGTGCTGCACTATGTGCCCCAGGAGTCGCAGCACGGCTTCAGCCTCTGAAGCGAGGGCGGCAAGGGGGCCGTCCACTGCCACGGGAACACGTTCTTTGCCGTTGCGAAGACGGTCCACCGCCCTGCGGGCGTAAACGAGGCCATGTCCGGAGGCGTCTTTGACCAGGTTGGGCAAGGGCTCGTTAATGGGCCCCACCCCGATACCCACGTACCACTGGCCCGTACGGAGCGCGATCAGGGCCGTCTCCACGGCTTGATGGCTGCACTCCACGATGCCTTGGACCTCGTCTTCAACCGAGCGGTCAAAGTCGAGCCGCGCAGGAATGTGCCGCAGGTCCTTGAGCAATTGCGGCACAAGATCGCCGTCGTGGCGACTGTCGCGTTGGTTGATGGTGAGAGTGAACATAGTGGATCACATGCTACCGGCTGGTAGTCGGTCTGCAAGGGCCAAATTTGCCCACTGGTGAGTCAAACCGGTCAGTCAAGCGCCGTTTGTCCCGTCAGTACGACGGCGGGCAGCGCACCTGCCGCCGCCCGCGCGGCGTCGGGTATTCCGGCGTCCTGCATGGCCCCTTGGATGGCTAGGACCAAAGGGGCGGGGTGGTTGTTGGAGGCAAAGACCCAGAAGGTGTCGCGGGCCTGGAAAACCACCGCAAACTGGCCTCCGGCGCCCAGAGAAACCTTGCTGCGTGCCACGAGTCTGTGATCGGGGTCGGTGCCATCGATGGTGGTGACAGCTTTGATGCTGCCGGGCACCACGTCATTCCAGCGGAGCACCAAAGTGGTGTGTTTCTGCGAGTACTTGGCCACCACCCCGGCATCAAACACCAAGAGTTTGCGGAAACTCCCCAGGAAGGTCATGGACCACAGCAGCAGGCCGGTCAGGATGCTCGTCAACGCAAAGAAGGCGGGATCGTTGAAGTGTCCGGCCTCCCGAGTGGAGCGGATGGGACTGATGAACTCGGCGATGGTCCCAAAGACGAAACCCACAACTAGGCAGGGGAGCAGGACCTTCCAGAAGATCTTGCGTGAGGAGGCTACGTAGCGGAGCTGCCCCAACTCAGGACCGAGCTTGCGCTCAACCCGGCGAACCAGCCAGTTACGGCCGTGCATCCGGGCGCTGGCCGTAAAGGTTGGGCAGGTTCTGCCGCTCTGCAGCAGCCGCCTGCTCTGCCGCCGCTACCTTGGGGTCCGGGATGGGCTGCTGGCCTTGCGCGATTCCCGAGCGCCGGTCCATGGCTGCAAACTTCGGGTCCCAGGTGTCATCTCCGCCGCCGCTGATGGCGGAGGCAATGAGCATCACCACGAAGAACGGGAAGAAAGACCAGCAGACGGCGCGCCAACCGCCCAACCAGGCTCCCGCCGTCGTGCCGTTCTTGATACGCACAGAGCGCATACCGCCCGCGGCGTCGCCTACGCTGCCCACGGATCCCCAGATCATGCCGTATATGAAAAGCCCAACAAACCACAGGACCACGTAGAGCGTCAGCCACAAACCGTCGTTGTATCCCAAGGCCGAGCCGCTGTTCATCATGGCCTCCCGGATCACGACGGCGATCACGGCCAGGACCGCGTAGCCCACCAGGAACACCACGGCATCCAACACACGGCCCCAGAAGTGCGCAGTGCCGCTGGCCTTGACGAAGTACGCGCCGGTGTCCGTGTGGCGGCGGACAGGGCGTCCGGTCAGCGGATCCACCAAGCCGGTGGAGGTTGAGGGTTTAGGAGTGCTCATGAGGGGCTTTCAGCTCGACGGCGGGATGCGGCTTTGGACGGCACTTTCTGGAGCGGAACGTCAGGACCGGAACGTCAGGCCAGCCCGGCCAGTCCGCCCAGGACGCGGGCCAAGGAAGGGGCGGAAGTTTCCTGCAACTCGAAGGTCACGGCTCCGCCCTGCTCCGGCAGATCGGATTCCGGCGCGCCCTCCACACGAGGAGTCAGCACGTGGACGCCGGACGGGCCGGTATACACAGTGACGGTGGGGAAATCGTTGGTGTCGGAGTTGAATGCCACCACGTTGCTTGCGGCTTGGGTGTCAGCCAAGGCTGTGGCTGCGTGGGCCTCGAACTGGGCCTCCGTGTAGAGGGCAGGGTCCGAGTCGCGCGCGGCAGCCTTTTCCGGGTCCACGAATTCCGCCAGGCGCGGTACCAGTTGTTCGCGGGTGATCACCGTGAAGCCGTGCAGTCCGCTCTCGTCCACTTCCTCCAGCAGTACGCCGTCGTCGTGGAGGTAGCTGTAGAGCCAACGCTTGCCGGTGGAGACGGTGCGCTCCACGGATACGATGCTGCTTCCGCTACGGCGGAGGGTGAGTGCGCCCGTGATTTCCTCGGTGGCGTGCAGTCGTGAGGGTTCAGTTTCGCCCTCGAAGACCACCGGGTACACGAGTTCCTTGGCCAGCAGGCCGCGCAGGGCAATAGCGCACATGAGCTCCTTGCTGGCGTCCTGGGCCGAAAGCCACGGCAGGGCCACCAGCTGTTCGTGCTGAACGCCGTCCAGTGCCACAATCTCTTCATCGGTCAGTGTGGGCAATGGCGCTCCGATTGCACTGGCCGAAGCCAGGACCTTCGCTGCGGCCTCAATGTCCCGCTGGGTCCATTTCATGGTGCTGGTGGTCATCCGAATATCCCTCCGACAAAGTTTCCGACTGACTTGGCGGCGTCACTGACCCCGTCTGCCACCTTACTGCCTACGTCCTTCGCGAAGCCCGCCACCTCCTTGGCGCCGTCGGCAATGTAGCTGCCCGGGTTGCGGGCGAAGTTGCTGATGGAGTCCCAGTTGTCGGCCACGAGGTTGCCCAAAGCCCAGGCGCCGGCAACAATGCCGGCGCCGATCACGATCGGAGCACCGATCGGGCCCAGCAGGGCTGCGCCACCGGCCGTCATGAGCATGATGCTACCAACGCCACCCACGACGGACAGGCCGCCGGCCACGCGATCGCCGGTCCCGCGCCAACCGTCGTGCTGGGGGTTGATCATGTCGCTGATGCCGCCCACAATGTTCAGCGGCGCCGCCAGTGCTCCGGCAACACGAAGGCCTTTGGAGAACTTGCTGGCATCTTGGAACGCCTGGCTGTAGGGGATGCTGGCCCTGGCGTCGTTGAGGACGTCGGTGACTTTCTCACCGTTGCGCAGCGCGGTCATGGCGTCCCGGATGACGGTCCCGCCTGCCCTCCAGTTGGTCAGGACTTCGCGGGTCTTCACCCATTCGGCGTTGCCAAGCTTGAGGTATTTGTACGCCGTCCACAGCGGGGCGGCCAGTCCTTTGACGCCCATTGCTGTGTCATAGACGTCCTTGAGAACGCCCACCGAGGTGCCGGAGCCGTCATTGTGGCTGGCGAATTCCTGCTGGTTGGCGTGCTTCTTCAGCTGGCTCGCGTTCTCACGGAGCATGTTGGCGGCCTTGACCAGGCTCTGCCGGTGCTGGGAGTTCCAATCACCCTTGAACACGGTGGCATCGCGGCCTTGCCATGCCGTGGTGGAGTTGATCGCGTTGGACAACTGTGTGCTTTGCAGGCTGATGGCGTCGGCAGCTTTGCCCATCACGCCTGCCAGACTGCGAAGCTGCGCTATGTCCGCGCCATAGAACCCAGCCATGTGGAACCCCCTGTAAACAAGCATCGAAAAGTCTCGTCCCAGCCTAAAGGGACCTGCGAGCTGCCGCGATGGGGAGACATGCCCATGTGCATGAAAAAGAACGACGGCGGCCGGTGCGGTTCGCAGGGAACCGCACCAACCGCCGTCGGGACCCAACTGAGTCGCATTAATGCGCGTTTTGACCGCTCAAAACGCGCTTAACTGCGACTCGGTTGGGGAAGAATCAGTGTCCGGCAGCCGGGACGTAGCGCTTGATGGAAGCTTCCAGCTCGGCTTCGGCAGCGGCACGGTCGCCCCAGCCTTCAGCCTTGACCCACTTGCCCGGCTCAAGGTCCTTGTAGCGGGTGAAGAAGTGCTCGATTTCCTTGATCAGGAATTCGCTGACGTCGCTGACTTCCTGGATGTGGTCGAAACGTGCGTCCACGGGAACGCAGAGGACCTTGGCATCTCCGCCGCCGTCGTCGGTCATGTTGAACACGCCGATGGGGCGGGACTCAACAATGACGCCCGGGTGGAGATCGAAGTCCTGCAGGAGCACCAATGCGTCCAACGGGTCGCCGTCTTCGCCCAGGGTGTTCTCGAAGAAACCGTAGTGCGTGGGGTACTGCATGGAGGTGAACAGGACGCGGTCCAGGCGGACACGGCCGGTTTCGTGGTCAACTTCGTACTTGACGCGCGATCCCTTGGGGATCTCGATGGTCACGTCGTGCTTCATGGAATGCTCCTTGACGGGTGTGGGTGGGGCGCGGCAGGCAAAAGCACGGCCGGCGCCGCCGACTACTATTGAGGATATAGCGAGAGGCCCGGGTTTCTTGAACCGGCGGGGACATTTCAGGACTGACAGGACCAAGCAACTTCCATGATGGGCGTGAAAAACGGGGGTGCCCGCAAGCGGGATACGCCGGTGTGGGGGCGCTTTGCATGGCCGCTGCTACTGACCACAGTTTTGTTATGCCTTGGCGCCGTAGTGGTGGTGGGGACGTTTCCGGGCCTGATCACTGTCCCGAAGCCCATGCCTGCAGTTCCCGCCTGGCATAAGGTGCCGGACCGTCTATCCGACGTCAACAGTGTGCTTCCCTTGGATGAGAAGGCTCCTATTCCTGTGCCTGCCCAGGTGGCAAAACTCCTCAACGCCACGCTCACACCGGATGGTGCCGGCAGCATCAGCGGCGTGGTGATGGACGCCTCCACGGGCCAAGTCCTTTTTGATCGCGACGCCAACGCCAACCGCATCCCGGCCTCGAACATGAAGCTGCTGACCGCCGTCGCCGCGCTAACGGCGCTGGGCCCAGAGTCCCGGTTCACCACCCGCGTGCTCGCATCCGACAATCCCTCAACAGTGGTGCTGACCGGGGGAGGGGATGTGCTGCTGGGTTCCGGCGCCTCCGAACCCTCAGCCGTTCTTGGCCGTGCCGGCCTGGCATCGTTGGCTGCGGACACGGCCGCCGCTCTGACTTCGGCCGGTGTGAACGGACCGATTACCGTACAAGTTGACGACTCACTCTTCAGCGGCGCGCCCCTTAATCCCGCCTGGAGCCTGGACGACGTCGCTGCCGGCGAAACCGCGCCCCTGTTTTCCTTGGCGTTGAACTCCGGCCGCTATAACCCTGAGGTTTTGACCGGTCCCCGGCCCCAGGATTCCGCCATCACCACCGCCCAAGCGTTCGCCGATCAGTTGGCGGCCGCGGGCGTCCCGGTGAGTCCCGGCGTCGAACGCGGCAAAGGCCTCCCCGCCAAGGTGTTGGCTGCTGCTGAGTCGGCCACCGTCAGCGAGCAAGTGGACCTCATGCTCGAGTCTTCGGACAACTTCCTCGCCGAAGCGTTGGGGCGCATGACCGCTTTGGCGTCCGGCCAGGCAGGGACGTACGACGGCGCCACTGCAGCCGTGCGGCAAAGGCTGGGGGAGCTGGGGATCGCCACGGATTCGATGCAGTTGGCTGACGTTTCCGGCCTGGCCTTGGAGAATCAGGTCACCGCCCACCAGTTTGCCGAGGTTGTCCGTGCCATCACCAGCGGACCTGACCCTGCCCTACGGACAGCGCTCGATGGGTTTCCGGTAGCCGGACTTACCGGAACCCTGGATAACAGGTATGTGGACGCCGGCACGTCCGAGGGCGCCGGGCTGGTACGCGCTAAGACCGGGACGTTGAATACCGTGCTCGCATTGAGCGGTTACGTTGTGGACGCTGATGGCCGGCTGCTGGTGTTTTCGTTCATCGGCAATGGGCTGGATCCCGGAGCCGCGGGCAACAAGGTGGCCTTGGACCGCTCTGCGTCGGTGCTTGCCGCGTGCGGCTGCCAAGGCTGAATCCTCAGCGCGGAGCGAACTTAAGGCTCACTGTCAGAGACGTGTGGTGTGATGGACCGTATGGTGTCATCTGCCCGCGATTCGTCAGCAGGGGCCCCGGCCCTGATCAATTGGGACCTGGCCGCCTCTACGGCTGCCCGGCTTGCCCCTCCAGGTCCGGAGCTTAGCGCCGGGGAGATCGGCAAGGCCGTGGACAATCTGCGCTTCAACGCGGATATCTCCGTCCCGCACGTGCACGACATCACCGGCTTGGATGCCGCGAAGGACCTGCGCGATTCGCACGTCCTGGTGGTGGACAGGGCCTCATGGTCCAAGGCCAACACTCAAAGTTTCTCAGTGATGCTCCAGCCCGCCCTGGAGAAGATGCTGGAGAGCCGCAGCGGGGTGGCAATGACCCCGGCTGCGACTGCTGCCAGCGGTGCCATCACCGGCACCCAACTCGGTGCCGTGCTGGCGTTTCTCTCCAGTAAAGTCCTCGGCCAGTACGATCCTTTTGCTGCGCTGGCCCCGGATTCGAATGTTCCCCCGGGCGGCCGACTCTTGCTGGTGGCGCCCAACATCATCTCCGTGGAGCGCGAACTCAATGTCCACCCGGACGACTTCCGTCTCTGGGTTTGCCTGCATGAACAGACCCACCGGGTCCAGTTCGCGGCTGCGCCTTGGCTCCGGCACCACATGCTGGATGAGATCGAGAAGCTCAGCGGCAATCTTCTGGGCAACATGGATACGTTGGTTGAACGCGCCGGCGCTGTGGCCAAGTCACTGCGCGACCGTAACCCTTCCGAGAAGACGCCGGGCCGTGGCGCCATCCTGGATCTCCTCCAGAACCCGGAGGAAAAGGCGTCCCTCTCCCACATCACGGCTGTCATGAGCTTGCTCGAAGGTCACGCCAACGTGGTGATGGATGCCGTGGATTCGAGCATCGTCCCCTCCGTGAGGACCATCCGCCAGCGCTTCAACGAACGGGGCAAGGACCGCGGCGTGGTGGAGAAGTTCATCCGCAACCTCCTCGGCCTGGACGCCAAGATGCGCCAGTACACTGATGGCGCCAAGTTCGTCCGCGAAGTAGTTGCCGTGGCCGGCATGGAGGGCTTCAACCGGGTGTGGGAGTCCGCCGAGTACCTCCCCACCGAAGAAGAGATCCACAACTCCAAGCTGTGGCTTGAGCGGATGGGACTTTGAGCGTTCCTGTTGGTTCTGGTGGTTCCGCCAGCGGGTCCGCTGTGGGCGCTGTAGCCAAGGGTCGACGTCGGCCCGGGCGTTTGGCGCCTGTCGTCGGCAAGGCGCGGAAGCAATTGCAGAACGCCCTGTCCTCCGCCGGCTATCCCTCACGTGTGCTTGTAGCCTGCAGTGGAGGCCCGGATTCATTGGCTTTGGCAGCAGTTGCCGCCTACTTTGCCAGGCGGGGCCATGTAGACGGGCATCCAGTGTCCGTGGCGGGCGTAGTGGTGGATCATCAACTGCAGGCCGGCTCCGCGGAAGTGGCTGCCCGTACCGCTACTGTGCTGCGCGAGCTGGGGCTTTCTCCGGTCGAAGTGCGGACCGTGGAAGTCGCCGCCACTGGTTTTGGACCGGAAGCCGCAGCCCGGGACGCCCGGCATGCTGCGTTGGAGTCTGCCGCATCCCGGCTGGACTGTGATGCGATCCTGCTGGGTCACACCTTGGACGATCAGGCCGAACAGGTACTTCTGGGCTTGGCCCGTGGGTCCGGAACACGATCCCTCGCTGGCATGAGGCCCGCACGGGGACGCCTGCTCCGGCCCTTCTTGGGTCTCCGCCGTGAGGAGACGCTGGAAATTTGCCGGGTGGAGGAGCTCTCCCCCTGGCACGACCCCAGTAATTCCGATCCCGCCTTTGCCCGCTCCAGGACGCGTGTTGAAGTGATGCCGGTTCTGGAAGAGAAACTCGGCCCGGGTGTTGCAGAATCGCTGGCCCGGACCGCGGCAATCCTGCAGCAGGACGCGGACTTTCTTGAAGAGCTGGCCAACGAGACCTATCTCTCACTTGTGCAGCGCGTGGACGACGGCGCGTGGTTGCCTGAAGACGCCGTACGTGAGCTGCCCGCAGCGCTCAGGTTCCGTGTGATCGCGAAGGCGGCGGCCGACGTCGGCGGTCAACAACCCGGCTACGGGCGCCTCCAAGCTGCGGAAGCGCTGCTTCGCAGGCAAGGCTCGGCAGGGCCCGTGGAGCTGCCCGGCCACGTCAGTGTGTACCGCCTGTCCCTCAGCGATCTGGAGCAGGAAGGACCTGTTTCCGCGGGTGCTTTGTCCGCGTTCTCGGCGGGCGCTGCGGCTGACGGCGTTCCCCGACTAGCCCCCCGCTGTGGGAAGCTAGTATTCCGGCATCAGAAATCGTCCCAACAGTAGCCGCACCCGAGCATCAAAACAGGAGCCATTGGTGGATTCAAACGACGTCCAGGCAGATCTCAAGCACGTTCTTTACACCAAAGAGCAGATCCAAACGCGTATCGCGGAGCTCGCGGCGCAGATCGACAAAGACTACGAAGGCCGCGACATCCTTATTGTCGGTGTCCTCAAGGGTGCTGTCATGGTCATGGCTGACCTCGCACGTGCGCTGCACAGCCACGTCAGCATGGACTGGATGGCTGTCTCGTCCTACGGTTCGGGCACCCAGTCCTCCGGTGTAGTCCGGATTCTCAAGGACCTTGACACCGACCTGATGGGCAAGGACGTGCTCATTGTTGAGGACATCATTGACTCCGGCCTGACCTTGTCCTGGCTCAAGTCCAACCTTGAATCCCGTGGCACGGCCAGCGTCGAGATCTGCACAGCTTTCCGCAAGCCGACCGCCGCCAAGGTGGAAATCGACGTCAAGTACGTTGGCTACGACATCCCCAACGAATTCGTCGTAGGTTACGGCCTCGACTACGCCGAGAAGTACCGCAACCTGGACTTCGTGGGCACCCTGGCCCCGCACGTTTACGAGTAAGCCCTTCCGCTTAGCCCGTTGGCTCTGTTTGTCCTGTTTGTCCCGCCGCACCCTTTCCCGCCGTCTGCACCCGTAACTTCTGGTGCGTTTGGCGGGTGTGGGTGCGGCGTTGGCGCTTAAGGGGTGCGCCCGGCGGGCGCGGGTGCGGTCATAGGGGACCCGAAGCCTGACGCCGCAACGGCTCCTCGCGCTAAACTGGACCATGACCGGTGCTCCCGCCCGTCTCTTGACGTGGCTCGCCGTCATGGCGACTCTTCTCACGGCCTGCACTCCTGCGGTCGATCTCACTGAGACCGATGCCGGACAGCCCATCGCGTCCTCTTCCGCCATGCCGACTACGGGTGACCTCCAGGCGGTCCCGTCAGCGGGCGCCACACAGACCCCTGTGGCACCGCAACCCGCACCGCCGCCACCGCCGCCCGCTGTTCCTCAGGCTTTCGCTTTGAACCTCTACCAAGAGGGGGACTTTGTCCCGCAGTACACCTTTGACTGGTGTGTTGCGGCGAGCATCCAAATGGCACACAACCTCGTCGATGACACCGGCGGCGGAACGTGGGCAACCTCCGCACAGCAAAGCGAGCTGTGGGAGATGGCCCGTGCACGGTCATCGAATTCATTCAACGGGGCCAACCCGCGGGGCTGGGCTCAGGTCTTGACCGAGGTTGGAATGGGCCCATATGCGGTGGTCAGCATTGCCACCTACGAGGACACGCTGCAGACGGCGGCGCGTGCAATAGCCGAAACCGGGCGGCCTGTAGGGCTCGTCATGTGGAGCGGTCGGCATGCCTGGGTAATGAGTGGCTTTGAGTCCATGGGTGATCCCACGCAATTCGCGGAGTTCCAAGTGACGGGGATTCGTGTCTTGGATCCGCTCTATCCCCATGGCAGTGGGCAGTGGGGCCCTTCTCCGGAGCCCAATAGTCTGCTTACTCCGGAGCAGCTTGCCACACAGTTCGTGGTCCGTGAGCCCCGGCGCTGGAGCTCAGACCTGCCCACTGGATACTTGCTGGTGCTCCCGGTCGCGGCCTGATTCAACCGGACTCTCAGGCCGCCCGCAGGGAGCGCAGGCCGCCGTCGTTCAGAATGCGTGCGAATGCTCGCGGGTTCATCATCTCGGACCAGTCCCAGCGAACCACAGTGAGGCCTAATGCCCGCAGCCCATTTTCGCGGGCCTTCTCTGCCATGATTGCCTGCTGGATGGTCTGGTTTCCCCGTAACTCGTGTCTCAAATATTTTCCGTGCCCATCGAATTCCCCCACAAGACCGAGTTCGGGCCACCAGAAATCGGTTCTGGCGGTTCGCCCGTTCCCCAGCGTAAAAGAGCCCTGAAGGCTAGGCATGGGGAAGTTGAGCAAGATCATTTGGGCTCGACTCATGGATTCCCCCACCGATTCGGGCTTTTCCGAGGAGAGATCCAGAATCGATTGGGCACGTCGCTGCCTTGAGACGCTGGTGAGAGCGGAGACAGCTTCAACCAGTTCGTCCACTGGCGCCGGCGGACCCCATGCCTTGTCCTTGTTCCAATCGTCGGCCGTAAAGGCGTCGCCCCACCTTTGGTTTCGGCGGCTGGAGTCCACGAGGGCCAAGGCTTCGGCAAAGTTCAGGGCAGCTGCCAGCTCCACTGTGGTGCGGACCTTGTCTGTGACTTTGAAGCCGCCCAGTTGGGTTACCCCAGTGTCGAGAGGTCCCAGGCTTCTCCTAATTCCGTGCTTTGACCTGCCACCCCGGGGGTCGCCTGTGACGGTGCATAAGCTCCGCGGCACTCCCACTACGCCGAGGCCCCAGAGGAGCGCTGCCGTCTGCAAGTTGAAGAGGGGCGCCGTATTGGTCGTATTGACCAGCGCAGCGGCTTGGAGGCCGTGCCGCTGACGCTCGTTCAATTCCGCCCAATAGGCAGCGCGAATATAGGCTCCGCGTCGAATCCGAACGAGCTCGCCACGTTTGGCCTGCTTCGCGAGCTGGCGCGCGTCCTGTCCAATGCGTGTCGCATCTGAAGCAAGTATGAGTTCCGGAATGAGCATAGGTTCCACGCTTCCTGTTCTTCTGCGAAGGCGAAAGCACCCGTCCGAGGTATGTGGAAAGCCGAGCTATGTGGAAAACGGCATCGAGACCACTCGGACGAGACCCAAAATGGCGCACACCAACGGGGCCCAGTTGTTCGCAAGCTCCTCCCAAGCCGGCACCCTCTTCCGCCGGGCGCGCCTGTTCTTCAACAAGTGCGCACCCTTTTCCGCCGTTCGCTCCAGAGGTTACGGGTGCGGATGGCGTGAACGGGTGCGCGGGCGGTGGGGGTGGTGGGAGCCGGATGCGGAAGGGGTGCGGATGGCGTGAACGAGTACGCAGCAAGGCGACGCCGCACCCGCACCCAACGAGAGTGCATAACCCCTGTTCCAGCGCACCCAACGCGAGTATCCTGTGTACGCCCAGAGGGAACTTTTGGACTTTCCGATGCGTGAGTTACTGGGAACGGTGTATAGCTAGAAACTGAAGCAGCACCACTCGCGCGCAGAAGTTGCGCCTCGCAGCACTACCAGGAGGGACGGGGCAAAACCCCGATCAGATGAAAGCTAAGAGTTTCTTCAAGGGCCCGGGCATCTGGATTGTTGTCGTCGTTGGCTTGCTCCTGGTGGCATTCGCAACGCTGGCTCCGGGCGGTTCCACGCGCATTGACACCAAGGAAGGCCTCGAACTCCTTTCCCAAAGCGGGAAGGTTGAGCAGGCCAAGATTTTCGACGCCGAGAACCGCGTTGACCTGGTGCTCAAGGACAACCTGAACCTGGACGGCCAAGATAAGGGCAAGAACGTTCAGTTCTTCTACGTCACAGATCGCGGTCCGGATGTGGTTAAGGCTGTCACCAACGCCAACCCGGACAAGGGCTTCACGGACCAACCGGTGGAGAATAACTGGTTCTCCGGCCTGTTCTCCCTGCTCATTCCGGTGCTGCTGCTGGGTGTCCTGTTCTGGTTCCTGCTTTCCCGCATGCAGGGCGGCGGCTCCAAGGTGATGCAGTTCGGCAAGTCCAAGGCCAAGTTGGTCAATAAGGACATGCCGCAGGTGACCTTCGCTGACGTCGCGGGTGCGGACGAAGCCGTGGAAGAGCTCCAGGAAATCAAGGAGTTCCTCCAGGAACCGGCCAAGTTCCAGGCCGTGGGTGCAAAGATCCCCAAGGGTGTGCTGCTCTACGGCCCTCCGGGTACTGGTAAGACGCTGCTGGCCCGCGCTGTAGCTGGCGAGGCCGGCGTTCCCTTCTTCTCCATCTCCGGCTCGGACTTCGTTGAAATGTTCGTCGGCGTTGGTGCTTCGCGTGTTCGCGACCTTTTTGAACAGGCAAAAGCGAGCTCCCCGGCCATCATCTTCGTCGACGAAATCGACGCCGTTGGACGTCACCGCGGTGCCGGTATTGGCGGCGGCAACGATGAGCGCGAGCAGACCTTGAACCAGCTCCTCGTTGAGATGGACGGCTTCGACGTCAAGACCAACGTCATCCTTATCGCTGCCACCAACCGCCCCGACGTCCTGGACCCTGCGCTCCTGCGCCCGGGCCGTTTCGATCGGCAGATCACCGTGGAAGCTCCGGACATGATCGGCCGCGAACAGATCCTTAACGTCCACGCCAAGGGCAAGCCCATGGCACAGGGCATCGACCTCAAGGCCGTGGCCAAGAAGACCCCGGGCTACACCGGCGCAGACCTGGCCAACGTGCTCAATGAAGCCGCATTGCTCACTGCACGTTCCAACGCGAACCTCATCGATGACCGTGCCCTTGACGAGGCAATCGACCGCGTCATGGCGGGCCCGCAGAAGCGCAGCCGGGTCATGAAGGAACTAGAGCGCAAGATCACTGCGTACCACGAAGGCGGCCACGCTCTTGTTGCTGCCGCACTGCGTAACTCCGCTCCGGTCACCAAGATCACCATCCTTCCCCGTGGCCGTGCTCTCGGGTACACCATGGTGATACCTGAGGATGACAAGTACTCGGTCACCCGCAACGAGTTGCTGGACCAGATGGCCTATGCCATGGGCGGCCGTGTCGCTGAGGAAATCGTGTTCCACGACCCCTCAACAGGTGCATCCAACGACATCGAAAAGGCCACCGCCACGGCCCGGAAGATGGTCACCCAGTACGGTATGAGCGAACGCGTGGGTGCCGTGAAGCTGGGCCAGGGCGGCGGTGAGCCGTTCCTGGGCCGCGACGCGGCACAAGAGCGTAACTTCTCCGACCAGATCGCCTATGTTGTGGACGAGGAAGTGCGTCGCTTGATCGACCAGGCACACGACGAGGCTTACGCCATCCTCACGGAGAACCGCGACGTCCTGGACCGGTTGGCCTTGGAGTTGCTGGAGCGCGAAACCCTGAACCAGCAGGAAATCGCTGACATCTTCCACGACATCCGGAAGCGCGATTTCCGCGAGATCTGGCTGTCCAAGGAGTCCCGTCCGGTGCAGTCGATTCCTCCGGTGGAGAGCCGCGCCGAGAAGGCTGAACGCGAAGCCCAGGAAGAGGCCAAGCAGGCCCGATTGGATGAGCCTTTGGACGTCGTGGCACCGCATGCCCAGGGAGTCAGCAGCCAGGAGTCGTTCCAGGCCCCGCAGCCCGACGGCGGCAACGACCACCCGCATCACGGCTAAGCTTCTGCTGTGACTCATTTCGACGACGACGACGACCTCGCCGCCGCCCACGGTTCCGCCGCGGGCTCCAAGCACGGACACAAAGTGGACCGTCCGCGCATTGAAGCGGCCGTCCGTGAGATCCTGCTGGCTATTGGTGAAGACCCTGACCGCGGAGGACTCCTGGACACGCCTAAGCGCGTAGCCAAGGCTTACGCCGAGGTCTTCGCAGGTCTGCACCAGCACCCTGCGGATGTCCTCTCCACCACTTTTGACCTGGACCATGAAGAGCTTGTTTTGGTCAAGGACATTCCCTTCTACTCGACGTGCGAGCATCACTTGGTGCCGTTCCACGGAGTGGCACATGTTGGTTACATTCCGTCACATGACGGCAAGGTGACCGGCCTGAGCAAGTTGGCACGACTGGTGGATATTTATGCGCGGCGGCCCCAGGTGCAGGAACGCCTCACCACCCAGATCGTCGAGGCGCTGGTGAAGCACCTCAACCCGCGCGGCGCGATTGTCGTCGTCGAATGTGAACACATGTGCATGTCCATGCGCGGCATTCGCAAGCCCGGCGCAAAGACCGTCACCAGTGCGGTGCGCGGTCAACTCCATGACCCGGCCACCCGCGCCGAGGCCATGAGCCTCATACTCGGAAGGTAAAGCACTATGGACTCCCTCGCTGCAGCACCCGGAACCGGCCCGGCCACAAGCCCGTTGCCGATTCTCCGTAAACCGCGCCCCGCGGCCAGGTTCGAGGACCTGCCGACGGATCGCACGCTCGTTATGGGAATCCTCAATGTCACCCCGGATTCTTTCAGCGACGGCGGTACTCACCGGACGCCGGATACTGCCATCGCGCTCGGCCTGCGGATGTTTTATGCAGGTGCGGACATCATCGACGTTGGTGGTGAATCCACCCGCTCGGGCGCCGAACCGGTTTCTCCGGAAGAAGAGCAGAGTCGCGTCATCCCCGTGATTCAGGCGCTGGTGAAGGCCGGCGCGCTGGTCAGCATCGACACTATGCACACGTCCACCGCGGCGGCTGCCATTGAGGCGGGTGCGGCCATCATTAACGATGTCTCAGGCCTGACGATTGAACCGGACATGCCCGAGCTCGTAGCCCGGACCAAGGTTCCGTACATCCTGACGCACCGCCGTGGCGACGCCCGGACCATGGACAGCCTCACGGACTACAACAACGTGACCGAGGATGTGGTGGCGGAGCTCAGCGGCGTCCGCGACAAGCTGTACGCCGCGGGTGTTGCGCCGGAGCAGATCATCATCGATCCCGGCGTAGGTTTCTCCAAGAATGAGGACCAAAACTGGGAAATCCTGAAGAACCTGGACCAGCTTTTCTCGCTGGGTCACAAGGTGATGGTGGCTGCTTCCCGTAAGCGGTTCCTCGGTTCGCTTCTCACAGTGGCGGGTAAGTCCGCTGCACCCTTGGAACGGGATGCGGCTACCGCTGCCATCACCGCTTTGAGCGCCACGAAGGGTGCTTGGGCTGTCCGGGTTCACGACGTCGGCCCGAGCCTTGACGCCGTCAAGGTCGCCGCCCGCATTTCCCGCTGATTGGATACCGCTGTGGACAGGATCACGCTGACCGGCGTCACCGCCGTCGGTTATCACGGGGTGTTCGATTTCGAACGCCGTGACGGCCAGCCTTTTGTGGTGGACGCCGTGCTGTACACGGACTTCACCAAGGCAGCTGAGACGGATGATCTGCAGTACACAGCCCACTACGGCGAAGTGGCTGAGCTGATTACCAAGCACATTGAGGGCGAGCCTTTGAACCTCATCGAGGGCCTGGCTGTGAGGATTGCCGAGGGCATCCTCGAGAACTACAGTGTTGCCGCCGTTGATGTCACGGTTCACAAGCCCAAGGCGCCCATCGAGGTACCGTTCGGCGACGTTACTGTTAGCGTCCACCGGGAGCGATCATGACGTCCGGCTATACCAAGGCCATCCTGGCCCTTGGCAGCAATCTGGGGGAGCGTAACGACACCTTGTCCACTGCCGTCGCGGATCTGGTGGATCCGCCGGAGGTGCGCCTGTTGGGTGTCTCGCCGGTGGTGCAGACCAAGGCCGTCGGTGGTCCGGAGGGCCAGCCTGATTTCCTGAACATGGTCATGGCGGTGGAGACCACGCTGACACCCCTGGAACTCTTGAAGCACTGCCATGCAGTGGAGCAAAAGCATCACCGTACCCGCGAGGTGCGATGGGGTCCCAGGACCCTGGATGTGGACGTGATCGTATTCGGTGACGTCGCCAGCGAGGACCCCGTTCTGACGATTCCGCATCCGCGGGCAGCGGAGCGCGCTTTCGTGCTGTACCCGTGGTCCCTGCTGGATCCGCACGCCACACTGAATGGCAGGAGCGTGGCTGAACTGGCCGCCGTCGCCGCCGACATGCCGGACATTCGGCGCTTCGACGGTTTTGGTGACGTAGCCGGTGTGCCGGCCGCCGGAGCAGTGGAGCAGCCATGAAAGCAATGCGCCCAGTGGTTCTGATGCTCATCGCTGTGATCGCTGCGGTGATTGGTTGGTTGGCTACGGTGGCTACCAACCGTTTCAGCATGCCAACCCCTGTGCTGCCCGTTTCCGCGCTCATCACCATGGCGGTCATCGCCGGGCTGACGCTGGTCATGGGTATCAGAGTATTGCGTTGGCGCAACGGCAAGAAGAAAAACCTGCTTGATCCGATCCTCGCGGCCAGGACGCTGATTCTGGCTCAAGCCTGCGCCTACGCGGGGACTCTGCTCCTGGGTTGGCATGCGGGAATCGCCACGGACCTTCTCCGTATTGGTGGCTTGCGTGGCGGCGAGGGAATTCTGTGGAATGCCCTTTTGATGGGCGGCGGCGGCGTAGTGATGGTTGTGGTTGGTCTGGTGGTGGAGCGGTTCTGCCGCATCCCGCCGGAGGACCTGGAAGGTGGGACCGCCGGACCGGAAACCCGTCGAGGCGAAACTAAAGGTGAAGGCGAGTATGCATACCGAGGCGATTGATCCTCCCGGCGTCCAGTGGCTGCGGGTATCCCCAAAGTACGTCACCGTTCGCTTAGTGGAGTGGGCTATCGGCAACGTTGTGATGCTGGTAATCCTCAGCCTGCCTCTCGTTTTCGTGTTGCTCGGCTGGTGGCGGTGGCCGCCTCTGTGGCTGGCGATCACGGTTCCCGCAGTGGTGCTGGTGTTGGCCTTGTGGAGGCTGGTGCTGATTCCGCGCCAAGTTCGCGCAATCGGGTACGCCGAGCGCGACGATGACCTTCTTATCCGCCGCGGTATTTTCTTCCAGCGAACCATGGTGGTCCCTTACGGCCGGATGCAATATGTGGACGTTGCGGTTGGGCCCGTTGAACGCAGCCTGGGGTTGTGCACGCTCAAACTTCACACGGCCTCTGCGGGAACCAATGCGCAGTTGCCTGGGCTTCCGGCAGTAGAAGGGGCACGCTTGCGCGAGCAGCTTTCGGCTCGCGGAGAAGCCAGGTTGGCCGGGCTGTGAGCCTGGAAAACAACGCCACTGAGAGCCTGCCGGGCAAGCCGGAACCAACGGTCGACGGCGACTGGAACCGCGTCCACCCTGCGTCACCGTTCGTTCGCGGCTGGGTGGCGCTTGCCGCCGTCGGGTTCTTCTTTGGTCGTGACGCTTTCGAGCGAATGCTGCAGGGCCGGGATTTCGTGGATCCGAACCTCAGCGGCCGGGCGCCGTGGCTGCTGGCCGGGGGCGCCGTAGTGTTGCTGTTGACGGTTGGCGGGTTCATTCTTAGCTGGTACTTCACGCGCTACCAAGTGGCGGAGGGGTATGTCCGTGTCAACACCGGCTTCCTGTTCAAGCAGCAACGGCAGGCCCGTTTGGATCGCGTTCAGGCGATCGACATTGTGCAGCCGCTTTTGGCGCGGATCTTCGGGCTCGCTGAACTGAAGTTTGAAGTGGCCGACGCCGGCGAGTCGGCCGTGCGGCTCGCTTACCTCCCGCTGGACCAAGCTAAGCAGCTGCGTGCCACCATTCTTGCGCGGGCGGCGGGTGTAGTCAGCGGACCGGAAACCGCAGCGGAAGTCCCGGAAGCTCCGGAGCATGTTGTGTTGTCGGTGCCGCCGTCCCGGCTTATTGGTTCCCTGCTGCTCAGCGAGCAGACTGTCGGCATTTTGCTTGGGGCCGCAGTTGTTGTCACAACGTCTGTGTTGTTTGACAACAACGCTATTTTCCTGGCGCTCATCCCCGGCATCCTGGGTATCGCTGCGTCTTACTGGAGCTCCTTCAACAAGGGCTACAACTTCACCGCCGCGATTTCCCCGGACGGCATCCGCCTCCGGTACGGGCTTCTTGATACGCAGGCGCAGACTCTTCCGCCCGGGCGGATCCAGGCGCTCATGGTGGCGCAGCCGCCCCTGTGGAGGATCTTTGGCTGGTACCGGATTCACGTCAACGTGGCGGGTTACGGCCTGGCGGCCAGTACTGATGGCGCCCGAACAATGTTGCTTCCCGTCGGTCTGAAGCCGGAGGTGTTGCGGATGATGTCTTTGGTGTTGCCTGATCCTGGAGTTGAGGATCCGGAACGGGTTTTCACCGCGGGCCTTAATGGGCTTGGGCCGGTTCAACCCAACACCGCCACGAGTGACGGCTTCACCACCACTCCCCGCCGCGCAAGGTTGTTGGCCCCGCTTGGCTGGCGGCGCAACGGTTTCCTTGCCACCAAGACTGCGTTGCTGATCCGTTCCGGCCGCTGGTGGCACACGCTTGTGATGGTTCCGCATCAGCGGACACAATCCATGGCACTGCACCAGGGCCCGTGGGCGAGGCGATTCCGCGTGGCCGATCTTGTCCTCCACACCACGGCAGGGCCGGTTTCCCCGCGGGTGTTCCAAGCCGACGTGGAGCAGGCAGTGGAGCTTTTCGATCAGCAGGCTGCCCGGGCCCGGGAGGCACGGAAGCGGCAAACCAGCGAACAATGGCTGGCGCAGGTGGCACCGCAAGCCCCGGAGCTCGCGGCCACACTTACGGACCAACCCGCCCAGCCCGCACCACCCCAGACTTCACCGCAACAGGAGGACCGCCACGATGGCTAGGCCAGGACGACTCGGCGTTGGGATCATCGGCGCCGGCAAGGTGGGTGCCGTGTTGGGTGCCGCTTTGCGCGCGGCCGAGCACGCCGTCGTCGGGGTTTCTGCCGTATCCGAGGCGAGCCGCGAGCGTGCGGAGAACCTGCTTCCCGGCGTTCCGGTCCTGGAGATCCAGGACATCGTGGAACGCTCGGAGCTCGTTCTGCTGGCCGTCCCTGACGACGCCTTGGGTGAATTGGTCGCAGGACTGGCCAAGCTCGGAGCGTGGCAGCCCGGGCAACTGGTGGCGCATACGTCGGGCCGGTTCGGCGTCGGAATCCTCAACCCGGTCCGGGCAGCGGGCGCGATTCCGCTGGCGCTTCACCCGGCCATGACCTTCACCGGCATGAGCCTGGACCTAACCCGTCTCATGGATTGCACGTTTGGTGTCACGGCGGATGCTGCCATGCTGCCGATCGCCCAGGCACTGGTGGTGGAGATGGGCGCGGAACCCGTGGCCATTGCTGAGGCCGATCGCACGCTCTATCACGCATCACTCGCGCATAGCTCGAACCATATGGTCACGCTGGTGGCGCAGGCATCGCAGATGCTGCGGGAGATCGGCGTCGAAACCCCGGAGGCCATGCTTGGTCCGCTGCTGCGTGCGACTCTCGAGAACGCCCTCGCGTCCGGCGAATCTGCGCTGACCGGTCCTGTTGCGCGAGGGGATGTGGGTACCGTTTCCGCGCACGCCCAGGCATTGAAAGAGTACGACGGCGGTGCAGGCGGCGACGTCCTTGAGGCCTACCGGGCCATGGCCCGGGCGACTGCGCGCAGGGCAGGAAAACGCGGGCTGCTGCGTCCCGAACAACTGATTGAGATTGACGAGGCCTTGGGTGCCGAACCCAAGGCACCGGAAGGAAACTGAACAGCATGGCCATCAAACTCGTGACCACGGCGGCGGAATTACGGGCCGAGAGTGCGCGGCTCCTGACCGCCAAAGGTGGAAATTCGCAAGGACTTGTACCCACCATGGGTGCTTTGCATACGGGCCATGCCGCGCTGGCCCGGACCGCTGCGGCGGAGAACGACGTGGTGGTGGCCACCATCTTCGTCAACCCCTTGCAGTTTGGCGATGCCGCGGACCTTGACCGCTACCCGCGCACCCTCGACGCTGACATGGCCCTGCTTGATGCCGAAGGCGTGGACTTGGTGTTCGCGCCGTCCGTGGACGAGGTGTATCCCGGCGGCCAGCCCTTGGTGCGGGTGACATCCGGTCCGCTGGGTGAAAAGTGGGAAGGGGCCTCGCGCCCGGGACATTTCGACGGCGCCCTTACTGTGGTGGCCAAGCTGTTGCACTACGGACTCCCCGGAGGTGCTGCGGCTGGCGGCACGACGGCGGCCTACCGGGCCTATTTTGGCCAGAAGGACGCACAACAGTTGGCATTGGTGAAGCGCATGGTCTCGGACCTGAACTTCCCGGTAGAGATTGTGCCCGTGCCCATCGTTCGCAGTGAGGACGGTTTGGCGCTCTCCAGCCGGAACAGGTTCCTGTCCGACGAAGAGCGTGAAGCGGCGCTGGTGTTGTCGCGGGCTTTGCGCCTCATTGAGTCCCGCGCGAACGCGCATGAACCGCTTGACCTCGATTCCGCCGTCGCGCTTGTTGAATCGCAGCCGCTGGTGGAACTGGACTATTTCGACGTCGTGGATCCCACTACACTGGAGCCGCTCGCAGAGAACTGCAAGGAGACTCCCTTCCGCGGTGAGGGATTGGCGATCATTGCCGCCAAAGTGGGGCCGGTGCGGCTCATCGACAACGCCCCTTTGTTCTCCTAGCGTTAGGAATTTTTCTACTGACGGGAATTGGATGGGAGTTTAGACTGTTTTAGTCTTCACCGGCATAGATCGCCGGACACCAAATCCAAACCCTTGGGGAATCCTCATGTCTACCGACGTCACGTCCGACGCCAACGGCAAGCCTAGTTCGGGCGCTTCCGGCTCCGTCACCTCCACCGAGGCGGCGCCCCCGGTAGTGCCGGCGCCCCAGGCTCCCGGGTCCCAGGCCCCAGTGTCCGGGAAGATGTCACGCGAATCCGTAACGGTCATTGTCACGCTGTTGGTGGCAACCTTCGTGGTGATCCTCAACGAGACCATCATGAACGTCGCCCTGCAGCGCCTCATGACGGACCTCCAGGTGAGCGCGTCCACTGTGCAGTGGCTGGCCACGGGCTTCATGCTGACCATGGCAGTCGTCATCCCCACCACGGGTTTCATCCTGCAGCGGATGAGTACGCGCGGCGCTTTCATGCTGGCCATGGGGCTGTTCAGCGGTGGAACGTTGCTGGCCGCACTGGCACCGGGATTCCTGGTGTTGCTGCTGGCGCGCATAGTACAAGCAGGTGGTACTGCCATCATGCTGCCGCTGCTGATGACCACCATCCTCACGCTGGTTCCGATGTCCAAGCGTGGCGCCGTGATGGGCAACGTCAGCATCGCCATCTCGGTGGCGCCCGCCATGGGACCCACCGTTTCAGGCATCATCCTGGACCACTTCTCCTGGCGCTTCATGTTCGTGTTCGTGCTGCCGGTTGCCCTGGCTGCGTTTGCGATCGGCGCCAAGTACCTCACCAACGTGGGCGAACGGGAGAAGACCACGCTGGACGTGCCTTCTGTCATCCTTACCGTCCCTGCCTTTGGTGGGCTGGTTTACGGTTTGAGCCAGATCGGTGGAGCCGAGGCTGGCGTTGTTCCCGTCATCGCGCTGGTAGTAGGCGTCCTCTGCCTTGCACTGTTTGTCTTCCGGCAGCTCAAGCTCCAGAAGTCCGACGCCCCGCTCCTGGACCTTCGCGCTTTCAAGTTCCGGATGTTCACGGTGTCCACGCTGCTGATGGTCGTCGCCATGATGGCCCTGTTCGGCGGCGTCATCCTGTTGCCGCTGTACCTCCAGAACACGCTTCACCTTCAGCCTTTGGAGACCGGACTGGCTCTGCTGCCGGGTGGTTTGGCCATGGGCTTGTTGGGTCCGGTCATCGGGCGGATCTTCGACAAAGTTGGTCCCCTGCCGCTGACCGTCACAGGCTCGGTGCTGATGGTCCTGACTCTCTGGCAGTTCTCGCGTCTGGATGAGGCAAGTTCCCTTGGCTGGGTTATTGCCCTGCACGTCACACTGAGCCTTGGCCTCGCCCTGCTCTTTACGCCGGCCTTCACCACAGGCCTGAACCCACTGCCGCCGCACCTTTACTCCCATGGTTCAGCGATTATCAGCACGGCCCAGCAGGTTGCGGGTGCTGCCGGCACTGCGCTGCTCGTGTCCATCTATGCTGTGGTTTCTGCATCATCCGGTTTGGTGGCAGGCATGCAGGCGGCATTCCTGGCCGCGACCGTTATCGCGGTGGCGGCTGTGGTCCTTGGCGCCATGATGCGCAAGACTGAAGGCGGCGCAGGAGGCCACGGCGGCCACTAAGCCTCCGTTTGGCCCCTCAGACGCTCTCTCACATCCCTCGGGTTTTGGCTCAGCGCTCTCTCACTTCGGTGGGGGAGCGTTGTTGTTTAAGGGTTGGGTGTCGGGCGGCTGGTTGTGGGGTTCGATGGCGGTGGTGCGTGGCGGTGGGTGTGGTTGGAGCGGCGGGTGGGGTTGGAGCGGCGGGTGGGGTTGGCGGCGGTCATCCTCTGTGCGCTCGGTCGTTCCTCCCTTGGACGCGCGCTGCCGGATGACCGCGGCCTCCTTCGGTCGCTCTCTCACTTATTTGCTGTTTTTGGGCGTCGCTCTCTCACGTCCGGCGGGTTTGGGGGCGTCGCTCTCTCAGGTTTTGCGGGTTGGGTGGGTGTTCGACGGCGGTGCTTGGGTTTTGGTGTTTGGTTGGCGTGGTGGGGGGTGTGATGGGCTTCACGGGAGGCTTTTGTTGGGGTTGGGGTGTGTTTTGGGGGTGGTTTGGGGTTGTTTTCTTTGTGTTGGCGGGGTTTTTGGGTGGTGTTGGGGTGGATTTGGTGTGGGGGTTGGGCGCGTGTAGAGTTATTCGAGTCGCCGCCGCTGATGCGGAAAGATAGCGACCGACTCCCTTTCAAATTACCGGTTCCGGTTGTGCTTTTGTGTGCTTCTGGTTGGTGTGGGAGGCCCGGGTTGTGGTTTGCTTTGTGCGGCTGGTTCGGGTAAGTTTGAAAAGTTGCTCCGGAGCGATCCAGTTGAGGCTGGTGGTACTGCTCTGGGATAGTGACCTGTTGTTTGAGAACTCAATAGTGTGCCAAGTTTGTTGATACCGATTGTTTTTTTGATTG
>NZ_JAMOIT010000009.1:0-177855 GCF_023656375.1 Paenarthrobacter sp. TYUT067
CCGAATCGCTTCAAGTTTGGTGAGCAGATCCACTACCGCGGACGTGTACTTTTCTGGATCGCCGGCAATCCGGAACGAGGCCAAAAGGAACGTCCGGGCGAAGGCTTCCAACGAATCACTCCGTGGGCCGTACCGGCTGTTGGCCCCGGGAAGGTGGATATTGGCGTGGTCCTCGGTCCCAAAACGGTGGGCGGAACGGAGGAGGTGATCCGCATACGCGCACCAGTGCTCGCGGGTCAGGCCGGTGAGAGGGGAAAGCTTGTGGTCAAGAGGGGGCAAAAGCATCAGAGCGAATCCTCCTGCACAACTCCGGCGAGCCCCCGCGGCGCCCCCAATGACGAATCGCGGACTATCAACTCAGGGTTCAGGTCGATCCGGTGCACAGGGCGCATCCTTCCTTCGGCCAGGCGTGCGGCCATCAACTGCACCGCCACCTTGCCCACGTAGCTCTTGGGTGGCCGAACCGCGGAGATCGCGGGCTCGGCAAGGTAGGCAACTTCGTCGTCGTATCCCACGATCGCCATGCTGCCGGGCACATCCACGCCGCGGTCCACGCAGTGCTGCACGAACGCCACGGCCTGGGTATCCGAGTGCACCAGCATGGCCGTTGTTCCCGTGGATCGGCAGAGCTCCAAGACCCGATCAAAGTGCTTGGCCCGGTCACCGTTGTCCAGCTTGGCCGAGTCCTCATGGATGGACTTTTCCAGCGGAATCTTTAGGGCAGCCAAGGCCTGCTTCCACCCGCGGACCACGTGGGGACTGGTGGGGCTCGTGGAATCAGTGAGGCAGCCGATCATCCGGTGGCCCTCCTGCCACAAGTGCCGCACGGCCATGCCCGCACCGAAGGAGTGATCCGTCGCGACCCACTCGAGGCGGTGTGAGGGAATCTCCGATGGCGCCCGACGCTCAGCCATGATCACCGGGATGGGCAGGGCGTTCAGCCAGCGGAGCAGCTCCTTGCCATGTTCACCACCCATATCCGGGGCCACGATCAAGCCGTCAATGTTCTGCGTATCAAGGAGCGCCTGGACCTGGCGGCGGTTATCTGCGGCATCGTAAGCCGAGCCGCGCACCAGGATACGGAGATTTTGCACCTCGGCCTCCCCGCGTGCCCCCGAAATCACCTGCGGCCAGTAGTAGTCCAATGACGGGACCACCATGCCAATGGAGTAACTGTGCGCCGACGGCCTCCCCACAGCCGCCGATCGATCCAACGGGCTGGGCAACGTGGCACCGCCGTGAACACGTGACACCAGGCCTTCGTCGGCGAGCGTGTTCACGTCGCGCCGGATGGTCAGCTCGCTGACGCCCAGCTTCGCGGCGATGTCGCGCACTGTGATGGCCCCGTGGGCACGCAGCTCCTCCATGAGCCGCTCACGACGTTGCAGCGAAAACAGCGATTTTCCGCCCACTTCGGGGGTCTGTTCGGAACTCAAGATGTTGCCTCCACGGTGAGGGTGAATGCGCCGGAAGCGCGGTTTTCGGCCGGCATGCGAAAACGGAGCCGGGTCAGTTTTGCGCCCCAGATATCGCTGAGGAGCGGATCGTCCAGGAGCCATTCGTCAACAAGCACGACGGCGGTGGCCGGCTTCCATCGCAAGCGCAATCCCACGGGGCTACTGACTGTCGGAATTCCCGCAGAGGTGATGGTCGCGGTCGCGTCTGTACCGACGCGGACGGCGCCGGCAAGCAGATAGGTGATGTCGACGTCGGGCGTTCCTTCGGGCGGAGTCGCTGCGAGGTTCCAGCGGTCATCAATGACCACGTTGCCCAACTCGCGGTTCATCAGCGAGGTGCGAATCCACTGCTCGGCGTGGTCCAGCCCGTAAGCAGCTCCGAGTCCGAGGGCGAGGGTCGGTTCCTCCGGGGTGGGCTCCTGCACAACGGTTGCCGCAAACGAGGGCCCTGTCCCCTGCTCCAGCCCGAAAGGCGCGGGCACGCTATGCCAGGCGCTCTGCATGGCCCGAATCTGATACCGATCAGGTCCGAACGTTTGGGCGGTGTACGTGGGCTGGCCGGCGTCCACCAACAAGGGCACGCCGTCCACGGCGACCACCACGGAGCCAACATCCCGGTGGTTGTGGTGTTCACCGTTGTGCCCGCCCTTGGCCGCTAGGGTCAGCCCGGCGGAGGAGCCCGGGGTTTGCCGCGCCACCATGATCTGGACTGACGGCAGGTACGTCCCCCAGCCAGGTCGCAGCTGAGCGCGTTTTGAGGGCTCAAAACGCGCTGTGCTGCTACTTAGTTGGGTGAGGACGCGGCCCAGGCCGGCGGCTGCTTGAGGTTCAGGCTCGACGGCGGCAAAGGTTGCGGCATGCGCGGCGGCCTCGGAATCCCCAAGCCTCACAGCCCAACGGTGCAGCATGCCCCACGGCAGTCCTTCGTGGGCGCGAGCCGGGCCGTCGGCGACGTTAAGGAACCAACGGTGCCCCAAGTGCATCCGGTGCGGGAAAGCAACCAGTGCACGGATCACGGGCAGGTCCGGGTTCAGGACACCGTTGCTGGCCTCCTCCAACACTGCAAGGCCCTCAAGTGCACGGCCTGCACCGTTCCACCAATAGGCGAACCCTTCGTCTATGGCGCCGTCTGCCGGGATGGAGGCGAGGAAGCGATCCAACCCCTCGATGCAGCGGGCAACGACCCTCGCCTGCAACTGCGGATCGTCCACCAGCACCAGCGCTGCCACAAGGATGTTCGAGTGGATCCACGGGTTCCAGTTGTGGACATCGCCGTCCAACCCAAGCCAGTGCCAGTCGAGCCGGTCCAGAAACGGGCGTATGACTCGCTCGTTAGCCTCCTCGCGAAGGCGTTTCCGCAACCCGGGTGCCCGTTCATCAAGCTGAGCGCCCAGGACATGGTCAAGCCACGCCAGCTGCGCCACCACTTCCCCTGCACCCAGGTCCAGGTACGGGCGGGAACGGTCCGGAACAACGTCGCCGTTGCGTGTAAACACGTCATCGTGGGCAGCCCAGCTCCATGAGCTCTGTTCGCAGAGGAGGTAGGCGCCGTCGATCACCTCGTCGAGCCAGTCACTGCCGGGTCCGTCATTGACCAAGACCATCACGACGGCGCGGGTCAGGCGCTGCTGTCGGCTCGCCACGAGTCCCTCGTACGCCGTGCGGTTCCCGTCGCGGAAGTAGCGCGAATAGTGCGAAACGAGCGGCTGCGGCCAGGGGCTCCCCTTCTCCGCTTCCGCTTGGGCGCGTAGCTGCACAAGGGGGCGGTCGGCAGTGAGCCGCCACCCGGCGTCGGACGCTGGACGAACGGTGAGGCGATCACGGGCGCCGCGGAGTGACTCCATCAAGGCGGAGGCATTGGCGCTGGAACCCCATGCACTCAGGAGGGGAGGCGCTTGAACGGCGGCCGTGCCGGTTGCCATAGGAATTCTCTCTCACTTGTTCGAGTTTGAATGTTTTAGATCAAGCTCGATTGAGTTGAATGAACTGTCTTGTTTATGAGTATGTACTGATTATTAGATGTGATGCAACACATAAATCACGGTCGAACAGACCGCTGTTAGTTTCGAAAGGAGGATCCCCTCAATGTCGCTCAAGCCCCAGGCACTGCTGGTCATGAATAGCGGAACCTTTGCTGATCAGTTCGATTCCACGCGACTGGAGCGGCTGGCGGGAATGGTGGATCTCGGCGACCAGCCGTGGACGGATACGTTGGACGCACCGGAGCTGACGGGCCGCCTGGAAGAAGTGGAAATTCTCCTCACCAGTTGGGGAGTTCCGCAGCTCAACGCAGAGCGTCTGGAGCGCATGCCCAAGCTCCGGGCAGTTTTCCACTGTGCAGGAACGGTGCGCAGCTTTGTCAGCGAGGAACTCTGGGATCGCGGCATCACCGTCACCAACGGCGCCGACGCCAATGCAATCCCCGTAGCCGAGTTCACGTTCGCTTCCATTGTCCTGGCAGGCAAGAAAGCACACGTCCTGGCCAACGACGCCCGCATGTACCGGGACGACTGGAGCTACATCGGCGACCGCGGGGAGCTGGGGAACATCGGCCGGGTCATAGGCGTCATCGGGTTCTCCCGTATTGGCCGCCGGGTGGTCCAGCTGGTTCAGCAGCTCCAGGACGTCACCTGCCTGGTGAGCGATCCTTATGCAGATCCGCTTGAAGTTGCGGCAGCAGGCGGCACGCTGGTCAGCCTTCAGGAACTCCTGCCAGTGTCCGATGTCGTCACCATTCATGCGCCCGCACTTCCGGAAACCCGCAACATGATCAGCACCGCGGAGCTGCAGTCCATGAAGGACCATGCGACGCTTATCAACACCGCCCGCGGTTCGCTCGTTGACACTGAAGCCCTCGAGAAAGAATGCGCCACCGGACGTATCACCGCCCTGTTGGATGTCACGGAACCCGAGCCACTGCCCGCAAATTCCACCCTGTACAGTCTCCCCAACGTGATCCTCACCCCGCACATCGCAGGTTCGCTGGGGACCGAAACCAGGCGGATGTCCGATGCCGCACTGGATGACCTTGAACGGTACCTCGCCGGCAAGGACCTCCTGGCCCAAGTGGTCCACGCGGACCTCGGCCTCAGCGCCTAGCTTCCTCAAGAACACCTCGGCACTAAAACAAAGCCGCACCTACGGCAAACTTAAGAACCAGTACTAAAGGAGAACGCAATGAAGCGCACAACCCTCGCCGCAATCGCCCTTGCGGTGACTGCAGGGCTCGGACTCACCGGCTGTGCCGGCGCTGCCGGTCCCGCCGAACCGCAGGCGGCCGAAGGCAAGACCCGGCTGACCGTCTCGGTGTGGAACTACGAGGGCACCCCGGAGTTCAAGGCCCTCTTTGACAGCTACGAGGCCGCCAACCCCACCGTGGACATTGAACCCGTGGACATCCTGGCCGATGACTACCCCCAGAAAGTCACCACCATGCTTGCCGGCGGCGACACCACTGACGTCCTCACCATGAAGAACGTCATTGACTACTCCCGCTACGCCAACAACGGCCAGCTTCAGGAGATCAACAGCGTGGTGGACAAGCTGGGTAAAGACAACCTGGCCGGCACGGACGCCTTCAACATTGACGGCAAGTACTTCGCGGCCCCCTACCGCCAGGACTTCTGGCTCCTGTATTACAACAAGGACCTGTTCAAGGCTGCCGGAATTGAAGATCCCAAGGACCTGACGTGGGAGAAGTACACCGAGATCGCCAAGAAGCTCTCCACCGAGGCCGGCGGCAAGAAGACGTACGGCACCTACCACCACATTTGGCGTTCAACGGTCCAGGCCATCGCAGCGGCCCAGAACGGTGCTGACCAAAACAGCGGCGACTACGGCTTCATGCAGGACCAGTACAACACCGCACTGGACCTGCAGAAGTCCGGCGCCACCTTGGACTTCGGCACCGCCAAGAGCCAGAAGACCAGCTACCGCACCATGTTCGAGTCCGGCCAGGCAGCCATGATGCCCATGGGTACCTGGTACATCGCCGGCATCCTCCAGGCCAAGAAGGACGGCAAGACCAACGTCAACTGGGGCTTGGCTCCGATGCCGCAGAAGAACGACGACGGCAAGGTCACCACGTTCGGTTCGCCCACGGCCTTCGCCGTGAACAAGAACGCAACGCACTCCGATGAGGCCAAGAAGTTCATCGAGTGGGCTGCCGGTGAAGAGGGCGCCAAGGCGATCTCCAAGATCGGCGTGGTCCCTGCGCTGCAGAACGACTCCATCACCGCTGAGTACTTCAAGCTCGATGGCATGCCCACGGATGAGCTGTCCAAGAAGGCCTTCACGCCGGACACCACCGAGCTGGAAATGCCTGTCAGCGACAAGTCGGCCGCCACGGACAAGATCCTCAACCAGGAACATGATCTGATCATGGTGGGCGAGCGCTCCGTCACTGATGGCATCGCCGAGATGGGCAAGCGCGTCACGAGCGAAGTTCTGGGCAAGTAGCTCCCAGTAACACTCCCCCGGTCCTGGTGCTGCGTCCGTCAGGCGCAGCACCAGCACCGGATCTGAACTCTCCGGATCCTGAAATGGAGGAACGCCCCCGCCCCGGGAGCGGTCATCATGACTACAGAAACAATCACCCAGGCACCTGCCCCCGTGCAGAGCCGCGGCAACAGGAAGCAAGCCAGGCGCAACACGCTGATCGGCTGGACGTTCATCCTTCCGAACTTCCTTGGCTTCCTGGCCTTCACCCTCATTCCAGTCGTGGCCGCCTTCGCGCTCTCCTTCATGGAATGGACCTCGTTCAGCGCTCCCAAATGGATTGGCCTGGCCAACTTTGAGCGCATGTTCGCGTCCGACTCCTTCTGGATCGCGCTGCGAAACACTGTTGTTTACGCCTTGGGCCACGTCCCGCTGACCATGGCCCTGGCACTGCTCCTGGCCATGCTGCTGAACCGCAAACTCAAGGGCATCGGCTTCTTCCGGGTTGCCATCTTCTTCCCGTACATCACCTCGCTGGTGGCAGTGGCCGTGGTCTGGAACATGTTGTTCAGCCCGGACAGCGGCCCCATCAACCAGTTCCTTGGCGCCATCGGCATCGCCAACCCGCCGGGCTGGACCTCCAGTTCGGACTGGGCCATGCCGGCTGTGATCATCACCAGTGTGTGGCGGGATATGGGCTACTACATGGTGCTGTACTTGGCCGGCCTGCAGGCGATCCCCACCGAACTGTACGAGGCTGCCGAGGTTGACGGTGCCAGCGCCTGGCAGCGTTTCTGGAACGTCACCATCCCGTCCCTGCGTCCCACCACGTTCTTTGTGGTGGTCATGCTGACGGTCTCCAGCTTCAAGGTGTTCGACCTCATTGTGGTCATGACCAACGGTGGCCCGGGCCGCTCCACCACGGTGCTGTCCCAGCTGATCTACCAGGAAGGCATTGGCGAGGGTAAGTTCGGCTACTCCTCGGCCATCTCGCTGGTCCTATTCATCATCGTGCTGACGGTTACCGTCCTGCAGTTCAAGATCCAACAGCGGAGGGAACGCTGATGACCAACATGGCCGAAGACCTCAAAGCCACTCATCTGACGGACGCATCGCCGCTGCCGAACGGCGCACCCACTGCGGAAGACCGCCGTCGTACTGACCGCAAGCGCTCCCCACGGGAGCAAAAGAAGCGGACCGCGAACGTCATTATTTACGGCGTCCTGGTGGTCCTGGTGGTGGCACTCATGGTGCCGTTCATCTGGATGCTCTCCTCCTCGCTGAAGGAAAACAACCAGGTCCTGACCGTTCCCATCCAATGGATTCCGCAGGAGTTCGTGTGGAGCAACTACACGGACATCTGGACCCGTATCCCCATGATGGGCTACCTGCAGAACTCGCTCTACCTGGCAGTGATCATCACCTGTCTGCAGGTCCTGACGGGCTCGTTGGCTGCCTATGGTTTCTCCAAGGTCCGATTCCCGGGCCGTGATGTCCTGTTCCTCGCCTACATCGGCACCATTGCCGTTCCGTGGCAGGCCTACATGGTGCCGCAGTACATCATGATGCAGAACCTGGGCCTCACCAACAGCTTCAACGCCTTGATCCTGCTGCAGGCGTTCGGTGCGTTCGGCGTATTCCTGATGCGCCAGTACTACATGACCATCCCGGATGAGCTCTGCGAGGCTGCCCGGATCGATGGCCTGAGCGAGTATGGCATCTGGGCGCGGGTGATCCTGCCACTGTCCAAGCCAGCCCTGGCCAGCCTGGCGCTGCTGACGTTCGTGAACACGTGGAACGACTACATGGGACCGTTCATCTACCTCACGTCCAACCGCCTCTGGACCGTCCAGCTGGGCCTGCGGTCCTTCGTGGGCCAGTTCGACGCCGAATACGCCATGATCATGACCGGCTCGGTGATCTCCGTGATCCCCATCCTGATCATCTTCCTGATCGGCCAGCGCTACTTCATCCAGGGCATCGCCACCAGCGGGATGAAAGGATGAGTGTTGTGGGTGGAACAAAACGGCGCGGCCTGGCAGGACGAATCCCCAGCCCGGGGTTCGAGGCTTTTGGCAGCATCTTCGGTTTCATCTACACCTTCCTTGCCGGGAATGTGCTGATGGCGGTGGCCAATGCCCCGTTGGTACTTTCCTTGTCACTGGTTGCAGATCCGGCGGCGGCCTGGCCCTTCTTCCTGGCTCTCTCCGTCACCGTCGCACCGTCGCTCGCCGGCATCTTCGCCGCCTTCAAGGCCTTGAACGACGACGGCGGTGCGGTCAAGCCGGTTGCCGCTTTCCTTCGGGGATACAAACGCAGTTTCGGCAAGGCCGCGCTGTTGGGCGTCGGGGCGGTGGGCCTCCTGATGTTCCTCGGCGTGGACCTGGCCGTCGTCCAGAACCAGGCCATCCCCGGCGCCGCAGTTTTGGTGCCTCTGATCGTCGTAGCAGCCGCCGTGACGGTGAGCCTCACCGTCACGGCGATTGCCGGCGTCGTGCTGTTGCCCGATGCGAAGCTCAAGAGCGTGCTGAAGGCCTCGCTGTATCTGGTGGTGCAGCGCTGGTACCTCAGCGCCGCCATGCTGATCCTGCTGGGAATCATCGTGTCCGCTGCCGTGCTGCAGCCCGTTCTCGGCGTTGCCCTGGCACCGGCGCCGCTGCTGTTCGTGATCTGGAGCAATGCGTCGTTCGCTTTCCATGCCGTTCTCCGTTCGGCCTGATTTTTAGGATTTTTAGTTGCAGACCTTCGCAATCGGCCGTCAGGATTTCCTCCTGAACGATCAGCCTTTCCGTATCCTGTCCGGAGCCATCCACTACTTCCGGGTCCATCCGGACCAGTGGGCGGACCGGATTGAGAAGGCCCGGCTGATGGGTCTGAACACCATCGAAACCTATGTGCCCTGGAATGAGCATTCCCCCGTTCCCGGCGCTTTTGTGTGCGACGGCGGCCTGGATCTTGGCCGGTTCCTGGACCTGGTGGCCGATGCCGGGATGCAGGCCATCGTGCGGCCCGGCCCGTATATCTGCGCCGAATGGGACAACGGTGGACTCCCTGCCTGGCTTTTCACCGATCCCACCGTGGGAGTGCGCAGCAGCGAAGCCGGCTACCTCGCCGCCGTTTCCTCCTACATGGAGTCCGTGCTGGAGATTGTGGTGCCGCGGCAAATCACCCAGGGCGGGCCCGTGATCATGTTCCAGATCGAGAACGAGTACGGCGCTTACGGCAGCGACAAGGCCTACCTGCAGCACTTGGTTGACCTGTCCAAACGGTTGGGTGTTGATGTTCCGCTGTTCACCTGCGACCAACCATTCGGGACCATGATCGAGGACGGCTCGCTGCCCGAACTTCACAAGACAGGAACGTTTGGATCACGCGCGGATGAGCGGCTGGCTTTCCTGCGGGAGCGTCAGCCTACCGGCCCTCTGATGTGCGCAGAGTTCTGGAACGGCTGGTTCGACAACTGGGGCACGCACCACCACACCACCGACGCCGCTGCTTCCGCCGCCGAACTGGATGCGCTGCTGACTGCCGGGGCTTCGGTGAACATCTACATGTTCCACGGCGGGACCAACTTCGGGTTCAGCAACGGGGCAAACGACAAGGGTATTTACGAGCCCACCATTACCTCGTACGACTACGACGCTCCGCTCTCCGAGGACGGACAACCCACGGCCAAGTACTTCGCCTTCCGGGACGTCATTGCCAAGCACTTCCCGGTTCCTTCCGAGGTGCCGCATCGGCGGACGCCTGTTCCGGAATCCTCTGTCCTGTCCGTCACGTCCTCCGTCCCGCTGCTCTCCGTTCCGACCGCTGCGCAGCTGGTTCCCGGGCCGGTACCGCCGGTGGAAGTGACCGGCCAATACCGGGGCTTCTACCTGTACGAGGCATCGCTGCCTTACGGCGGAGTGCTGTCCTTCTCGGAAATACGGGACCGGGCACAGTTCTTCCTGGATGGCGTGCCCGTGGGCGTCCTGAGCCGGGAATTGGGCGAACGCGCTGTTGTCATCCCGGGCGGCGGCCGTCTGCAGGTTCTTCTGGAGGACCAGGGCCGGGTGAACTACGGCCAACGGATCGGCGAGGCCAAGGGCTTGATCGGTCCCGCGATGCTGAACGGTGTGGAGCTTTTCGACTGGGAAGTGGGCGCTGTTGATGTGAACTCGCTGGAGGCCTACCGGTCCGCAGCGGTTACGCTTCCCCGCGGTTTCGCGTCTGCCGGGGTGGCTGGGCCATCTGTTTCGTTCGCGACCTTCGACGCCGACGGCCCCGGAGACAGGTTCCTCCGCCTGGACGGTTGGACCAAGGGCAACGCCTTCATCAATGGCTTCAACCTCGGACGGTACTGGAGCCGCGGGCCCCAGCGCACGCTCTATGTTCCCGGTCCGCTCATTCGGGAAGGCGCCAATGAGCTCGCCATCCTGGAACTCCACGGAAGCGCGACGCGTGAGGTGAGTTTCGCCGTCGGGCCTGACCTGGGCCCCGACGAAAAGTAACCCTCTCTCACATCCCACCTGCTTGAACCCAACCGTCTCTCACATCCCACGCCCTTCCCGGCAACCCTCTCTCGCTCTTCTCAGAGGAGTGATAGAGCGTCGCGCCATAACGGCTACGAAGTGAGAGACGGTTCCGGTTTAAGGGCCAGAAAGTGAGAGATGGTTGGGACGCGAAAGGGACCGGTCCTTCAACCGGTCCCTCTCGTGTTCAGCACGTCTGTGTGTTCAGCGCGCGGGCGTCATTAGCCGCGGCAGAGCTCGCCGTACTTGGTGCCGGCTTCCTGGTAGGCCTGGCCGAGCTCGCCAAGCTTCGCCTCGTCCGGGGTTTCCTTGGACTGCTCATCCATGTACTCCAGGATGGCGGTGACAACCGGCTTCATTTCGTCCGATGCAACGACTTCGATGGGCCGGATGGCGTTGGCCACGCGGTTGGTGGCGGTCTTGCTAGCGTTTTGGGGAATGCCGGATGCGGCGACGCCCACGCGGTCACACGTTTCCGCGGTAGTCAGCTGCTGCTGGGCGGAACAGGCGGATGCCGAGGCGATGAGCCCGGCAGCGATCAGGACAGTGGTGAGTTTCTTCATGATTCCCTCAGTGGTCGACGTCCCTTTGATTGTAATCAGTGCCGGGGCCCGTCCACGCATCGGCGCCAGGCCGCTTGCCCGCGCTCCTTCCCAGTTAGACCCCCGGTCGGGCAGCAAACTAGGTCGACTCACCGGTGTCGGAGCCTATCTACGGTGACAGCGGGAAAGCAACCGGGCAGGAGCGCAGGGCTGGCGGCGAAACTACAGCGCCGGCGTGCGCGGTGGCACCGTCCGACGAGAACCTGTTGCTTCAAAGGCGGCAGCCAGGGTCAGCAGTGCTGTGTCATCGTAGGCGCGGCCCGCGAAGGTGAGGCCCACGGGCATGCCAATGTCTGCCATGGTTCCCATGGGTACGGTGACTGTGGGAATGCCGAGATGCCGCGGGACGAGGTTTCCGTTGGCCACCCAGACGCCGTTGCGCCAGCCGAGGTCGGCAGAAGCAGGGTTGACGTCCATGTCAGCGGGTCCCACGTCCGCGACGGCCGGGAACAGGACGGCGTCCAGTCCGAGCCCGTCCATCCACTCCTCCAAGTCCACCCGCCGGGTCTCCTCCAAGCCACGCACCCCGTTTTCCAGCTCGGGGATATCCGTGAACCGGGAAACTCCGCGTTCACGGACGTGCCCGGGATACTCAGCAATGTCGTCGTCGAACCCGGTGTAGCGGTCCGGCAGGGCGCCTTCAGGGTGCGGGAAAATCCTGGAACCGTCCACCTCAGCAAGGCCACTCAGCGCGGGGTCGCCGTTGGCACGCAGAAAGTCGTCCCACGCCCAGGCTGACAGGTCCACGATTTCACGCTTGAGGTATCCAGGGGTGACAAGGCCCCGCGTGGCGATGGTGGGTGCGCCCGGACGGTCCCCTTCATAGTTGGAGACCACCGGGAAGTCCACCAGAACAACCTCGGCCCCGGCTGCTTCAAGGTCCTGTTTGGCGGCCTCCCACAGGTCAATCACGGAAGCCCGCGTCTGGATGCGCTGCCCGGTCGGCCCGCCGATGCCCGGCTGCGCACTGGTCCCGGCGTCCGGATCTGCGTTGACGTACATGCGCGGCACTCCAAAACGCTTGCCCCGCAGAGCCGACCGTCCGCCGTCGAGCGTTTCCGAAGCCAGCGCCGTGTATGACTCCGGCCGCACCTCTGAAGCTTTGGGTATCTGAACCCAGGGCTGCGCCCGCCAGAAGTCGCCGCGGGTCTCGGCGTCGTCGGCCACAATGACGTCCAGCAGCTCGAGCATGTCGGCCATGGTGCGGGTGTGCGGGACCACGACGTCCATGGTGGGGACCAACGGCCAATTGCCCCGTACGGAGATGACGCCGCGGGAGGGCGTGTAGGCGCACAGAGCATTGTTCGACGCCGGTGCGCGGCCACTTGACCAGGTTTCCTCACCAAGGCCGAAGGCAGCGAAACTGGCCGCCGTCGCGGTCCCGGAACCGTTGGAGGAACCGGAGCCGAACGCCGCAGTGAGGAAGCCGGCGTTATACGGGCTTTCGGCGCGACCGTACACGCCGCGCTGCATGCCGCCGTTGGCCATGGGCGGCATGTTGGTCAGCCCAATCAGCACCGCACCGGCATCGCGGAGCCGCTCGATGGTGAAGGCGTCGCGCTGCGCAATCAGGTGCTCGAAGGCGGGCGAACCCGCCGCCGCGGTGAGCCCTTTGGCCAGGTAGCTATCCTTGGCGGTGTAGGGGATGCCATCCAGTGGCCCACGCAGCGCGCCCTCCGTCCGGCGTTCGTCCGAGGCCCGGGCGTCCGCCAAAGCATCGGGGTTCATGACCACCAGTGCGTTGAGTCTGATGCCGTTGTGATCGTAGGCCTCGATGCGGTCAAGGTACGCCTGGGTCAGTTCCTCACTGGTCACCTCCCCTGTTTCCAGGGCCTCGCGCAGCTCTGCGATGGAGGCCTCAACGACGTCGAATGGAGCCGTCACGCTGCACCTCCTGCAAGTTTGGGCTGCTGCTGCGTGATGCAGTGGATGCCGCCGCCGCGGGCGAGGATGGGCCGGGCATCCACCGTGACAACACGGCGGCCGGGGTAGGCCTCGGCCAGGATTTCAGCGGCGAGGGAGTCGGCATGTTCTTCCCCGTATCCACAAGCGATGACCCCGCCGTTGACCACCAAGTGGTTGACGTAGCTCCAGTCCACAAAGCCGTCTTCGTCGCGCAGCGTTTCCGGCGCCGGCAGCGGCACGATCTCGAACGGCTTGCCCGCCGCATCTGTTTGCGTTTCAAGGAATGCCCGAAGTGTGCGGCTGACCTCGTAGTCCGGGTGCTCCGGGTTGGTCTGGGAATGCAGCAGGATTTGGCCGGGTGCGGGCAGCGTGGCCACCATGTCGATGTGGCCTCGCGTGCCCAGGTCCTCGTAGTCGCGGGTCAGTCCGCGGGGTACCCAAATGACCTTGGTGGCGCCGATGGTGCGGGCCAGTTCGGCTTCAACTGCTGCCTTGTTGGCGTAAGGGTTCCGGTTTGGATCCAACTGGACTGTTTCTGTTACCAGCACCGTTCCTTTGCCGTCTACGTGGATGGCACCGCCTTCATTGACCAGCAAAGAGCTGACAAGTTCGGCACCGGACTTCTCCGCAACGAAACGGCCCATTCCGGCGCTCTTCTGCCATTCGGACCATGCCGGAGCACCCCAGCCGTTGAAGATCCAGTCCACGGCGCCAAGCACGCCGGGGCGTTCGTCGTCCAGCACAAAGGTGGGTCCGACGTCGCGCATCCAGAACTCATCCAGCGGCGCCTCGATCTGTTCGATGCCGTTACCCAGCATCCGGGCGGCGCGCTCGCGTTCGCTGGGGTCCACCACCATGGTGACCGGCTCGAATTCGGCTACAGCATGGGCGACGGCGGTCCAGGCACCGTAGGCCTCTTCGGCAGAGGCGGCGTCGTCGCCAAGCGTCAGGCCGGTGCGGGGGAACGCCATCCAAGTGCGCTCATGCGGTGCGGTTTCGGCCGGCATTCTCCAAGCCATGGGTGACTCCTTCGTCTTCAGACATTCTCTTGTTGATCGCATGATCAACAATGCAGAAAACCTAATCTAGACTGGTCTGTAATGTCAAGCACTCAACAGAAGCGCGCAGTCCGTAAGTCACCGGCTGAGCGCGCCGCAGAAATCACCGAAGCCGCCCGCGAGATCGCCCTCGAGGCAGGCCTCACGGCGCTCACGCTGCGCAACGTCGCCGCGCGAATTGGCGTTGCTTCCGGTCTGGTGGCGCACTACCAGCCCACCATGGACGCACTGGTCTCCAGCACCTTCGCCACCATCGTGGCAGCGGAAACACAGGAAGTCGCCGCCTTGCTGAGCCAGTGCCCAGGACCATCTGAACGCCTGGCCCTGCTGGTGGACACCCTTCTGGACAACAGCAGGCTCGACGTCACCGCAATCTGGGTGGAAGCCTGGACCTTGGGGCGCCGCAATGAAACCCTTGCCGCCGCCGTCCGGGAGCAGATGGATGCCTGGCAGAAGGTCTTCCAGGACGTGGTGGAGGACGGGAACGCCACAGGAGTGTTCAACGTTTCCGACGCCGCCGCCGTCGCCTGGCAAATCCTCGGCATGGTTGATGGCCTGAACGCGCAGGCCTTGGTCCGATGGGACGGCGTCAACGACCGCGGCACGCACCTTGCACGCGCCGTCGAGGGAATGGTGGGCGCCGCCCGAGGTTCGCTGGTGCCCAAACCGGGAGCGTAGGCCGCCCCACCCGGGGCCGCCTTCGGGAGCCAGTCCTGCCCTGCCCTAGGCTTGGGAGCATGGCGATCATTCACAAGGCAACCCTGTCCCCGTCCAAGCTCGAACTCATCGCTGACTACCTACCGAAGCAGCCCTGGTTCATCCAGGACGGCACCCCGGAGCTCATCGGCGCCTACCGCTTTGACGATCCCACCGGCGAGGTGGGGCTCGAAACACACGTGGTCGCGGCCGGCGAGCGCATCTACCAGGTGCCGCTCAGCTACCGCGGCTACGAGCTTGCCGGCGCCGAGGAGTGGCTCATCGGCACCATGGACCACTCGGTCCTGGGCAAGCGCTGGGTGTACGACGCCTGCGCTGATCCCGTGTACATCAGGGTCCTCGCCGCTGCCATCCTCACCGGCCAGAAAGAGGCCGAACTGATCGTCGACGGCGAGCCTGAGCCCCGGCCCAGCACGGTCACGGTGAAGGGCAGCGGAAAGCTCGACGACGGCGTCCCCGCGTTGAGTGCCTCGGCGCCGGTATCCGGCAGCGGCGTGACCATCATTGATGCGGGTGCCCTGCGGTTGAAAGTCACCCGGGTTCTGGATGTAGCCGCAGATGCTTCGGCCAGCACCGCAGCGGCCCAGGAGCTTCACGGGGAGTTGATTCTCAACGGACAGTGGGCCGGACTGGAGGAGCCGGTGGAGCTGGCCTCGGTAGTGCGGACCTAATCACCCGGATGCTTCGCGCCGCTCCTTCCCGGTTGCCCTGCCTCGCCGCCTGTAAGCCACGGCGTGTCGGCCCCCAGGCCCGCGTTATATGCGGGGTGGCACTGGGCAACTGGGAAGGAGCGCGCGCCGGGGGGCATCTGTTGATCACAGGTGCTCAAGCGTAGGCTGGCAAGCAGGTCGTCTAACCACGTGAGGGGCTCAGCATGTACAAAGCGCAAAGCATCATTCCCGCCGCCCAGGATCTTGCCCGGGAATGGGTAACGCATGCGACAGAGGGCACATCCGCACAAACAGACGCAGTGGTGAGGTGGGCTTTGTCCCGGATCAACCACGCCGACGTGCCGTCCGTGGTCCAGGGTGTGATGCTCACTTTGACCGGCAACAAAAAGGCCGCCAAGGAAGCTAAACGCACTGCCGCCAAGGCAGTAAAGAAGGCCACCCGAGCGCTCAGCCGGAAGACCACGCAGCGCAGCTCCGGCCGTGCAGTATGGTTCACCGCCATTGCTGCTGCCGTCGTGGGAGCGGGCGCAGTGTTTGCTTGGCGAATGATGATGCCTCCGGGCGAACCCGAGCCTGTCCAGCGGCAGGAAACCCCGGTCCAGCCGCCGGTCCCACCGGTTCCCTAGGTAACGTCTTCCCGGAAGGTCTCCCCCGAACGTCGTCCCTAGCCGCCGCTCCCCATCGCACCGGCAGGGTGGTGCGGGGCGACTCAGGTGCCGAACCTGCTAAGGTGCCGCGTGGTCGTCGTGCCGTCCGAACAGTCTCCGTAGCGATGTCCCGGTCACGAGCCAATAGGCTCCGCCACTGGCCAGCAGGAACCCCGCGACGCCCAGGATGACCAGCTGGGTGACGATCCCGGCGATCACCATGATGAAGCCGACCAGAACGGCCAGGCTGCCAAGAACGTTGCGCGCCAGAGCGCCACGTGGGCGACCGGACTTCAGCTCATAGGCGAGGCCGGGATCCGTTGAAGCGAGATCCCGCTCCAGCTCTTCCAAGCTCCTGCGTTCTTCATCCGACAACGACATCGGGATTCCTCACCACACGAGCAGGGCCGCCGAGACCGCGTCAATGCTCAGAACACCCGCACGAGCGCTGCTTGCCGTGCTATGCCTTCATTATCTTCCCGTTGAGGTGGTCTAGCCATATGGCGGTCCCCCTTCATCACCGGCGGCAGGTCCAGCTATCGACTTACCAAAGGTTCTAAGCATGCTTACGATGGATGGGCAGGATTCAGACGCACCACCAGCATGGAACCCCCACCGCCGACTGGAAAGTTGAACTCCCCATGGCACGACGAAGCGCGAGAAAAGCACAGAGCATCACTGAAGCGGTTCCTGGGCGCCGCGGACCCCGAAAGGCCATTTGGCTTATTGCCGCGGGCCTCGTCGCTGGCATAGCTGGCGGAGTTTTCGGCTTCCGCATGCTGGTACCGTCCAGCGAATCTGAGCCGGCCAAGACACCGCGGCGTCAACCGGAGGAGATTCTGGTCAGGGAGGAGCCCGTGGAAATCTCCACCAGGATGCGCCCGGGCGAATGGACCGAGGAGTCCCTGCAGGAGCACCTTGAGGATTACAAGCAGCAGATCCGGGACATGGGAGCCAAAGAGTCGCAGATCGTGGTGGACGTAGAACGGACCGAAGCCGGCGCTGCCCGGGTAGTGGTCAGTTGGGACAGGACCTTGCCGTAGTTCCGGGACGCTAAGGGTTTTCGAGGGGCTAAAGGCTTTCGCCTTGGCGCGGCCGCCACACCACTACGGCCTGCGACCGCGCGCGTGGACGCTGCCCGCGGGCCAGGCTAACGACGTCGCCCGCGGCACCTGCCGCGAAGATCCGCGCATCCACGGGTGAGCGGCGGCGGGTCAGTTCTTCCGTCAGCTCAGCCACGCGATACTGCAAAGCGGCAACCTGGTTTTCGAGGTCGAGGATGCGTTTGATGCCCTCGAGCGAGACGCCGGACTGCGAGAGGCGCTGGACCTCCCGCAGTTTATTGACGTCGTTCTGCGAATAGCGGCGGGACTTGCCGGGAGCGCGGCTGGGCGAAACGATGCCCAAACGGTCGTACTGGCGCAACGTCTGCGGATGCATATCGGCAAGCTCCGCAGCCACGGAGATGACAAAGATCGGCTGGTTGACGTCGATTGCCATGACCGCCTCCTTACAACCGGGCCTTCGCGGCCAAGTCGCTGCGCGGGTTGGCATCAGTGGTGGCCGCCGCGAAAGCCTTCACGGCTTCCTCTGCTTCTTTGTTGAGGTTCTGCGGGACCGCGACGTCGATTGTCACCAGCAGGTCGCCGGTGGACTTGGACGTCTTCACGCCACGACCTTTCACCCGGAGGGTACGGCCCGACGGAGTCCCGGCCGGAACGCGCACCTTGACGGTGTCGCCGTCGAGCGTTGGAACTTCAATGGTGGCGCCGAGCGCCGCCTCCGCAAACGTGACGGGCACGTGGATGCGGATGTTGTCGCCGTCGCGGTGGAAAAAGTCGTGAGGCTTGACGCTCACCGTGATGATGAGGTCGCCGTTGCCGGCAGGGCCAGCGTTGCCCTTGCCACGCTGGCGGACCTTCTGCCCGTCCTTGATGCCGGCCGGGATCTTGACGTCGATCACGTTGCCGTTGCTCTCACGCAGGCTCACCGTGGTGCCCTTGATGGATCCGGCAAAGGAGATGGACGTTGTAGCCGTCCGGTCCGCGCCCTTCTGCGGAGCCCGTTGGAACCCGGTGGGGCCGGCACCTCCAAACCCACCACCAAACAGGTCAGCGAACTCCGGAGGGATGCCACCGCCCGCAGGCTGACGGGCACCAGGCCCACCGCCAAACAGGCCGCCGAACAGGTCCTCAAACCCACCGTTAGCTCCGGCACCACCACGCCCGGCGCCAGCACCCGGAGCAAACCGGGCACCGCCCATGGCACGGATGGCATCGTACTGCTGACGGTCCTCAGGATTGGACAACACCGAGTACGCCTCGGAGATGTCCTTAAACTTCTTCTCCGCAGCAGCATCCCCAGAGTTCGTATCAGGGTGATGCTCCCGCGCTAGCTTGCGGTAAGCCTTCTTAATATCCGCATCGGACGCGTCCTTGGCAATACCAAGGATCGCGTAAAAATCCTTTTCAACCCAGTCCTGGCTGGCCAAGAGCGTTTCCTTTCAAATCAATAAACAAGCACCTGCGTCCACCCACCTTAGGTGAGTCGACCGCCGGAGCGGAGCGAGACAAGGGGCCCGGGAGTGGCTTCGGGCCTACCGGAGCGTGGCGGCTAAGTCCGTAGGACTAAAGCCGCCACGCGTAGGGGCGGGGCCCCTTGTCTCGCTTCGCGGTGGGACTAAGCGGGAACCGCGACGATCACTTGGGCTGCACGCAGGACCCGCTCACCTGAGCGGTATCCGGAGCGCAGCACCTGGCTGACCGTGTCAACCTCAATGTCTTCGCCGGGCTGCTGGATGAGTGCCTCGTGGATGGTGGGGTCGAATTCGACTCCGGTATCCGCGATGCGTTCCAGTCCGTACGTCTTCAGCGCGTTCTCCAGTTTGGTGGCGATGGCGGCGAAGGGGCCGTCTTCGAGGTCACCGTGCTGGCGGGCGGCGTCGACGTCGTCCAGCACCGGGAGCAGTGAGTTCAGGACGCCGATGACGGCCATCTCTCCTGCTACGGCGCGGTCGCGTTCGACGCGCTTGCGGTAGTTGACGTACTCAGCCTGGAGGCGGAGGAGGTCGTTGCGGAGCTCCGCTGCCTGGGCTTCAGCCGCGGCACCGGAGGCTACCGATTCTTCGGCCGGCACCTCTACCCCGTTGAGGATTTCCTCAGCCTGGGAGAGGGCGTCGCCGTCTGTAGGAGCGGCGTTGCCTTCGGTGGGAGCTGCAGCTTCGCTATCGGGGTGACGGGCTGCCCCGGTCTCCGGGTCAACCTTGCGGTTGTCCCGGATAACGGGCTTGCGCGGCTCGCCGCTTTCTGAGTGCTCTGCTTCGTTGCCGTGGTGAGGCATGGCTACTTCTTCGCTTCGTCTTCGTCGATGATTTCGGCGTCGACGATGTCCTCGTCGGCAGCCTTGTCACCGGCAGGAGCGCCTTCTGCACCGGCACCCGGAGCGTCAGCTGCGGAGGCCTGGGAGTAGATGGCTTCGCCGAGCTTGGTCTGTGAGGCCTGGAGCTTCTCGAACGCAGTCTTCACAGCGGCGTCGTCGGTGCCTTCCAGCGCGGACTTGAGGGCGTCGACGTCGGCCTTGACCTCGGTCTTGACTTCCTCGGGAAGCTTGTCCTCGTTGTCGGCGATCAGCTTGTCCACGGAGTAGGCGAGCTGCTCTGCGGAGTTACGGGTGTCCGTAGCTTCGCGGCGTGCCTTGTCCTCTGCAGCGTGCTCTTCGGCTTCACGGACCATGCGGTCGATGTCGTCCTTGGACAGTGCCGTGCCACCGGTGATGGTCATGGACTGTTCCTTGCCCGTGCCCTTGTCCTTGGCGGACACGTGGACGATGCCGTTGGCGTCGATGTCGAAGGTGACCTCAACCTGCGGAACGCCACGAGGTGCCGGGGCGATGCCGGTCAGTTCGAATGTGCCCAGCGGCTTGTTGTCGCGGGTGAATTCACGTTCGCCCTGGAAGACCTGGATGGCCACGGACGGCTGGTTGTCGTCAGCGGTGGTGAAGGTCTCCGAACGCTTGGTGGGGATAGCGGTGTTGCGCTCGATGAGGTGCGTCATGACGCCACCCTTGGTTTCGATGCCGAGGGACAGCGGGGTGACGTCGATGAGGAGGACGTCCTTGCGCTCGCCCTTCAGGACACCGGCCTGGAGTGCGGCACCAACGGCCACAACTTCGTCCGGGTTGACGCCCTTGTTGGGCTCCTTGCCGCCGGCGAGTTCCTTGACGAGCTCGGAGACGGCAGGCATACGGGTGGAGCCACCGACGAGCACGATGTGGTCGATGTCGGAAACCTTGATGCCGGCTTCAGCGATGACGTCCTGGAACGGCTTCTTGGTGCGGTCCAGCAGGTCCTTGGTGAGGTCCTGGAACTTGGCACGGGTCAGCTGCTCGTCCAGGTGAACCGGGCCGTCGGGGGTGACGGACAGGTACTGGAGGGAGATGTTGGTGCTGGTGGAGGAGGACAGTTCCTTCTTGGCCTGCTCTGCAGCTTCACGCAAACGCTGGAGGGCGATCTTGTCCTTGGAGAGGTCGATGCCCTTGACCTTGAGCTGGCTCAGGAGCCACTCGACAACGCGGTTGTCCCAGTCGTCGCCGCCGAGGCGGTTGTCACCGGCGGTTGCGCGGACCTGGATGGTGGAGAAGTTGTCTTCGTCCTTGCCAACCTCGAGGAGCGAGACGTCGAAGGTTCCGCCACCGAGGTCGAAGACCAGGATGAGTTCGTCTTCCTTGCCCTTGTCCAAGCCGTAGGCCAGTGCAGCAGCGGTGGGCTCGTTGACAATACGGAGGACGTTGAGGCCTGCGATTTCGCCGGCTTCCTTGGTGGACTGGCGCTCGGCGTCGTTGAAGTAGGCCGGAACGGTGATCACAGCGTCGGTGACCTTTTCACCCAGGTAGCTCTCGGCGTCGTTCTTGAGCTTCATGAGGATACGCGCGGAGATTTCCTGCGGCGTGTACTTCTTGTCATCGACGGCGACGTTCCAGTCGGTGCCCATGTGGCGCTTGACGGAAGCGATGGTGCGGTCGATGTTGTTGACGGCCTGGCGCTTGGCGATTTCGCCGACCAGGACTTCGCCGGACTTGGAGAACGCAACGACGGACGGCGTGGTGCGGCCGCCTTCTGCGTTGGCGATAACGGTGGGCTCGCCACCTTCGAGAACAGAGACCACGGAGTTGGTGGTTCCGAGGTCGATACCTACTGCACGTGACATATCTTGTTTTCCTTTCAATGGCCGATGTTGGAGATTGCCCTTGGCAGCGGTCCGCTGAGCGGTTGACCTGCCGGAAGCCTGCTCAACAATCGGCTAGTTGAGCGTTCTGCACTCAACTGTACTCAGCCTCAGAATTAAGTCAATCCAAAGTTGAGTCTGGTTCGCTCAACTTTGCTTTAGGAGTCCAAAGAAGCCCCGGAATCACGCGGCTTAGGGGGTGGTTTCGCCCACGGTGAACTGGCAAACTGGCCCGATGGAGATCGCTGGATACGTGCCTCCGGACGAGTTCTGGGCGATGAATGACCGGATGGAGCAAGAGGTTCGGAGGGGCGCGCACCAGCTCCCGCTGTACTCCATGGAGGACCAGGAAGGCCCTGTCATGCTAGGATCCTGGCAACTCGATGGCGGCGAGGGCGGGGTGGCGCACGGCAACGCCTTTTCACCAACGGGCCCGCTGGTGGAAGTGATCACTACAACCCAGGATCCACGCGACGTCGCCAGAAACCGTTGGCGCGCCTCGGCCGGAATACCGCACAACCTGGAAGAGCTCCAACGCCAGGACGCAACCTTCAACGCCCTCGCCGCTGAGCGGCTCACCATCACCGTTGACGGCACGCCCACAGACGTAACGCTCTGGCGCGGACAGAACTCTTGGCTCGCCGCCGGGACATTCGGCGGCTTCGGCATAGTGATCAACGCCCAACGCAACCCCACCCCACCGGAGGCCGTCCGCCTGAGCCGGGTGTCCGACGTCGAACCCTTGCTTCAGGCACGCCGCGCGGCACTCAAGGCGATACGCGGCGAAGCCTAGCCACCTCAGCAGGAGCGTCAAGCGGTTCCGGCTTGTAGACCCACGCCACCAGCACCACGGAGATGATCATCAGCAGGAACCATGCCAGGAGCTTGTCGATGGAGACAGCCTGCCAGCCATTCAGCTGGTTGGGATACAGCCACGCACGGGACCACGTGCCGATGTTCTCCGCGAACCAAATGAACAGCGCCACCAGCAGGAACGAGACCAGGATGGGCATACGGAAGCGACGCCGGAACACCCGGAAGTGCATCACGCACCGTCCGTAGACAAGCACGACGGCGGCCAGCAGCACCCAGCGCGCGTCAAAGATGTAGTGGTGCGAGAAGAAGTTGATGTAGATCGCAGCCGCAACCAGGGCGGTGATCCAACGGCGTGGGTACCGGTCGAAGCGGAGGTCGAACAGCCGGAACACCCGCACCATATAGGACCCCACGGCGGCATACATGAAGCCGCTGAACAGTGGAACGGCCCCGATCCGGAGGAAGCCCTCGGCCTCGTACGCCCAGGATCCGACGTCCGTCTTGAACAGCTCCATCACCGTCCCCACCACATGGAATAGCAGAATGACCCGCAATTCCCGCAACGTCTCCAGCCTGAAAGAGATCATCAGAACTTGGATAACGACGGCGGCAAGGGTCAGGAAATCGTTGCGGGCAAGCGCCGCGTTGTCCGGGTACCAAAGCCGGGCAGCGATGATCACCGCGAGCAAAGCCGCCCCGAACACACACGCCCACGCCTGCTTCAGCCCGAACACCACAAACTCAGTCAGCCCGGCCCGCACACGGCCACCGCGAGTGCGGTCAAGGTAGCGGTGCGCAAGGGCGTCGATAGACTCTTCCACCGACGTGGAGTTACGCATGTGGCACCGCGGAATCCACCACAAGCTGGCCCAAATAATGGTCGCGGGGCCAGTGCCGGATCCGCTGGGGCAAGCGCGGATACACGCGACCCACCATCCGCATGGTCCGCTCGAAGCGGCGCGCCTGGCTTTCGCCCCAGGTGAAGCCGAATCCCTCACGCACCTGATCCGGCAACAGGCCGGCCGTGAGGAACCGCGCCAACGGCATGGCCAGACGCAACAGCCGCGGCCCACCAGCCGGGTAGAGAAGGTCCCTGGCTACCTTGAGCGCCTTGTCATCCGGGCGAAGTCCGCGCACCTGGGATTCCCAGTACCTTGCAAAGGCTGCCCGGTCAGCCGGCCATTTATCCGCCGGAAGCTGCAGGGCTGTCCCGATCCGCGCATACTCGCGGTAGATACGGTCGGCGGTATCGTCGTCGAGCATTCCATGGACCTGCTGATAGACGGTGACGGCGGTGTCGTAGAGGGTGGCGACCACCCAGAGTTGGGAGTCGGCGTCGAAAGCGCTGTAGCCGTGTGAAGCACCATCGGGTCCGCGGCGGACCGGGGCATGGGCTCGGTTGACGGCGCGGCGAACGGCCTTCAGCTGTTCCTCCGAGCCGTAAACCACCGCATACACGTAGGTCATGGTGGCGCGGAGCCGATCCATGGGGCGCTCCGCGAAATTGCTGTGCTCGGCCACGCCGTGGCCCACTTTGGGGTCGGCGATCTGCAGGAGAATTGCGCGGCCCGCCCCGGCCAGGAGGACACCCTCCGCACCAATGTCAGCCAGTCCACGAACCATCTGAATACTGTAGCGCCCTAGCCTTGGAGCCCCACGACGCCCTGAAGCACGCCCAGCTGATGCTCAAAAAGCTCGTCGCGGGCCTTGAAAGTCTCCGGCCCGTACTGCCCAAAAACCTCGAAGCTGATGGCCCCGAACACCGACGTCCACACCAGAACACCACGCGCTAACGACGCGTCTGGTGCCGCGAGATTCATTTCGGCGCGAATGGCCGACAGGTCTTCGGCCAACGCCGGGGGAATCACGACGGCGGGAGTCACCTCAGTGGCCAGGGCACCTGCCCGGTAGGCGGCATCAAAGATCCCGACGAGACGGACGATGACGCGTGTTCCCGGAACGGTGGTGCGCTCCCCCGGTGCCTGATACCCAGGGACGGGGCTGCCGAAAAGCAGGGCGTAGCGGGCGGGCTCTCGGAGCGCCCACGACCGGACGGCAGTGCCAAGCGCCCGGAATTGCCCGGCGAAGTCGTTGTCGGGAACGGCCTCCACGGCTGCCTCCACATGGTCGCCCAGCTCGTTGTACGCGTCGATGAGCAGGAGGGTGAGGAGCTCGTCGCGGCTCTCCACGTAGCGATACACGGCCGAGGACACGACGCCGAGGTCCCTGGCTACCGCGCGAAGGGACAGGGCTGCCGCGCCGTGGAGGGCCAGATGCTGACGGCCCAGCCGGATGATGTCGGCGATGGTTTGTGCACGTGCCCGCTCCCTGGGAGTAGTCGGCTTGGCCTTGGTTGCAGCTGAAGTCATGCCCATAGCTTGCCACAAAGGAGAGCGGCGTCAACAAACAAGAGCAGTGCTCTTGACTTCACGCCAAAGGACAGTCATTCTGGATTCAGAGAGCACTGCTCTTGCTTTGCACCTCACCTACACAAAGAAAGAGGACCATCATGTACGTCGTCACAGGAGCAGGACCGGTGGGCCACACCATCGCCGAACAACTCGCAGGGCTGGGGCACCCGGTACGCGTACTGACGCGCTCGGGCAGCGGCCCGGACCACCCACTGGTGGAGAAGATGCGCGTAGATGCATCCGATCCTGAACAGCTCAAGGAAGCCGTCGCGGGATCAGCGGCCATCTTCCACTGCATCCACGGATCGGCGTACAGCGCTGCAGCTTGGGCCGCGGAACTCCCCCGGGCCGAACAAGCGGTGATGGACGCAGCCGCAGCCGCGGGCGCCGTCGTCGTATTTCCCGAAAGCCTGTACTCGTACAGTGAGCCCGCACGCATCATGACCGAATCGAGCCCCCGCGAAGCTGCGGGCGGAAAACGTGGCATCCGAACGGCGCTGTTGAAGGCGCGGCGGGCGCATGCGGCCAACACCGTGAGCGTAGTGGCCGGCGATTTCTTTGGACCGCGCGTGAAGATGGCACATGCCGGCGAGCGCATGGTCACGCCAATACTGGCGGGCAAACGGCTGCAGTTCATTGGCAGCGCCAGCCAGCCGCATTCCTTCACCTATGTGCCGGATCTTGCTGCGGCCATGATCGCCGCCGCAGGGAAGCCCGCACTCTGGAACAGCGTGCTGCATGCACCCACCGGCGCGGCCGTGACCCAGCGGGACATCGCAGTAGCACATGCCCAAGCGGCTGGTCTGACGGAACCAAAGGTGAGCGCTGTTCCCGGCTGGGTGCTGCGGGCCGCCGGACTGGTCTCGACCGATATGCGCGAATTGGCTGAGTTGCTGTACCAGTTTGAGCGCCCATTCGTGATGGATTCCTCCGAAAGCCAGCGGATACTGGACCTGGACCCGACTCCCCTGCCGGAGGCCGCTGCCGCGACCATGGCGTGGTGGCGCGGGGCGGACCAGCGCAGTTCTTAACGAGTTCTTAAAACCCGCGGCGGAGAATCCAAGAAACGAGTCGTCCTGTCGAGGGGTTCCATGTTTCCGCATTCCGCGCCGCATCCCGTGCGCTTCAACCCCCTGCCCGCACCCAAGCACTGGCTGATCATCGGGCTGGTACTTGCGGCCGCCGTTGTCTTGACGGGGTGGGCGATTCAGGTGGTCCCTGGCCTGACCTTGGCTGAACTGGCGGTGGACGATGACTTCAGCCGCCATCACACACCCGTGCTGACCGGGCTGGCCCTGGTGTTGAACGCGCTTTTCGGTCCGGTGGCGGGAACGCTGATCGTGATCGCTGTCAGTTTGTATCTGGCACTGATCCGACGTTCTCCGCAGAATGCAGCGCTCTTTTCCCTTACGGTGGCGTGTGGATGGCTGACGTGCCAATTGTTCAAGGTGGTTACCGGCCGGATCAGGCCGGATCCTGCCTTGCTGTTCGATCCCCTGGTGCCGGAGCCCGTGTCCAACAGCTTCCCCAGCGGCCACACGTCCTTGGCCGTCGCGCTCACACTGGCGACGTTCCTTCTGGTTCGTGAAACACGGTGGGCGAAACCGGTCCTCTGGGCAGGGACGGTCATGGCCGTGGTGGTCGCTTGGTCCCGGGTGTACATCGGCGCCCATTATCCGTTGGACGTTGTTGCCTCGTTCCCGGCAACGATCGCGGCGGTCCTGATCATGGCCGGAACCTGGAACCGCTTTGCACCAGCTGTCATGGCCGCGATTCATTCCCGGGCCACGTCCCCACGCTCTCCCAAATGAAAGAGACTCTATGGAAGCCCTTGCCTTGGTGCCTGCACTGAACCCTACCGAGCTCCTCCCCCTCCTGGACCCGGCCAGCCTTCTGCAGGGATTGGGACCCGCGACCCTCGGGGTGGTGGCCCTGATGATCTTCATTGAATCAGGTGTTCTGTTCCCCTTCCTGCCCGGTGACTCCTTGCTCTTCACTGCCGGGCTCCTTCACCAGCAACTGAACCTGACACTTCCTGTGCTGATAACAGTGGTGACTGTGGCCGCCATCGCGGGTGATCAGGTGGGCTATCTGCTGGGGCGCCGCTTCGGACGCCGATGGTTCTCCGACGACGCCAGGGTCCTGAAAACGTCCCATCTGGCAAAGGCCGAAGACTTCTTCCGACGCCGGGGCGGGCCCGCGCTGATCCTCGCCCGTTTCGTGCCGGTGGTGCGCACCTTCGCGCCCCTCAGTGCCGGCATCGCCCGGTATCACTACAAGTCCTTTGCCCTCTGGAACATCACTGGGGCGATCCTTTGGGCGAGCTCCGTTACGCTCCTTGGCTCCTGGTTGGGCCATTTCGAGATCATCGCAAAGAACATCGACGTCATAGCCGTGGTGATGGTGCTGGCCTCCGTGCTGCCGTGGGGTATCGAATACCTCAAACGCAGGCGTAGCCGCGCGGCGGAGTCCTCCTCCGCGCAAGAATAGATCCGTGACCACTGACTCCAAGCTGTCCGTCCTGCTGGTGGAAGACGATCCTGCCCTGGGGCCACTGATCGCGGAGCTCCTTGAGCCCGACTATCAGGTGCACATCGCCGTCGACGGCCATGAAGGCTTGAGCCAGGCCCTGGTGGGAACGTGGGATGCGATGGTGATTGACCGGGGGCTTCCGGGCCTGGATGGCATCGCGCTGATCGCCGCGCTACGTTCCAAGGGGATCGCCACCCCAATCCTCATCCTCACCGCCATTGGTTCTGTGGACGAGAAGGTTCGGGGGCTCGACGCCGGCGCGAACGACTACATGACCAAGCCCTTCGACGCCATGGAATTGGGGGCACGCCTGAGGGCTTTGACCCGCAGCTACCACCAGGCACCCCGGATCACCGTCATCGGCGACTGGGAACTGGACTCCACCACCAGATCCATGCGCTCCATTCACGGGTTCCTTGCCTCGTTGACCGCGACCGAATCGGAGTTGCTGTCGGTTCTTGCTGCCGAGCCGGACCGGGTGTTCACCAGGGAGGAGCTGATTGTCGCCACCGATAGCCAAGGTGACCTGCCCGGAGTCATCGACACCCATGTTCACCACCTTCGCCGAAAAGTCGCCCGATCGGTCATCCGGACCGTCCACGGTGTGGGTTACCAGATAGGCGAAGCCCATGACTGATCAGTCCATGGCCCCGGCCCAGGATCAGGCAATCCTTCGCAAGGCCTCCTTGAAGATCGCGCTACGAATCAGTGCAGTCTGCGCCCTGCTGGTCCTATGCCTCCTGACCGCGGCCACCATGTACCTGCTGAGCCAGGCCGGCAATCCGGAACCAACCGAACCTGGGGCCGTCTATGCCTATCTCGACACCAAAGACCTGATCAAAGCCATGGTCATCGCCGGGGCAGCGGGCATCCTGCTGGCGGGCGGTGTTGGCTGGCTCAGCGCGCGCAGTGCCATCCGCCCCCTCGGCGAAGCCCTGATCCTGCAACGACGTTTCATCCAGGACGCCAGCCATGAAATGCGGACGCCCTTGGCCATCCTTGATGCCCGCATCCAAGTGGCACAACGCAGCACCGCTCCGGAATCGCCCGTCGGCCGGCAACTGACACGGATCCGGGACGACACAGCCGCCCTCACCGGAATAGTCAACGAACTCCTCGAATCCGCTACCGGCACGCTCCAAGAACCCGCCGCCACGGCAACGAATATCCCCGACATCACACAGGAGGTCGTGGACAGCCTCCAGCAATTGGCCGCGGACCGGGGCATCACCCTGCACTGTTCGAGCACTGGGCACCCCCGGGCCATGATCACCCCGCAGCGACTTCACCGCGCCATCCTCGGTTTGGCCGAGAACGCACTCGTCCACACGCCAGCGGGCGGCCTCATCACGGTTGCCAGCACCGTGGCCGCTAACCAGGCGGTCATCACTGTCACTGATACCGGCCACGGTATTACAGGTATCGACCAGGACCGGATCTTCGACCGTTTCGCCAGGACACCCGACCCCCATCCCGGCCAACAGCAGCGTAGCTTCGGGATCGGACTGTCCCTGGTCCGCGATATAGCCGTCGCCGCGGGCGGCTCCGCGGACGTCGCATACACCGGCCCGGAAGGCACCTGCATGCGGATTACGCTGCCCCTGGCGGGGAATTGACGGTGGCGGGCGCCCACCGTAAGAACCAGAAAACAGAAGCGTTCGACGGCGGGTGCGCACCCGCCGTCGAACGCTTCTGTTGGAAGATGACCGGCTACGACTGGCTGATATCAATGCCCGTAACGGGGTCGCCGGCGCGGTCGTAGGCGAGCAGGATGGCGCCATTGGGGAATGCCTGGGGTGGCTGGGCCAATCGGAAGGCTGCGGGCACGCCTGCACCGTCCGGGAACAACCGCTTACCCGTTCCGAACGTCAGTGGGTACAGGTACAGGTTGAGCCGGTCCACAAGGTCGGCTTCGAGGAGCGAGCGTGCCAGGACGCCGCTGCCTATGACGTGGACGTCATTGAACCGCTCCTTCACCGCAGCCACCTCCTTCACATCCGTCAGGGCCGTCGTTTCCTCCCACCTGGGTTCGGTCAGGGTCCGCGATACGACGAACTTGGGCAGTGCGTTCAAGGTGTCGCCAATGTGGTCGCTTTGCTTTGGCCAGTAGCCCGCGAAGATGTCGTAGGTCCTGCGTCCCAGGAGGAGCGCGTCCATGCGGTCAATCCCGGCGACGATCGCGGCACCGGCTTCTTCGTCTGAATACGCCGCCTGCCAGCCGCCGAACGTGAAGCCGTCGGAAGTGTCCTCGTCGGGTCCACCCGGTGCTTGGTAGACGCCGTCGAGGGTGAGGAAAAGGTCAACAGAAAGAGTGCCCATAGTGTGTTCCTTCGGTGAAAGTCCGAGCTGCCCTTGGATGCGGGCCATCCTAGTCCCGCCGGGCGGCAAGCGGGAGGGCGTTCGGAATCAGGGTCCGCCGACCGGCCACCAACCCTCGCGCACACGGAGCAATGGGACTATTGTGGCGCGCATGGCCCAGGCAACCTCGCCAGCACGTGCGTGGATCGGGACGATCGTCTTCGCCGCGGAGGTCGCCTTCGTGAAGGGCTACGAGGAACCAACCCTCACCAGGACATAAGGTGGGCAGTACTTGGATTACCGGCAAAATGTCCCGGGATGGTGGCCCCGGCTCACCCCGTGGCGGCCAACGGAGGTGTGATTGGCATGGAGAAGGATCTTCAAGGGGCCGCCGTCCGGCAGACGGTGTCATCGACGCAAGGCCTGAGCACTGCCGAGGTCGCCGAGAGGGTGGCCGCAGGGCAAACCAACGCGTTCGTCCAAGACACCAGCCGCAGCGTCTGGAGCATCGTCCGCGCCAACGTGCTCACCCTGTTCAACGGCATCATCCTGGCCTGCTTCATTGTTCTGTTCGCGATCGGCCGCTGGCAGGATGCCCTCTTCGGTTTCAGTGCCATCGCCAACGCCGTGATAGGCAGTGTCCAGGAGTACCGGGCCAAGCGTGCGTTGGACCGACTGGCCTTGCTGAACGCCCCGCATGCCCGGGTAATGCGTGATGGATCAGAGGCAGACATCGCCCTCGATGACGTTGTGCTGGACGACACCCTTGTCCTGAGGGCCGGAGACCAGGTGCCGGCGGACGGTTTGGTGTCTGGATCACGCGGACTCCAAGTGGACGAATCCATGCTGACAGGCGAATCCGATGCCGTGGAGAAGGAAATCGGGGATCGCGTGTTGTCCGGCTCTGTGGTGGTCGCCGGTGAAGGGTCAGCGGTGGTGGATCGGGTGGGCGCAGATTCCTTCGCCAACTCGCTCGCCGCGGAAGCCAAACGATTCTCCCTTGTAGCGTCCGAGCTCCGCTCCTCGATCGACCGCGTCCTGAAATGGGTCACCTGGTTCGTCGGTCCCGTGGCGTTATTGGTTCTGAACGCACAGATGATTGCCCAGGGCGGGTGGGCAGAGGCCTCGGCAAGTGGAGCGTGGCGGGACGCAGCGACGGCGACTATTGCCGCCGTCGTCGCCATGGTCCCACTGGGGCTGGTGCTGATGACCAGCATCACCTTCGCTGTGGGGGCGGTAAAGCTGGCCCGCCAACAGGTGCTGGTGCAGGAGCTGCCCGCAGTGGAAGGCCTTGCCCGGGTGGATATCATTTGCCTCGACAAGACCGGGACACTCACCCAGGGCGACATCGTTTTCGACGACGCGCACCCGCTCACCGCCCGTCCTGGTTGGGAGTCGGTGCTGTCCTGGTATGGCGTGCAGAAAGATGCGAACGCAACGGCCCGCAGCCTCGCCGGCCACTTCAACGAGCCAGCCAGCCTCCCACTTGACCGGGTGCCCTTCTCGTCCGCCCGCAAATGGAGCGCGGTGATTTTCGAGGACGGGATGTGGATCCTGGGCGGCCCGGAAATGGTGTTCCCGGACCGCGACTCCAGCGATCCCGTGAAGCGGCAACTTGCCACCCAAGCCGCAGAACTCGCCACAACCGGCCGGCGCACGCTGGTCCTTGCCCACGGCACACCCACCGACGACGAGACTGTTCCGCCAGATGCTGTCCCAGTGGTCCTCCTGACGTTCAAGGAGAATATCCGTCCCGACGCTGCGGAGACACTCACGTATTTCGCAGCACAAGATGTAGATGTCCGGATCATTTCCGGTGACAACCCACAAACGGTGGCCGCGATCGCCCGGGAAGTGGGGCTGGATGCACCTCACGGCTTTGATGCCCGCGAATTGCCCGACGACGACCACGATTTTCTGGAAGTCATCAACAACAACGTGGTCTTTGGCCGGGTGACTCCAGACCAGAAGAAAAGGATCGTCGTTGCGCTGAAGGGTGCGGGCCGCACGATTGCCATGACCGGCGACGGCGTCAACGATGCCTTGGCCATCAAGGAAGCCGACATCGGTGTGGCCATGAATTCCGGTGCCGCCGCCACCAAAGCGGTGGCCCGGCTGGTGCTCCTTGACGGCAAGTTCTCGCACCTGCCCAGCGTGGTTGCCGAGGGCCGTCAGGTCATTGCCAACATTGAGCGCGTCTCCATGCTGTTCCTGACTAAAACCGCGTACGCCACCTTCCTTGCCATCGCGTTCGGAATCCTGCTGCTACCGTTCCCGTTCCTTCCGCGTCAGCTGAGCGTGACTGACGGCCTGACCATCGGCATTCCTGCCTTCTTCCTGGCGCTGCTGCCCAATGCTCAGCGCTACGTTCCCGGTTTCCTGCGGCGCTCACTCACTTTCGCCGTCCCTGCGGGAGTCTCCGTAACTTTGGGGCTGGCCTCCTACGCCCGGCTTGCCGCGAACATGCAAATTCCGGAAGCGGAGATCCGGACCGGGTCCACACTCATCCTGGCGATCATCGGCATCTGGATTCTGGTGGTGCTCTCGCGTCCCGTCACCCGTTTCAAGGGCATGGTCATCGGCGCCATGATGATCGGGCTGGTACTCGTGTATTCGGTGCCGATTGCCCGTGACTTCCTGCAATTCACGGATCCGACGCTGCCCACGGCAGTACTGATCCTGGGAACATCCGTTGCCTGCATCGCACTGATCGAGGTTGTCCGCTTCGTTCACCGCCGTGTTGCCTACCGGGATGCCCAGGAAGCACTACATCAGCGCGTCTCGAAGTAGCGGCGTCCCCGGCCTGCCCACAGCGGCACCAGCACAGCCACCGTTGCGATGGATTGTGAGATCACAGCGGACCAATCTCCGTCCGCGGCAATAATGAGGTCCAGCACGGCAAAAGCCAGTCCGAGCAGCATGACTGCTGTGGCGCCGCGGCGGGCTGCTTCGCTTCCCCGCGCCACTCCGGAGGCCAGCCCGATCACCAACAAGCCGAACAGAATCATGCCTGCGCCCAGCAACGTGATAGGCAAAGCAATGCCGCCGGATTGGGCTTCCGGGGCGTAGCGCAGGAAAATTGTCAGGATTCCCAAGAGGATTTGCGCGATGCCGCCGATGTACATCAGCACCACTGAGAACGTCACCACTCCGGGCCGCTGACGGCTCTCCCCCGTAGTCATGAACTGAGCATAGACGAGCCCTCCTCCACCCCAACCCGGAGTTACACTTTTTGTCACACAATTAACCACTCATTCACGTCTCCCTTGAATCCAGTCAACCCGGGCTTCCTAGGCTCGGTCGTATGGAAAACATCTCCCGCCGATCCCTCATCACCGCCGGCCTCGGGGCCGGACTCGTCGCCGCCCTGCCTGGCACCGCCGTCGCCAGTCCCGCCGTAGCGGTTTCAACAGCGGACGACGCCGGTCTCCGCACCCATCCGTTCACACTTGGCATCGCATCAGGCGAACCGTGGCCCGACGGCTTTGTGATCTGGACCCGGCTGGCAGTGAACCCCGTGGCCGAAGATGGCTTGGGCGGCATGCCCTCCCGCAACGTCGCCGTCGCCTGGGAAGTCGCAGAAGATCCGGCGATGCGCCGGGTAGTAGCCCGCGGCGTCGAACATGCCAGAATCGAAACCGCCCACTCGGTGCACGTAGAACTCAAAGGTCTCCGACCCGGCCGGGAGTACTTCTACCGCTTCCGGACAGGACGGCACCTGAGTGAAGTTGGCCGCACCCTGACAAGCCCCGCACCCGGCGAGACCCCTGCTGCGCTGGCCATGGCATTCGCCAGTTGCGCACAGTACGAGCACGGCTACTTTACCGCGTACAAGCGGCTGGCCGAAGACCACCCGGATCTGGTGCTGCACCTCGGCGACTACCTCTACGAGTACAAAAAGGACAGCTACGTGATCGGCGGCGGCAACCCCCGTGATCATGAGGGCCCGGAGACAGTCAGTCTGGCGGGTTACCGCCAGCGGCACGCCCAATACAAGGCCGACGCCGATCTGCAGGCTGCGCACGCAATCGCGCCTTGGCTGGTGGTTTGGGATGACCACGAGGTGGACAACAACTGGGCGGACGAGATCCCCGAGAACAGCGACCCCGGCCAGCTCAACGACACCACGGAGCACTTCCGGCAGCGCCGCTCCGCAGCCTTCCAGGCGTACTACGAAAACATGCCGCTGCGCGCGTCATCGGTTCCGGCTGGATTCGACATGAAGATCTACCGCAGCATCCAGTGGGGCCAGCTGGCCAACTTCCACATGATGGACACCCGCCAGTACCGGGACGACCAGCTCGCCGGGGACGGCTGGAAGAAGAACGTGGCCGAGCGTCTGGACGAGAACCGCACCATCACCGGTGCTGAGCAGGAAAAGTGGCTGCTGGACGGATTCAAGAACTCCACGCAACGCTGGGACATCCTGGGCCAGCAGGTCTTCTTCGCCGAACGGGACCGCGACAAGGCGCCGAACATCGACGACGTCTCCATGGACGGCTGGGACGGCTATGCCGCTTCCCGCCGCAGGATCACCCAAGGCTGGTTGGACGCCAAGGTGCGCAACGCCGTCGTACTCACCGGCGACGTTCACCGCCACTGGGCCACCAACCTCAAAGTGGACTACAAAGACCCTGCGGCAGCGGTGGTGGGAACAGAACTGGTGTGCTCGTCCATTACCTCCACGGGTGACGGCACAGGATCCACCACCGACTCCACCATGGCCTGGAACCCGCACCTGAAGTTCTACAACGACAACCGCGGCTACGTGAACACTCGCATTACCAAGGAGGCCATGACCGCCGACTTCCGTGTACTGGACTACGTCACCACGCCGGGCGCCCCGGTCAGCACCAAGAAGTCATTCACCATCAACGACGGAGTACCGGGACTCTCCTGAATTTTGTACAGATAATGCCCTCCTGCGGCGGCCTTAGGGGCATTATCTGTACAAAAACCCGGCCATGCGCCGTGCGCTACGGGCATCTCCGGGAGTAGCCTTGTTCCAGTTGAATTAGTGGATCTCCGTCCGGGTGGGGTTCTTCCGTGGGCCATGTGCAATCGTCGCTGTCCGACCTCCTGGGGGTACTTTCCAACGCCGTCGCCCCTCAACACGTAAGGTTCGACGACGGGTCCCCCACCGCCGTCGTTCCGCCACCCGACGCTCCGGTCACCGTACGCGCCGTAACCCTCAACAGGGTTGGGCGGTCACGCCGCGACGGCCCGGCACTGGATCTGGAGCTGAAGGTGGCCGTTGAATGCCACGGCCCTGAGCAGTTGGACAACATGGAGCAACTGCTTCTGGCTGTGGAACTCCATGGCCAGTACTCAGTGGTGTCCAACGGCGAGTTCCGGCCTGAGGAGTATGACGGCGCAATCGGGCAGGGGCTGGGTTTTCTGGTCTGCATCCCTGTATCCCTCCGCTTCGAGGAACCGTCGGATCCGCCCGCACAGGCGGCAGTGGGCAACGCGGCTGCCGGACGCCGCATCCGGGGACGACTGGTGGATGGCCACAACAAGGGCATCTCCGACGCCTACATCCACGCGCATTCATCGGCTACTGCCGCCGTCAGTGACGCGACCGGGCACTTTGAGGTCCTGGCTTCAGCGGACGATATTCAGCACTTCGCTGTTGCTGTGGACGGCACTGAACGGGAAGTTTCGGCAAGCACCCGGCGCCTTCCCGTGGTCTTACGCTGGGTCTGATTCCCGAACAGTTTGCTCACCCGGGCCGCTGCCATGAAAAGATCAACCATGCGTCCGATGCAGCACTCCAGCAAACTTCAGAATGTCCGCTACGAACTCCGTGGGCCCATCCTCCAAGCGGCCAAGGCCATGGAGGCCGAGGGGCACCGCATTCTCAAAATGAATCTGGGTGACACGGCACCGTTTGGACTGGAGGCACCGGAGTCTGTTGTGGTGGATATGATCCATCACCTTCGCGGCGCACAGGGTTACAGCGACTCCAAGGGCATTTTCTCCGCCCGCACCGCCATCTCGCAGTACTACCAGACGCGCGGACTGATGACGATCGGCGTCGAAGATGTCTTTGTTGGCAACGGCGTCAGCGAGCTCATCTCCATGACCCTGCAGGCGTTCATGGAGAACGGCGACGAAATCCTCATCCCGGCGCCCGATTACCCTCTGTGGACCGCAGCGGTGACCCTGACTGGCGGAAACCCGGTGCACTATTTGTGCGATGAGGAGGAGAACTGGTGGCCGGACATGGCCGATGTCGAAGCCAAGATCACCCCGCGCACCAAGGGCATTGTGATCATCAACCCGAACAACCCCACCGGCGCCGTCTACCCCCGGCACATTCTGGAACAGTTCGCGGACCTGGCCCGTAAGCATGACCTCGTTCTGTTCTCGGATGAGATTTACGAGAAGATCCGCTACGTCGATGCCCCCCATATTCACACGGCCTCGGTTGCGGAGGACGTCTGCGTCTTGACCTTCAGCGGGTTGTCCAAGGCGTACCGCATGCCCGGATACCGGGCAGGTTGGGTTGCTGTTACCGGCCCCCGGACGGCAACCGCTGCTTACCGGGAGTCCTTGGAACTGCTGGCCTCATTGCGGTTGTGTGCGAACGTTCCGGCCCAGCACGCAATCCAGACCTGCCTGGGTGGGTACCAAAGCATCGAAGCGCTCATCCGTCCTGGCGGAAGGCTCCGCGACCAGCGGGACCTGGCGTGGAAGCTCCTCACCGCGATCCCGGGCGTCAGTTGCGTTCCCGCAGCGGGTGCCATGTACCTGTTTCCTCGCTTGGATCCCGAGATCTACCCGATTGCCTCAGACGAGAAGTTCGTCCTCCAACTCCTGCAGGAGCAGAAAATCCTGGTCTCGCACGGAACCGCCTTCAATTGGCCCACGCCTGACCATTTCCGGTTTGTGATCCTGCCGGCGACGGAGGACATTGAGGAAGCGGTGCGCCGGATCGACCATTTCCTCGCCGCGTACCGGAACCGCCCCGCGGACTCACCCAAGTAGGTCGCATTTGTGCGCGTTTTGAGCGCTCAAAACGCGCACTGCTGCTACTTAGTTGGGTGCTCGCGAGCAGTTACAGGGCAGGGTCAATCATGGTCATGCCAGCGGGGTTGGCTTGGTCGAACCCGGGCAACAGTGCAGCGGCGTCTTCCAAGCCAATGGTGCGTTCGATCAGCAGCTGTGGCTGGAGCGCGCCCTGTTCAATGAGCGCCATCATGCCCGGATAGTCCACGGCGGCCATACCGTGACTGCCCAAGAGGTCCAACTCCCAGCCGATCACCCGCGCCATGGGTACTTGCGGGTTACCGTCGACAGACGGCAGCAAACCGATCTGGACGTGTCGGCCCCGCCTGCGAAGGCTCAAGATCGCGTCGGCACAGGTCTGTTCACTTCCGACGGCGTCCACCGCCACGTGGCTGCCTCCGCCGGAGAGGGCGTTGACTGCGGCCGGGATATCCGCACCATCAGCAAGCACAGTATGGTCGGCACCCAGTCGCTCGGCAACAGCCAGGGCCTCCGGGTTCCGGTCCACGGCAATGACCTTTGCTCCCATGGCCTTAGCGATCATCACAGCGCTCAGCCCCACGCCGCCGGCGCCCACCACAGTCACCCATTCGCCGGCCTTCACCTGAGCACGGGCCGCCAGCGCACGGTATGCCGTGGCGAAGCGGCAGCCGAGGCTTGCCGCCGTCGTGAACTCAACACCGTCAGGAATGGCAACCAAGTTGCTGTCCGCAGCATGCAGGGCCACAAACTCGGCGAACGATCCCCAGTGGGTGAAGCCGGGCTGCTGCTGGTCCGGGCAGACCTGCGCCTCGCCGGCCAGGCACCATTCGCAGGCGCCGCACCCGCAGACGAAGGGGACGGTGACGCGGTCGCCCACCTTCCAGCGCTGAACGCCTTCTCCGACGGCGTCGATCACCCCGGCGAGCTCGTGACCTGGCACATGGGGCATGGCGACATCATCGTGGCCGGCCCAGGCATGCCAGTCGCTGCGGCACATTCCTGTTGCCAGCACTTTTACCACCACACCTCCCGCGGGAGCCTGGGGTTTGGCAACATCCCTTACGTCGGGCTGGGTCCGGACTTCATCAAAAACTACTGCGCGCACTGACCGACTCTAACAATTGGCGGCCGCTGTCACACTTTCAGTGCCCACCATGCCCCGCATCAACATCGGCCGCAGCAACAAGACCTGGCCCCTTTGGCCCTTCTTTGGTTCTCCGGCATGGTCCTCGACCCCGAAAACCGGGCTTTGCTCCAGCAAAGATGGGCCACTTCGGCGGCAGGTGTGGGTCAGCCTGCCACCCGACGCCTCAGGCGCGCCACCAGCGTGGCGGCGAGTAACGCCGTCGTGATTTCCATCCCGATCACCAGCAACAATCCGGCCGCGCCGGAGGTATCAACAGCGTTCGACGTCGGCCTGCCGCCGTGGACGTGTCCGGCACCTCCCGCTCCAAGCAGCAAGACGGAATGGAGTCCCACCATTGCCAATGCGGAGATGGTCACTTGATGGAGTGCGCCCACCCGGCTGTGGCGCCAGATATGGACTGTGCACGGGACGCAGATGGCGGCCAAGGCGATCATGAGGACGCCCAGCCAGGCGCCGTGGTGTCCCGAGGCTGCGAGCCAGAGGTGCACCAGGCACGAGACTGCCGTGAGCGCTGCGCAGATCCGGGGGTGCAGGACGGGCCCGGCTGACCGGACCCGTCCCGCCGTCGTGGTCATTGTGTGTCCCGGAGCGGTTCTAGTGGCAGTGCCCGGCGGGCTGGCTGTGCTCTTCTGACTCGGCTGCCGCGCCTGTGCTGTGGCAGCTCGAACCCGAGGCGCTGGCCGGCACGTCCAGAACCGGGCTGCGGTCAAAGAAGCCTTCCGGCCGGAGTTTGAAGCCGACGGTATCCACGGGCATGATGGGCCAGTCCTCGACGCGCGGGAAATGCGTGAGGCCGAAGGTGTGCCAGAGGACGATGTCCTGACCGTCGATGTCGCGGTCCTGGGCAATGTAAGCCGGCAAGCCGGCGCCGCCGGAGTGTTGGTTCACGAAGTCGCCCGTGGGGTAGCGTTCCTCGTCGGCGTAGCGGGTGACCCACACGTCCTTGGTGGCGAAGGCAGCACGGCGGGCGATCGACGAACCGGGATCGGCCAGCAGCGTGGGCTGGTTCTGGGCATGGAGTTTGTAGCCGACCGGCTCACCCAGACGGTTTTTTGATTCCGGGTTGGAGATGATCCAGGTGCGGCCTGCACGGGCGTCGGCTTCCCGGACGCCTTCGGATTCTTTGGTCAGGAGTGTGCGCTTGCGGGAGAACGCGTTGCCGCGCTCGTTGCCTACGCCCATGGCCTGGCGGACTACGTCTTCTTCCTCCACGCGGTTGGTGAAGCCGTCAATGGCCATGTCCAGGCGCGCGCTGAAGAGGTGCTGGTGGAAGGGGGCACCGAGGCCCGGGGCGAGTTGGGAGATGTTGTCCGAGCCGCCTTCCGGGAACGCGCTGGTGAAGACGACGCCGGTGGCCTTGGCTTCGAATTCGATGGTGCCGTCCAAGTAGAGGTACCAGTAGAAGCCGTAGTCGTAGTTGCCGATAGTGGTGAAGAAGGAGATCACCAGGCGGCGGTTGCGGCGGGTGTAATTGATGCCGGTCCACAGGTCTGAGTGCTTGGAGAGGATGCCCCAGTCTTCCTCGTGCATGCAGATGCCGTTGCGGATTTCGCGGGGGTTGCCGAAGGCGTCGCTGATGACAGGGCTGAGGTAGGTGATGTCGCCCAGGCAGTCGCAGCCCAGTTCCAAAGAGTTGGCGTACTGGCCCACCAGGTACTCGCCGGTGTCGAAGTAGTTCTGCCAGGACCTGATGGGCGAAGGATCGCCGTAGGGAACCACCATCTCGGCGATGGAGGCGCGGTTGATGATCTGCCTTTTGCGGTCCCCGTCCTGGAAAGCCAGGTTGTGGAGGACAACTCCTTCGCGGACATCGAAGCCGACGTCCACGCTCCACTTTTCCCATTCGACGTGGTTGCCACCTGTGACGGTGAAACTGGGGCCCTCCGGCTGGGTGATGCTGATGGGCTTTTGCGTGGTGCGGAGCGGTCCAGTCAGTTCAGGATCCGTGTAGTTTCCGTGCTCTGCCGGGATCGGCATGACGCCCAGATCGATGACCTGGGTGACTTCCTTGTTGACCACGTCCACGTAGGCTACGAGTCCATCCACGGGGTGCGCCCAAGCGCTGTCCTCCGGGAAATCCTGAACGAAGGCGAGGCCACGCAGGATGCGACGGCCGCGTTCTTCTTCATACTCAAAGACGCCAGCGGACAGCGGAGCAACACGGACCTTGGTGACGTCCAGGTCCCGGGCATCGAGGGCGGCGAGCCACCGCTCATCGGTGGCGAGGAGTGTCTCCACCACTTCGAATTCCTCCTCCAGGACAGGGAGTTCGCCGGAGACCTTGGTGTCGAGCTCTATGGAGGAGAGGATCTCGCCGCGGGTCACGGAGACGAGGACGTCAGTGGGGGCGCCTCCGGAGATGTCGTGGAGGAAGACGCGGAAACGGCGGTCCTGCTCTGTGGCGCCACGGGCCGGGTCCACCAGTCCCAGATAGGCGATGCGCTTCTCGGCGCCTAGGTGTCCGGCGGCCTGCAGGATTCCCTGGACCTCAGAGATCTCGGCGCCTGTTGCCAGGGCGTACTGCGTTTCCACAATGGCGACGGCGTCTGTTGCTGTCTCAGATGATGTAAGCGTCATGGCTGCCTCTTGTCCGGGACCTGGAACGGTCGGGATTTATTTTCTATAGGTGTAGAGAATAACCAAAACGTAAGATGGGTCACAAGACCTGTCCAGCCTTTATTTTTTTCGGGAGCCCGCCCAGTGCCAAAGATTGTTGACCACGATCAACGACGCCTCGAACTAGTGGACGCGACTTGGCGGATCATCGCGAGGCTGGGCATGGAAGGTGCAACCATGCGCGAAATCGCCGAGGAAGCAGGCTTCGCCAACGGCGCCCTCAAGCCCTACTTCCCCACCAAGGACCTCCTGCTGACGTCGGCGTTCGCGCACGTCTTCAACCGCACCAACCAGCGCATCGCCACCATGACGGATGGACTCTCAGGAGTGGCGGCACTCCGCGCGTTCTGCGCCGAAGTCCTGCCGCTGGATGAAGAACGCGTCAACGAAGCCCGCATCGTGATTCCGTTCTGGCAGAAGGCGCTGAACGACGCTGACATGGCAGCACTCCACAGCGATTCCATGAGCCAGTGGCATGCCACCATCACGGCTCATTGCGCAGCAGCCCGGGCGGCCGGTGAGATCAGCACCCCTATCGGGGACGCCGCCGTCGCCGACCATCTGCTCAACATGATGCTCGGCGCACAGATCGTGGTGGCATTGTCCCCGGCTGAACATTTTTCGCAGGATCTTGCGGGGCAGTTGGATAACTATCTGGCGCTACTCGCGGCGTAGCCCCGACTCGCGTCACTGCATTACGCCGCACTCTGGAGCACGTAACAGTCGAACTGCACCTGTCCGCCTTTGTATGGTTCGAAAGGACTGAAACGGTGCTCTGTTGCTGCCGTCGACCGCCGCGCACCTTCGAAGACATTTCGACATCAAAGACCGGGGAATGAAAAAGTAATGAAGTTCTTCAAAGCAAGGGTTCTGCTCTGGCCACTCGTCCTGGTCACCCCTTTGGTTATTGCAGGATTGGTCGCCATATTCGCTTCCGGCGCCCTCAATGCCCTGGCACTCAATTCTCTCTTCGGCAGCAACTCAAGCGAACGCGATTCCCAGGTGCAACAGTCCGTCACCCGCGTGCAAGAGGTTGCTTTGGTCAGCCTGCACATTGAGGGGGTGGCACGGCACGAAAGTTCAGGCGAAATCCTCGGAGTGGTTGTACCTGCCAGCGAGAAGACCACGCTGATCCAGTACAAGTTCGACGCAAAACTTGGCATCGACGGGTCAAAGGTGAAAATCGAACCCACCGGTAAAGACTCATACCGGGTGACCATCCCCGAATTCATCGGGATTGGTTACGAAGATCCCGTGTTCGAAGATCCGCTGGAAAGCAGTGAAGCGCTCAGCTGGCTAACACCGGCAGCGGTCCAAACCCGCATGATCACCAACATTCTCAGCGACGACAACAAGCAGAAGTACATCTCTCAAAATGACGGTGCTCTCCGGGAGCAGGCCCAGGCTTTTTACTCTGGAGTCATCGCGAGCGTGGATCCAAAAATCCAGCTTGAATTTGAATTCGCACAGTAAATTCAGCTGGTCGCGCCGGAAGCCACGACTCCAACGCCCAGCCCGGCGATCACACCGCTACTGACACGCTCGACGACGGAACTCACCTTGGGACGCTTGAGCCACCTCATCGCCTTGAACGCGACGACGGCGATCATCGACAGATAGGCGAAGGCGATGACAGCCACCACTACACCCAGGATGAGGGAGGTTCCCATGGTGTCGCCACCGTGCGGGATGAACTGCGGGACCACAGCCAAGTAGAACAGGCCCACCTTCGGGTTGAGCAGCGTAGACAGCGCCCCCGCCCCCATGGCCGAAAGCCGACTGTAAGGGAGGGGCGCGTCCGCGCTTGTTCCGTCGGCGCCGGCTTTGGCTGCCTTGCGGGATTTGATGAATGACGAAACGCCCAAATACAGCAAGTACAAGCCGCCCGCGATCTTGACCCAGCGGAACAGTTCCGCGGATTGCTCAAGGATGGCGGCTAGGCCCACTCCCACCAATGCAGCCCAGGCTATGGCGCCAACCGCAGACCCTGCCGCCGCAGCAATGCCCGCACTGGGACGGTTCAACGCGATGCGCAGGACAAGGAATGTGTCCGGCCCTGGCGTCACGGAAAGGACGAGGCATAGGCCGGCAAAGGCAGCGAGGGAAGCAAGAGTCACAAGCTCGATTATCAGGCACAGACCCCGCTTCGGAAAGCGTTCGCTTCCGGTCAAGGGCTGTTCGTGCATAGACAAGGTTTACGCACGTGGCTCCCACCACACTGGAAACATCGCCGCGTGCCTCACTGGCCGCCAAGAATTACTACATGAGCGGAGTACCAATGGAGACTTACGACGCCCTGCTGGCCTCGATCACCCCGGCCCCCGGCCAGAACAGCCGCACCATTTTTGACCCGGCGACGGGCGAGGCCGTCGGCGAAGCACCGGTTCACACTGTCGAGGACCTCGAATCCGCCATCACCGCGGCCGCCGCTGCCCAACCCGCGTGGGCTGCTCTGGGCCACGACGCCCGGTCCGCCGCGCTCATGAAAGCCGCCGACGCCGTCGAACGTTCCGCCGAAGAACTTGCCCAGCTCCTCTCCCGCGAGCAAGGCAAGCCGCTGAACGGCCCGAACGCGCGCTTCGAAGTCGGCGCCTGCGCAGCGTGGCTCCGCGCCACGGCCGCCACCCCGTTGGACCCCGAAACCGTAGTGGACGACGGCGAAACCCGCGCCGAACTGCACTACCGGCCCATCGGCGTCGTAGGTGCCATCGGCCCGTGGAACTGGCCCATGATGATCACCGTCTGGCAGATCGCCCCGGCCCTGCGCATGGGCAACGCCGTAGTGGTCAAGCCCTCGGAATACACTCCCTTGTCCGTGCTGGCACTGGCTTCGATCATCAACGAAGAGCTGCCCGAAGGCCTGCTGTCCGTTGTCTCTGGCGGGCGCGATGTCGGCGAAGCGCTGGCCTCGCACGATGCCATTGGCAAGGTCATGTTCACCGGCTCCACCGCCACAGGCAAGGCGATCATCCGCTCGTCCGCTGACACCGTCAAGCGGCTCACACTGGAACTTGGTGGCAACGACGCCGGCATCGTCCTGCCGGACTCGGACCCCAAAGCCATCGCCGAAGGCCTGTTCTGGGGTGCGTTCATCAACACAGGCCAGACATGCGCCGCCCTTAAGCGCCTGTACGTCCACGAATCCCAGTACGAGGCCGTCTGCAACGAGCTCACCGCTGTTGCTGCTGCGATGCCCATGGGTGTTGGGCTCGATGAGAACAACGTCCTTGGCCCGCTGCAAAACCGGCAGCAATTCGACATCGTCGCCCGGCTGGTGGAGGCCGCCCGTGACTCCGGCGCGCGGATCCTGGTGGGCGGAAACCCCGACGCCGACGCACCCGGCAACTTCTACCCCACCACCCTGGTGGCCGACATCGACAACGACAACCCGCTGGTGGCCGAGGAACAATTCGGACCCGCCCTGCCGATCATCAAATACAGCACCGTTGACGAGGCAGTCGCCAAAGCGAACGCGCTCGACGTCGGCTTGGGCGCCTCAGTCTGGTCCTCCGACTTGGGTGCCGCACGGGAAGTGGCTTCACGAATCCAGGCCGGCACCGTGTGGATCAACAAGCACGGCGCCGTGGACCCCCGCGTCCCGTTCGGCGGTGCCAAGCAGTCCGGCTACGGCCTGGAGTTCGGCGCCGAGGGCCTCAAGGCCCTGGGCGTCCCGCAGGTCATCAACGGCTAACCTTCCACCCAACTGAGTCGCAGCAGAGCGCGTTTTGAGCACCCAAAACGCGCTCTGCTGCTACATAGATGGGGTCTTAGGGTGTCCAGTCACAGGGTGGACGCGGTTGGGAGGCCGGGCGCTCTGCGTGTAACCATGAGCATCATGGCCCAGAAAATTGCGTACCAAGGTGAGCCGGGAGCCAACTCGGATCTCGCGTGCAAGGAAATGTTCCCCGACCTCCAAAGCGTTCCATGTGCGAGCTTTGAGGACGCATTTGAGCTGGTATCCACTGGCGAAGTGGATCTGGCCATGATCCCGATCGAGAACTCCATCGCCGGGCGTGTGGCCGATATCCACGTCCTTCTCCCCCAGTCCAAGCTGCAGATCGTCGGCGAGTACTTCTTGCCCATCCGCTTCGACCTTTTGGGAATCCCGGGCAGCACCATTGAAGGCGCCACGGAGGTCCACAGCCACATTCACGCCTTGGGGCAGTGCCGCAGGATCATCCGGGAAGCCGGCCTCAAGCCCGTCATCGCTGGTGACACCGCAGGCTCAGCCCGCGAAGTCCGGGACTGGAACGATCCCCGGAAGCTGTCCCTCGCTCCGCCGCTCGCCGCTGGCCTCTACGGGCTTGAGGTGTTGGCCTCCGGTGTGGAGGACGATCCCACCAACACCACACGCTTTGTTGTTCTGGCCCGTGAACGCGAGCTTCCCACCAAGGAAGAACTGCCCGGTCCAGCGATCACCAGTTTTGTTTTCCGAGTCCGAAACGTTCCGTCGGCCCTTTATAAGGCACTAGGCGGTTTTGCGACCAACGGCCTCAACATGACGCGGCTGGAAAGCTACATGGTGGGCGACGAATTCGCCGCCACCATGTTCCTTTCCGACGTCGAGGGGCACCCTGCGGATGCTCGTCTCCGCCGTGCACTGGAGGAACTCGAGTTCTTCACCACCGAGGTTCGGGTCCTTGGTGTTTACGCCGCCGATGGTTACCGCGAACGCAACACCGTCAGCGCCTAGTCCAGGTTGGCCCCGGAGCGGCCGTGAGCCAATCCCGTGGGGATGCCAATGAGCACCGGTTCCGGAGCGGAGCAGCAACCGCCGGACTGCTCGCCCTCCGAGGACTGAACTGCGGCAGGCACGTCGCAGCTGGTACCGGCGTCGGATGAGCAGACACCGGTTTCGGGTAGCCCCAGGTGCACCGTGTCAGCCGCCGCCTGATCCCCGCCCAGCGCGGCAGCCACGGAACGGACCTGCTCGTAGCCGGTGGCCAACAGGAAGGTGGGTGCACGGCCGTACGACTTCATGCCCACGATGTAGAAGTCTTTCTCCGGGTGGGCGAGAACCTTCGCGCCGTGCGGCGGGACAGTGCCGCAGGAGTGGAACTCGGGATCGATCAGCGGGCCCAGTTCCGTAGGGGCTTCAACAGCAGAGTCCAGGTTCAGGCGCAGTTCCCGGAGCATGTCCAGATCGGGGCGGAAGCCTGTACAAGGGACGACGACGTCCGTCACCACACTGCGACCGTCACCGGAGGATACGGTCACGTCGTGCTCCGAATCGACCAGCGAGTTGATGCCGAAGCTTGTGTGCAGTTCGATCGTGCCGGCATCCACCAGACGGCGAAGCCGGGAGCCGAGCTGTCCGCGTGCGGGCAGGCCGTCGGCATCACCGCCGCCGTAGACCTTCTCCGGGGATGCACCGCGGATGGCCCAGAGAATGCGTGTTTCGGGCTCTGTCCTGGCCAGTTCCGCGAGGTTGATCAGCGTGTTCGCTGCGGAGTGGCCTGCTCCGACAACCAAGACACGTCGGCCAGCGAACGAGGCCCGATCCCGTCCGGAAACATCGGGAAGGGGTGAGGAGATCCGGTCTGATGCGCGGACCTCACCGATAGCAGGTAACCCTGACGTACCAAGGGGATTGCGGGTGGACCAGGTGCCGGAGGCGTCGATGACAGCCGACACGGTGTAGTCGCGCACCTCCCCATCAGCGTGTTCCACTCGGACCATAAACGGGGTGGTGTCGCGGTCGCGCACATGGGTTTTATCGAGGCCGGCACGGGTAACCGCGGTGACGCGTGCGCCGGTCTGCAAACGGGAGGCAACGGCCGGGTGTGCTGCCAACGGACTGAGGTACTTATCAACAAGTTCGCCGCCGTAGGGCAGGGCGGTCAGCCGAGGCGACTCCCAGCCCGTGGGCTCCAGCAACCGAACTGCCGCTGCGTCGAGGTTGAATCGCCACGGGGAGAACAAGCGTATGTGCCGCCACTGCTCAATCGCTGAACCCGCTGACGGCCCGGCCTCGAAGATTATCGGATCCAGACCCCGTTCCAGCAGGTGGGCCGCTGCAGCCAAGCCGATGGGGCCAGCGCCTATCACGGCGACAGGAAGGTTCTCAACCATGGGTAACTCATACCTCCGTTGGGTAAAGCTCAGAAGTGGGTGGGCTCTTCGACCAGTGCTGTTGCAATGCTGTCGGCGTCGTCCAGGGCAGCGAGGTAACGCTCAGCGTCGAGGGCGGCAGCGCATCCTGTGCCCGCCGCAGTGATGGCCTGGCGATAGCGGTGATCCACGGCGTCGCCACACGCGAACACACCGGTGAGGTTGGTCATGGTGGTTGGCGAGGCCACCTTGATGTAGCCCTCGGCGTCGAGGTCCACTTGTCCCTCCACCAGTTCTGTTCGCGGCAGATGACCGATGGCTACGAAGATTCCTGTGGCAGCCTGCTCTCGGGTTTCACCAGTACGCGTGTCCTTGAGCGTCACCCCCGTGACCTTCGTGTCTCCATGGATGGCCGTGATAGCCGAGTTCCAAGCGAAGGTGATCTTGGGATTGTCCTTGGCACGCTGCGCCATGATCCGGGATGCCCGCAGCTCACCCTTCCGGACCACTACCGTGACGGACTTCCCAAAGCGCGTCAGGAACGTCGCTTCCTCCATGGCGGAGTCACCACCACCGACAACGATGATGTCTTGCTCACGGAAGAAGAAGCCGTCGCATGTGGCGCACCAGGATACTCCGTGGCCGCTGAGCTTCTTTTCCTCCGGAAGACCGAGCTCCTTATACGCCGAGCCCGTAGCGAGAATGACGGCAGGTGCCTCGTGGGTCTCACCGGCTCCGGTGACTACGCGCTTGAGGTGAGCCTTGAGATCAACCTCAGTGACGTCGTCGAACACCATCCGGGCCCCGAACTTTTCCGCTTGCTCCTGGAGTCCATCCATGAGTTCGGGTCCCTGAATACCGCCAGGGAAGCCAGGGAAGTTTTCCACTTCCGTGGTGTTCATGAGGGCGCCGCCTGCGGTGACGGAACCTGCCAGCACCAGGGGATTCAAGCCGGCACGGGCTGCGTAGATCGCCGCTGTGTAGCCAGCAGGGCCGGACCCGATAATGATGAGTTGTTCGTTGCTCACGGGAGTTGCTCCTGGTAGTCGGGGTTACTTGGCCGCGGGGATCAGTGACGCGATAAGGCCTTCGATGCGGGTCTTGATATCGTCGCGGATCGGCCGGACCGCGTCCACACCTTGCCCTGCGGGGTCCTCAAGAACCCAGTCCTCGTAGCGCTTGCCGGGGAAGTACGGGCACTCGTCCCCGCAGCCCATGGTGATCACGACGTCTGATTCTTTGACGGCTTCAGTGGTGAGGACTTTGGGGATCTCGGCCGACATGTCGATACCAAGCTCAGACATGGCTTCCACCGCGGCGGGGTTCACCTTGTCTGCGGGCTGCGAGCCGGCTGAACGGACCTCAATGGCACCCTTGGAAAGGGTGGTGAGAAAAGCTGCGGCCATCTGTGAGCGCCCTGCGTTGTGAACGCAGACGAACAGAACGGACGGCTTCTTAGCGGTTTCGGTGCTCACGGTGTTCTCCTGTGTCAGTTGGGTCTGGTCGGGATCGATCCGCACCAATGCCGCGATGTGTCATATCGATAATCGTCGATGCATTGAGTATCGGTCCATAGATTGATGATTGTCAATATATTGAGGACTGCAGAGCTAGGCGGCACGCAGCCGGGGGGCGAGATCGTGGACTCGGCGCGAAATGTCGGCGAACGCGTCCTCAAACGCTTGCTCGCTATCAAGTCGCACCGGATCCGGAATGGACCAGTGGATGCCCTGGAGCCCCGGCAGCTCCTCGTGGGCGTTATCGCAGACGGTGATCACCAGGTCTTCGGCACCCGCCACGTGGTCGATCAAGCGGGGCTTGGCGCCCCCAAGGTCCAAGCCGTGGCGGCGGGCAACATCCACGGCACCGGGTGCCACATGTTCGGCCGGATGCGTTCCCGCCGAAACCGCTGGGATGTCACTAGCCGTTCGCCACAGAGCGGTAGCCAGTTGCGAGCGGGCGCTATTGCGGGTGCACACAAATAAGACGCGCCGCGCCCCGTGCTCGCGGCCGGGAGTGAGGCCTTCCAGAGCGCCGGGCGCCAGACGAACATAGCTTCGGCGCTTGTCAGCTTCGGAACGATGCCGCACCGCCAGCCCCGCGAACTCCATGGATCGCAGATGGTGCGACAGTAGATTCGCCGGCATCCCCAATTCCGATTGCAGCTCCGTGGGCGACAGGTCCCCCAAGGTGAGCAGGTCTACGATGCGGAGCCGCGCAGGGTCACTCAGGGCCGCGTACTTGGCGGCTCTCTCCAAAAGAGCTGCCCTCTCCAGAGGGCTTGAGCTTTGATCAATATTCATTGATTCAATTTTGACTGAACTACTTTCATCAGTCAAGCTGTCTTCATGACTTCTTCCCCGACCGCCCTCTGGCGGCGCGCCTTCGCCGAAGCACTGGGTACCTGCCTGCTGGTAGCCATAGTCGTCGGCTCCGGCATCGCGGCCCAGCAGCTCTCCCCGCATGACGTCGGCCTGCAGTTACTGCAGAACAGCACCGCCACCGTGCTCGGGCTGACCGTCCTCATATTGGCCTTTGGCCCCATCAGTGGCGCGCACTTCAATCCGGCGGTGTCACTGGTGGACTGGGTTCTGGCCAGGCGAACCGGCAGCGGGCTGTCGCTAGGGGAATTAGGCGCGTACATTGCGTCGCAGACTGCGGGCGCCATCTGCGGCAGCGTGCTGGCGAACGCCATGTTTGAGGTGGGTACGTCAATCTCCAGCAAGGAGCGCACAACTCCGGGCCACCTGTTGGGCGAAATCGTGGCCACGGCCGGACTTATTCTGCTGATTTTCTCCCTCGCCGCAACCAAACGTGGCTTCTTGGCAGCCCCAGCTGTTGGCGCCTACATCGGGGCGGCTTATTGGTTCACTTCCTCGACGTCCTTCGCGAACCCCGCGGTCACGGTAGGACGGGTCTTCAGCGACACCTTCGCAGGGATCGCACCCGCCTCCGCGCCTGGATTTGTTCTGGCGCAGTTGGTTGGCGCTGCCATAGGACTGGGACTTCTGGCGATGCTGTTCCCCACGGAATCGCGCGCACCAGAGGACGTCGTAGTACCGCACCCAGCGGACAAGCACGCATGATCCACCCTTACACTCGGGGGTAATGCCCAAGTAAAGGACATTGATGGCCGTCAATGTAGGCGCATAATGGGTTCATGACCGCCTTACCAATACTGCAAGCCGCCTCGGAGCAAGACTGCTGCGAAGCAACGGGCCACCCTGCCCTGAATGCGGATGAAGCCAAGCGGAAGGCAACGGTTTTCAAAGCCCTCGCAGACCCTAACCGGCTGCGGCTTCTGTCCATGGTCAAGGCTGAACCGTCAGGAGAATCCTGCGTCTGCGACCTCACTGAGCCACTGGGCCTGGGCCAGCCGACGGTGTCGCACCACCTGAAGATCCTTGTGGATGCAGGCTTGCTTCACCGGGAGAAGCGCGGCACGTGGGCGTATTACTCCATGGTCCCGGGCGCATTGGACAATGTAGCCGGCGCCCTGGCCGCGCTGTGACGGTAGCGCTGAGGGCTATGGAGCCCAAAGACTGGCGGGCAGTCAGGGAGATCTTCCAGGAAGGAATCGACACCGGCTACGCCACTTTCGAAACAAATGCCCCCGAATGGGCTGCCTTCAACAACTCCAGGCTTCCGGACCACCGGCTGGTAGCGGTCAACGAGACGGGCGTGATCCTCGGCTGGACCGCAGTCTCACCGGTTTCCTCGCGTCCGGCCTACGTCGGCGTCGTTGAGCATTCCATCTACGTTGCGGGCGCTGCACGCGGCCACGGCGTTGGGAAACTCCTTCTGCAGGCCCTGGCTGCTTCCACCGAGGCGCAGGGAATCTGGACCATCCAGTCCAGCATTTTCCCGGAGAACGAGGCCAGCCTTCGACTCCATCAAGCCAATGGGTTTGCCATTGTCGGGCGGCGGAACCGTATTGCTCGCGTGAGCACCGGACCCGCCGCCGGACAATGGCGCGACACCCTGCTGCTAGAGCGCCGCTCGCCCGTCATTGACTGACGCTTACCGCCCCACCGACGCCTGCTCCTCCTCACGAGGACCCACAACGTCCGTGTAAGACTCACGCGCAAGCTTGCTCGGCCACCAGATCTTGCTGCCGATGTCGTAAGCCAGCGCGGGCACCAGCAGGGATCGGACCAGCACCGTGTCCAGTAGCACGCCGAATGCCACGATGAAGGCGAGCTGGACCAGGAACATGATGGGAATGACACCGAGGGCTGCGAACGTGGCCGCCAGGACCACGCCGGCAGAGGTGATCACACCACCGGTGACGGCCAGTCCGCGCAGGATGCCCGGACGTGTCCCATGTTTCAAGGATTCTTCCCGGACCCGACTCATGAGGAAGATGTTGTAGTCCACGCCGAGGGCCACCAGGAACACGAAACCGAACAACGGCACAGTGGCGTCGGCACCGGAGAATCCGAACACCCCGTTGAAGACCCAGGCGGAAACTCCCATGGCGGCGCCGTAGGAGAGCACCACGGACAGCACCAGCAACACCGGCGCCACCACGGAGCGCAGCAGGAGCATCAGGATGAAGAGGATGACCACCAGCACGATCGGGATGATGACCACCAGGTCGCGCTGGGCTGTGGTGTTGGTATCCAGCGCAGTTGCTGTCACGCCGCCCACCAATGCTGCGGAATCAACCTCGCGAACAGCCACACGCAACGACTTCACGGCCTCTTCAGCCTCAATCGAGTCTGCCGCCGAGTTCAACGTGGCATTGATGAGGATCCTGCCGTCGCGAACTGCCGGCTCAGCAGGAGCGCCGGGGGCACCGGTGATGGGAACATTTCCGTCAGCCAGCAGGTAGGCGTCCCCCACGCCGTCGGCTGCTTTGACCTTGTCCAGGACTTGCTGCGCGGAACCTTGTGAGGCGACCACGACGGCGGGGCTGCCGCTACCGGCGTCGAAGTGGCGCGCCAGCGCTTCCTGCCCGTCCACGGCGTCGGACGCGGAAAGTATGACATCCGTTTGCGGAACCCCGTTGGCCTTCAACTGCAACAAGCCTGTGGAAGCGACCAGGAGGAGAAGGACCGAAGCCACCCACACAACCCGCGGGCGCTTGGAGACCAGACGACCCGTGGCGCGCCACAGACCCTTTTGCCCCTCAAGGCCGGTGACAATCTCCGGTTCGCGTTCGTCGTCGGGCAGCAGCTTGGGCCGGAAGGGCCAGAAGGCCGAACGGCCCAGCAACGCCATGAGCGCGGGCAGCAGCGTGAGCGCAGCGAACAAGGAGCACAGAATGCCTGCGGCAGCTACAGGTCCCAGCGCCTTGTTGGAATTCAGATCGGAGAACAGCAGGCAGAGCAGCGCAATGATGACAGTGGCCCCGGAAGCGAGGATGGGCTCGAAGGAGGCCTTCCATGCCGTGATCACCGCTTGGGTGCGGTCGGTGGTGTGCGTGAGCGCCTCCCGGAACCGCGCCACGAACAGCAGCGCATAGTCCGTCGCGGCGCCAATGACCAGAATGGACAGGATGCCTTGGCTCTGGCCGTTCAACTGAATCCAGCCGGCCTTCGCCATTCCAAACACCAGAAGGATCGCGGCGCACAGGGCAAACACGGAGGTGAGCAGCACTGCGATTGGCAGCACCACCGAGCGGTAGACCAGCAGCAGGATTACGAACACGGCACCCAGGGCAACCAGCAGCAGGATGCCATCAATTCCACCAAAAGCGTTGACGAGGTCGGCGGTCAGGCCTGCCGGACCAGTGACAAATGCCTTCATGCCGTCCGGCGCGCCGGGCTGCACGACGTCACGCAGCTCCTGGACTTTCTCCCGCAGCTCATCCGAGGACGCCATGGGGACAACGAACTGAACTGCCTTGCCGTCTTGCGACGGGATGGGCCCGACGACGGCGGTCCCCAGCTTGAGCGCCTCAATGTCGGCTTTCAGCTGGGCTGCTTCGCCCAGCTGCGCGGGGGTGAAGGAAGCGTCACTCTCGATGATGACGATTGCCGGGATCTCTTCGGAGTCCCGGAATTTGGCCTGCCAGTCAGCGGCTTCCGTGGCTTCGGCGCCAGCGGGAAGGAAGGAAGCTTGGTCGTTGGATGAGACCTCTTCCAGTCGGCCGAACGTGGGGCCGCCGATTCCTGCGATGCCCAGCCAGGTGATGACCAGCACCACTGGTATCAGCCAGCGCAGCCAGAACGGTATCTTCTGCGAGTTCATGAGTCCTTCTTTTGGTGGGAGTGCTTGAGGGCTTTATTCCATCATAGATTATCTCTATGATGGAACTATTCCAAGACCTCATTACTATGAATGCCGGAATCCCTTATGGCTGGGAGTAATATCCGGAAGGCAGTAATCACATGACAACGCTGGCAGGAGGGCGGACATGTCGAACCCCACAGACCCGCGCCCCGGCGAGGGGCGCCCCGAGAACGCGGCTCCCCAAGAACTTGTGCGGCTCCTCCAGGACTTCACCCTCGAGGCCAACCACTATGTAGACGCCGCAGGCGGCCGGAACGACATGCACCGCACGGACCTCAACGCGCTGGCCGTCATTATGCGCCACTCCGCAGCGGGCAAGGTGGTCACCCCGGGTGTTCTCCGCGCCGAACTCCGGCTCAGCTCCCCTGCCACTACCGCATTGGTTGATCGCCTGCACGCCTCCGGACATGTGGTGCGCGAACGACTCGGGACGGACCGCCGGCAGGTCCAGTTGCAGATGACCCCCAAGGCGTACCAGGACGGAAGCGCCATGTTCATGCCGCTCGCCATACGCATGGGTAAGGCAATGGCCGCTTACAGCCCTTCGGAGCTGGCGCTGGTGACCCGGTTCATGACTGACATGGTGGAGGCCACCCTCGCCGCCCGCGAAGAAGCGGCCGAAGCGGAACCCAACTGAGTCGCATTTGTGCGCGTTTTGAGGGTCCAAAACGCGCACAAATGCGACCCAGTTGGGTAGCGTTTCCCTATGAACGCGCAGCAGCCTGAAGATGTCTATACCCACGGGCACCACGAGTCGGTTGTCCGGGCCCACGCCTCACGGACGGTCCAGAATTCGGCCGCGTTTGTGATTCCCCATCTCACCCCCGGAACGTCAGTTCTCGACGTCGGGTGCGGACCCGGCAGCATCACCTGCGACTTCGCGGGGCTGGTTGCGCCCGGGCAAGTGATCGGCTTGGACCGGTCCGCCGACATCGTGGCACAGGCCACCGAACTGGCAACCGAGCGCGGCGTGGACAACGTTTCCTTCCAGACCGGCAACATTTACGATCTCGACTTTGAGGACGAGTCCTTCGACCTCGTTCACGCACACCAGGTCCTCCAGCACCTGACAGACCCCGTCGCCGCCCTCCGTGAAATGCGCCGGGTGGCGAAACCCGGCGCCATAGTTGCGGTCCGCGACGCCGATTTCCACGGCATGAGCTGGTACCCGGAAGTCCCCGAGCTGGACGACTGGATGGAGCTCTACCAGAAGATCGCCCGCCGCAACGGAGCAGAACCCGACGCCGGCCGTCGCCTTGTTTCGTGGGCCCAGCAAGCAGGATTCACTCAGGTAGCGCCCACCAGCAGCAACTGGCTCTACGCCACCGCCCAACAACGCGCGTGGCAGTCCCGGGTCTGGAGCGAACGGGTGCTGCACTCAGCGTTCGCCGAGCAAGCCTTGGAGTACGGTTTCGCCAACGAGGCCGACCTCGCCCGGATCGCTGCAGGCTGGCACCGCTGGGGAGCCTCCGACGACGGCTTCTTCCTCATTCCCAACGGCGAGGTGATCGCTCGGGCATAATCTCCGGAAAAAGTTTGCCGAACCATGTAGAAATGCCGCCCGCAGTTCCGACCCATGAGTGAAAGCACCCACAAAGGGCGCCCCTCACAAGGAGTTTGAGATGAAATACATGATCATGATGTTCGGATCTGCCGAGGGCATGATGGAGACCGCTGACCCTGCATGGATTCAGGAAATGATCGGATTCATGATCCAGATCGACAAGGACCTGACCGAATCCGGTGAGATGGTGTTCAACGCGGGCCTCGCCGATGGCAGCACCGCGAAGCTCGTCAAGCAGACCCCCGACGGCGTCATCACCACCGACGGACCCTATGCCGAATCCAAGGAGTCGCTTGTTGGGTATTGGGTGGTCGATGTTGCCAGCGAAGAACGCGCGGTGGAGATCTGTTCCAGCATTGTGAAGTACGCGCAGGTAGTCGAACTCCGCGCAGTTCAGGAAGCGCCACCGGAGGTCTAACTGGGCTCCCCGCCGGACGCACGAATCGAGGACCTGCTGCGCACTCTGGCGCCGCAGGTCCTCGGCGTGCTGGCACGGACACACGGCCAGTTCGATGCCTGCGAGGATGCCGTCCAGGAGGCACTCCTTGAGGCCTCACTGCAGTGGCCTTCCGGACTCCCGGACAACCCGAAGGCATGGCTGATGGCGGTCGCGTCACGCCGGCTGGTTGATTACTGGCGAAGCGAATGCGCCCGCCGCGCCCGCGAGGAACGTGTTGCGGCCATGGACGCCGACTTCCACTACAGCTCAGTTTCGGAAGCCGACGACACCCTCACCCTGATGTTCCTCTGCTGCCACCCCGCGTTGTCCGCACCATCGCAACTCGCCCTAACGCTCCGGGCAGTTGGAGGACTCACGACGGCGGAAATCGCCTCAGCTTTCCTGGTCCCCGAAGCGACCATGGGTCAGCGCATCAGCCGTGCGAAACAGGGGATCCAGAAGGCAGGAGCCACGTTCACCATGCCGCCGCCTTCCGAGCGCAAGGCAAGGCTCGGCGTCGTACTTCACGTGCTGTACCTGATCTTCAACGAAGGCTACGCGGCCAGCTCGGGTCCGTCGTTGCAGCGTGAGGAACTCACCACTGAAGCCATCCGGGTGGTGCGTCTGCTCGTAGCCGTTGCGCCGCGAGAGCCGGAGGCGACTGGCCTGCTGGCGCTGATGCTGCTCACCGATTCCCGGCGCGCAGCCCGTGCGTTGGCAGACGGAACGCCTGTGCCGTTGGCGGAGCAGGACCGGCGCCTCTGGAACCGGGACCAGATCGAGGAAGGCATCACTCTGCTGTCCGCCGTGCTGGGTCGCGGTGCCGCGGGGCCCTATCAGCTCCAAGCGGCCATCGCTGCCGTTCATGCAGAGGCCGCCTCCAGCGATCAGACCGACTGGCCTCAAATTCTGGCGCTGTACACAGTGCTTGAAGCGGTGGCACCCAGCCCCGTGGTCACGCTGAATCGCGCGGTTGCCGTGGCCATGGTGCATGGTCCGGCCGCCGGGCTTGAACTGCTGGCGGGACTGGATACGGCGCTGGGCCGCACACACCGTTTGGACGCCGTGCGGGGCCACCTGCTGGAGATGTCGGGCGCCTATGTGGAGGCCCGCGCAGCGTACCTCTTGGCGGCCAAGAAGACCGGAAGCCTGCCCGAACGAAAGTACCTCATGGAAAAAGTCGCGCGGATGGACCAGCAGTAACCCCATATAGTCGGAACCATGGAACAACGCATACTTGGCAAGACCGGCCGGTCCGTCTCCACCGTCGGACTGGGAACGTGGCAACTGGGAGCCGATTGGGGTTCCGTCACCGAAGAGGACGCCTTTGCCGTCCTTGAAACCTCGGTGGAAGGCGGCGTCAATTTCTTCGACACCGCAGACGTCTACGGCGACGGGAGGAGCGAGCAGTTCATCGGCCGCTTCCTCCGCGCCAACCCGGACACGGACATCACGGTTGCCACCAAGATGGGCCGCCGCGTGGATCAGGTCCCCGAAAATTACACCTTGGAGAACTTCCGGGCGTGGACCGACCGCTCCCGGCGCAACCTGCAGCAGGACACCTTGGACCTCGTTCAACTGCACTGCCCTCCCACGTCCGTCTACAGCAGCGACGAAATCTACGACGCACTGGACACCCTCGTCAGCGAAGGGGCCATCCGCAACTACGGCGTCAGCGTTGAGCGCACCGATGAGGCCCTCGAAGCCATCAAGCGCGGGAATACTGCATCCGTGCAGATCATCCTCAACGCCTTCCGCCTCAAGCCCTTGGATGAGGTTCTGCCCGCAGCCAAGGAAGCGGGCGTAGGCATTATTGCGAGGGTGCCGCTGGCGTCCGGTTTGCTGTCCGGGAAGTACACGCCGGACACCGAGTTCCCTGAAAACGATCACCGCAATTACAACCGCGACGGGTCTTCCTTCGACGTCGGCGAGACGTTCTCAGGCGTCGATTTCGCAACCGGCGTCAAGGCCGCGCAGGAGTTCAGCGGATTAGTGCCCGACGGCGTCAGCACCGCCCAAGCGGCCCTCGCCTGGGTCATCGCGCAGGACGGTGTCACCTCGGTCATTCCCGGTGCACGATCCGCTTCGCAGGCAGCGGCAAATGCCGAGGCAGGTGGCCTGCAGTCTGTAGGCGCCGGGCTCACGGACGGGGTCCAGGACATCTACGACCGTTACTTCCGCGCAGCGATTCACCCGCGCTGGTAGCTGCCGGGCCGCCGTCGGGCGTTAACGTTCGACGGCGTCACCAGCCGCCGCGCGTGGGCGTATGTCCCTTTCGGGCTTCTTCAGGCATCGGCATCTCTGCCCGCAATCCGAGGAGCCGGATGGGACGGTCCGGCTCGATTTTTCCGCTGAGCTCCAAGGCCTGCGCAAGGACTTCCCCGCGGTCGAAAGTCTCGGGAATCTTCCTGGCGTAGGTCTTGGTGACGAACGGTGCGTAGCGGACTTTCAGGGTCAGCCCGATCACAGGGCGTCCCTCCGCCGCGACGTCTTCCAGGACGCGGGCGGTCAGTTCCTTGATGGCGTCGCTGATCTGGGCGGGCGCGGTGAGGTCCTGTTGGAAGGTGGTCTCGCGGCCATGTGCCCGGGCCACCCACGGAGTGTCATCCACTTCGCTGGAACCCTCACCGCGTCCCAACTGCGCGTACCAAGGACCCATCTTGGGGCCGAACTCCGGGACGAGATCCTGGGGATTGCATGCTGCCAGCTCAGCCACCGTGGTGATGTGGTGCTTTGCCAGCCGTTGGGACACTTTGCTTCCAATGCCCCACAATTCCTTGGTGGGCTTGTCGCCCATGACGTCCAGCCAGTTCTCCTTGGTCAGCCGAAAGATGCCTGCCGGTTTGCCGAAATCCGTGGCGTTCTTGGCACGGACCAACGTGTCGCCGATGCCTACACTGCAGTGCAGCTGCGTTTGCTCCAGGACGGCGGCCTGGATCTGCTTGGCGTAGGCGTCCGGATCCTCCGTTTGGATGCCCACAAAAGCCTCGTCCCAGCCGAGCACTTGAACCGTGGCTCCCGGCTGCGCGCGCAGCGTGGTCATCACCACGTCCGAGGCCGCCAAGTACGCCTCCTGATCAACCGGCAGGATGATGGCGTCCGGCACTTTCCGGGCTGCGATCCTGAGGGGCATCCCGGAACCGACGCCGAACGCCCTGGCTTCATAGGACGCGGTGGACACCACAGCCCGCTCCGTGGGGTCCCCCCGGCCTCCTACGATGATCGGTTTGCCCGCGAGCTCGGGCCGCCGGAGTATCTCGACAGCGGCAATGAACTGGTCCAGATCGACGTGCAGCACCCACGGGATTCCGCTCACGGCACCAGTTTGCCCTAAGCCGCGGCTTGGGCTGTAGCTTCCTGACCCACTTTGAGGTCCGGGAGCGCCATAATCAACCCATTCCGGGTGCATTCCGTGGTCAGCGCCGCCAAAAGAGGTCAGGAAGCAACCCGTCCAAACCACCCACTTCACGGGCATAAGCTGAGATGTGCAGTTTTCACTCTGGCTGGCCCTGGTTGGCGCCGGCACCCTGATCAGTTTCACTCCCGGCGCCGGTGCCATTTTCACCATGAGCAACTCGCTCAATTCCGGCTTCCGACGCTCCATCTGGGGCATCCTTGGTCAACAGGTGGCCTTGGTCATCCACATTGTGATCGTCGCTCTGGGCGTTGGCGTGCTGGTGTCCAACTCGCCGGTGATCTTCAATGTGATCCGCTACGCCGGCGCCGCATACCTGGTGTACCTGGGCATCCGGCAGTTCCTGCACAAGCCGGACCTGGACAAGGAAGAGGTTGAGGACAAGAAGAACGAGTCCGCCCTGTCCATGTTCCAACGCGGCATCTGGGTGAACCTGCTGAACCCTAAAGCCATTGTGTTCTTCCTGGCCTTCATGCCCCAGTTCATTAGGCCAAACGAACCCCTGCTTCAGCAGTATGTGGTGCTCTCTGCCACGGTGATTGTCATTGACATCATGGTGATGTGGTTCTTCTTCGCCCTCGCAGCCCGGTCCTTCCAAAGATTCACCCATGACCAAAAGGGCCAGAAAGTCCTCAACCGCGTCTTTGGCTGCTTGTTCGTGTTGGTCGGCATCCTGCTGGCAGTTATCCACTAGCCACGGCGCGTCGTAGCAAAACGCGGTGCTACCGTCGAAGCCATGGAATCCGATTGGATCGAACACCGACGAGCAGACGATGGCGAGCACGTGGGCTGGATGAAGCCGGTAGACGATGGATTCGTTGCCATTGACCTTCTGGGACGCCCCAGGACGGAGACGGTGGACTGGTTGAGCGCCGAGGAAACTCTTGATGAACTCGGGCTGCGCTACCTGGCCGACCCTCACGAATTACTGCTCGACGACGGCGGTTGGCTTCGCGTGCGGATCGCCGAGGTTACGCCCTCCGCTGTCCGCGTGAAAAAGGAAGACTGGGGCGATATGACTGCGCCGCAGATTTACTTCACGGTGTCGCTACCCATCACGGAGGACAGCTTCGCCCGCTGTCACCTAACCAAGAGACGTAGATCCGCGCACCACCAATGAACTTTCGAGCGTCACATGTGGCTCTGCCAGTGGTAGGCCTTCCATGAGTCCCCGCAGTTGTTCCCCGGCCTTGCGCCCCAGCGGTGTGGCCGGCAAGTGGACGGTGGTGAGGCTGGGGTTGCTGGTGGCTGAGTACGGCAGGTCATCGAAGCCCGCCACGGCCAACTCCTCCGGGATCCGGACACCCTCCACGCGCGCTTCCTGCAGCACGCCGTAGGCATGCGTATCGGTACCGCAAACGACGGCGGTAACTCCCTCACGCTGCCACTCCGGCCAGGCGTCGGCGAACGCGGCAGCGGCAGCACCGACGTCGATCGGGGTGCTGATGACATGCCCGTCGGCCACTAAAAGCCCACAGGCTGCAGCCTCCGCCAAGAAGGCCTCACGGCGCAGTTGGAACGTGGCAGTGCCGGTGATGCCGTCCACGTAGGCGGCCCGGGTGTGCCCGGAAGCAGCGAGGTGCCGGGCAAGCTCGCGGGCGCCCTGGGCGACATCAAGGTTCACGGAAGGTGCATAGGACTCGAGCCCCGGGGCATCCAGCAATACAAGGGGCGGGGCTGCAGACAGGTCTTCCAGGAATTCCGCACTGGGTGCGCCCACCAGCAGTCCGGCAGGGCGGAGAGCCAGCAACTTGCGGACGTCATCAGCCTGCGGTGATTCACCGGCGTCGGTCACGGAGAGCAGCAGCTGATACTCGGAACCCAACGATTCCCGCACCCCAGCGATGACGTTGGCAAAGAAGGGGTTGGACACATCCGGCGTCACAAGTATGACGATTGAGCTGACCCCGCGGGCCAGCGAGCTGCCGATGCTGTCCACCACGTAACCAAGTTCAGCAATGGCGGAACGAACACGGGAGATGTTGTCGTCGGATACCCGCCCCTGGGTTTTGCCGTTCGCCACCAGGGACACGGTGGCCGTGGAAACGCCTGCGCGGGCGGCCACCATCGCGGCCGTCACGCGGTGCGAGCGGGGCGCGCGGCCGTGGGGCCGTTCCAGGGATTCCATGCATCGATCGTAGCGGCTCCAACCAGCCCTGACCTGCGAGAAGGCATCAAGCGCTTGACGTTGAAGGCTCCAAGATCACGTTAAGCGTTTGACGTAAGCAGCTAAGTAGTGCCAGAATCTCCCTGAATGCATACTGCCCTGCCCGGGGAAGTTCCAGGCAGGCCCCAATGACGTGGAGAAAAACGTGGACCCCAACACCATGACGCCCGCACCCAGGAAGATCATTCTTGACTGCGACCCTGGCCATGACGACGCAGTGGCATTGCTGCTGGCGCACGGCAACCCGGACATCGAACTGCTGGCGGTCACCACCGTGGTGGGCAACCAGACCTTGGAAAAAGTCACCCGCAACGCCCTCTCAGTGGCCACGATTGCCGGCATCACGGCAGTCCCCTTCGCCGCCGGCTGTGACCGCCCCTTGGTGCGCACCATCGAAACGGCCCCCAGCATCCATGGCGACTCCGGCATGGACGGACCGGAACAGCCTGAGTCCGCCATCGAGCTGGACCCGCGCCACGCCGTCGATCTCATCATTGAAACCGTCATGGCACATGAGCCGGGCACCGTCACTTTGGTCCCCACCGCGGGCCTCACCAACATCGCCATGGCTGCCCGCAAGGAGCCCCGCATCGTTGAGCGCGTCAAGGAAGTTGTCCTCATGGGCGGCGGCTACCACGTGGGCAACTGGAGCGCCGTAGCGGAGTTCAACATCATCATTGACCCTGAAGCCGCGCACATCGTCTTCAATGAGAAGTGGCCCGTGGTGATGGTGGGCCTCGATCTCACGCACCAGGCCCTGGCCACCGACGAGGTGGTGGACCGCATCGCGGCCATCGGCACCAAGCCGGCTAAGTTCGTCATGGAACTCATGGATTTCTTCCAGAAGACCTACAAGGACGCCCAGGGCTTCGACTTCCCGCCGGTGCACGATCCCTGCGCCGTTGCCTACGTGATCGACCCCTCGGTCATGACAACCCGCAAGGTCCCCGTGGACATCGAGCTCCAAGGCAAGCTCACGCTTGGCATGACAGTGGCTGATTTCCGCGCCCCGGCACCGGAGGACTGCCACACTTCCGTGGCCGTGGACCTGGACCACAAAAAGTTCTGGGATTTGGTCACCGACGCGATTGTCAGGATTGGCGAGCCAACGCTCGACGGCGGCGCTGACGCCACCGCTGCTGCTGAGCCCGTTCTGGCTGGAGAGGCAAAGTAATGTCCTCCCCCGCAACCGAATCCACATCCACCCGCGGCAACGTCACCGCGCTCATGGTGGCCCTACTGGCCGCGTGCGTTGCTTTCCAGCTCAATGCTTCCATGCTCAGCCCGGCCCTGGTGACCATGGGCAACGAACTCAACACTGACCAGGCCACCATCGGCCTGTCCCAGACCTGGTTCTTCACCGCCGCAGCATTGTTCTCCCTCTTCCTGCCCCGGCTCAGCGACATCGTGGGACGCAAGAAGATCCTTGTGGGCATGATGCTCCTGATGGCAGTGGGCTCCGTCATCGCCGCCTTGGCCCCCGACGTCACGTGGCTGTTCGTGGGCCGCATCATCCAGGGCGTCAGCGGCCCCACGGTTCCGTTGTGCCTGATCATGCTCCGCTCCGCGGTCAGCAACCCCCGCAAGTACGGCACCCTCATGGGCCTCATCACCGCGGTCAACGGTGGCGTGGCCGGCGTGGACTCCTTCGTGGGTGGCTACTTCGCTGAGAACTTCGGCTTCCGCAGCATTTTCTGGCTCATGGTCGCCCTGGCCCTCGTTGCCACCGTGCTGATTGCCGTCTTGGCCGGTGAAAGCAAGCCTGCTGCGGGTACCACCATGGACTGGCTGGGTGTGTTCTGCATTGTGATTGCCGTGGGCGCTTTGCTGACAGCCTTGAACGAGGGCGCCAAGCTTGCCTCCGCCTTCGACTCCGGCACCCTGACCCTCGCGGTGGTCCTCACCGTGATCGCCGCCGTCGCGTTCTACGCGTTCTGGACCGTTGAAAAGCGGGCCAAGCAGCCCATGGTGGAAACTGTGCATCTGCGCCAGCGCTCCACGTGGGCGCCGCTGCTGACCACCACGCTCACCATGACCGGCATCTTCGCGGTCATCAACGGCATCGTCCCGGCCTACGTGCAAGCAGCGGATCCGGGCTTCGGCGTTGGTCCCACAGAGATGTCGCTCATCATCCTGACTCCATACGCGCTGCTGGGCTGGCTCTTTGGTCCGATCAGCGGCCGACTGGCACCCGTGCTCGGCTACACCAAGGTCCTGCGCATCGGCCTGCTTGGCAGCTTGGTGGCGCTGGCGATCATCGCGTTCTTCGGCCTCAACAACCTGCCCATGATGATTGTGGGAACGGCCTTGCTGGGCATCATGTACGCCGGTACCGTCAACATCATGCTCAACGGACTGGGCGTGGTTCTCTCCCCGCAGGGCAACCCGGGCTTCCTGCCTGGCATGAACGCCGGCGCCTTCAACCTCGGTGCCGGGCTGAGCTTCCTTGTCCTGCCTGCGGTCCTCGTGGCCACCGCTTCGCTCAATGATGCCAAGGCGTCCTACCTGACCGTTGTTGTGGTGGGACTCGCCATCACCCTGGCAGCCTTCGCAGCCTCGCTCCTGATCCCCAAGCCGGTGGACGCAGAAGTGACCGAAACCGAAAAGGTGACCGCATGACCATCGCACCCAAGGCGGGAATCGTCGTCGTCGGCTCCCTGAACGCCGACCTCACCATCTACTGCGACCGCCTCCCTCAACCCGGCGAGACGGTCCACGGTAACGGTTTCGCCGTCAATCCGGGCGGCAAGAGTGCCAACCAGGCCGTGGCTGCCAGCAAGCTCGGCGGTCAGGTCAGCCTGATCGGTGCCGTGGGAGACGACCCCAACGGCACTATGCTCCTCGACTCGACGGCCAGCGCGGGAGTGGACGTGTCCCGCGTCCGACGCTCCGACGTCGCTACTGGCGTTGCGGTCATTTCCGTAGACGCCGGCGGTGAGAACAGCATCATTATTTCCGCAGGCGCCAATGGGACCTTGCGGCCAGCGGACGTCACGCCCGACGCCTTCCAGGATGCAGCCGTGGTGTGCCTCTGCCTGGAGGTGGAGACGGATACCGTGATTGCCGCCGCCCAAGCAGGGCACGACGCCGGTGCGACCGTTCTGCTGAACCTCTCGCCTTACGCGGAGGTGCCGGAGGCTTTGGCTGGCTTGAGCGATGTGCTGCTGGTGAACGCGCACGAGGCGTCGTTGTTCCTTGGTACCGAAGCGGACATTCCGGACGCCGCTGCAGAGGCGGAGGCGTGGGAGCCGGTCAGGAGCCAGTTCGCCGACCGTGGGTTGCAGCGGGTGCTGGTGACCTTGGGGGCGCATGGCTCGGTGGTGCTGGACTCGCTTGCTTCCAGCGGCGAAGACCAGATCACCCGCATCGCCCCTACGCGCGTTTCCGCAGTGGACACCACGGGTGCCGGTGATGCCTTCACAGGTGCTGTGGCTGCTCGCTTGGCAGCTGGTGAATCCCTCGCAGATGCTGCATCTTTCGCCTCGGTGGCTGCGGCCTTGGCTGCCACCAAGAAGGGTACGCAGGCCGCCTACCCAACCATCACCGACGTAGAACAGCTGCGGGGCGCTTAGTCCCAGCCCCGCACCCAACTGGGTCGCACTTAAGCGCGTTTTGAGCCGTCAAAACGCGCTTAAGTGCGACCTACATGGGTTAAGCAGACTTGCGGGCTGCTCGTTGGGCCGCCCGCTCTACTGCCTTGCGGGACAGGGCTCCGTGGCCGGCCATGAGGCGGGGAACCACAACATACACAGCGGCGGGAACCACCAGGGCCGTGAGCAGCAGCGCCCGCAGGACCGGGTGGAGCGGCTCCATGATGGGACCCAGGAGCAGCATGCCGATGGACACCAGCGGGAAGATGGCCAGCCAGGTGATGAGGGCCCGCATGTGAACGGACGGCGCTTTCGGACGGGCAGGGGCGGCCGGGGCGGCTGGGGTTTCAACGGCGATGTGGGAGCTTGTTTGTGTCGTCATGGCATTCTCCAACTAAACGGTTGCTTTTGGCTTGGAATTACAATAACCCCACTCTCCAACAAAAACAACCATCCAGTTGGAAACTGGTAATATGACTCCTATGGCATGGGACACAGAGCGAACCAAGGCGCTGCTTCTAGAGGCGGCTACCAGTGAGTTTTGCACCCGCGGATTGGCCGGCGCCCGCATTGATCGCATCGCGGCGGAGGCCGGGGTCAACAAGGAGCGGATCTACCAGTACTTCGGCAATAAGAACGCGCTCTTCGACGCCGTGATCGTCGCCGCCCTCAGCTCCCTCATGGACGAAGTACCCATCGAAGGCAGCGGACCCGAAGCCATGGCGGACTACGCCGGCAGGCTCTTCGACCACCATCAGCAAGATGCCACGGCCCCACGCCTCCTGTTCTGGGAAGGACTGGAACGGGGCACGGAAGTGGTGGGGCTGCCAAAGCGGATGGCCAACTGCGCATCCAAGGTCAACAGCACCATCGCCGCCCTCCCCGGCGTCTCCAGGGAAGATGCAGGGGATCTCCTCATCACCATCGTGAGCCTGTGCGACGCCGCCCCGGTACTCCCGGCACTCGATGGACTGATGGCCGGCAACGACCCCGGCCGCGCACAAAGGCGACGCGCCGCCGTCGTACGTACCGTCTACTTGGCGGCTGCAGCGCTTGCCGCCGAGGCGCAGGAACCGGCCCGCACCTAAGCGCAACCGGCTTGCCCGCACCGCCCATCGTGACAACTTTGACACGAAAAGTGACTTAGTTGTGAAGTTGCCCCTAGCCAAGAGGGGGCGCCATGAACCATGCTTGCTGAATGTACTCAACGACGAGCCCATACCGCATCATCACGGTCTGCACTGGAAACATCTGCCGCTCGCCCATGGCAGCGCTCATGCTCACCGAAGCCTTCGGCGCGGAAGGGCTCGGCGAACTCGTGGCGGTGGACTCCGCGGGCACTACGGGCTACGAAGTTGGACACCCCATCGACCCCCGCGCCGCACGGGTTCTAACGGCCCAGCACCTCGCGTCCGAGGACCACGTTGCCCGCGAGTGGCGGCGTGAATGGTACGCCGAACGGGACCTGATCCTGGCACTGGATGTTGACCATTTCGGCTGGCTTCAGGAAGGGGCCCCGGATCACGCCTCCCTCGGAAAAGTCCGGATGCTCCGCAGCTTCGATCCCCACATGGCAGGCCGCAGCTCCCTTGACCTCGGCATCGAAGACCCTTGGTACGGCGGCCACACGGACTTCGACAACACGTGGACGCTCATCAACGCCGCCATCCCAGGGATAGTGCAGCACGTCAAAGCAGCCATCGCAGCGTCTCAAGACGCGAAAGCCCCCGAGCCCCAGCAGGTAACCTCTATGACATGACCCCTGCACCCGTGATCATCGCAGTTGACGGCAGGTCCGGCGCAGGAAAGACCACGCTGGCCGTTGAGCTGGCGGCCCGATTGCGGCAACACCACAAGGTTTCGCTGTTCCACCTGGAAGACATCTACCCCGGCTGGAACGGCCTCATGCCCGGCATTGAGCGCTACGTGGGCACGGTCCTGAAGCCGCTCAGCGAAGGCATGGCGGCAGAGTGGACCAGCTGGGATTGGGACAAGCACTACGACGGCGGCCTGAACGTTACGCTGCCAGCTGAGATCGTGATCGTTGAAGGGGTAGGCGCGGCGGCGGACGCCGCCCGTCCCATGCTGGACGCCGTGGTGTGGGTGGAAGCCTCCGGCGACGAGCGCCGTCGTCGGGCTTTGACTCGCGACGGAAGTACCTACGAACCGTACTGGGACAGCTGGGCCGCCCAGGAGGATGAGTGGCTTTCAAGCGACCAGGTGATCAGTGCCGCCGACATCCGGGTGCAGAACCGTGCCGACGGCAGCGCTCCGGACGATGTCCTCCGAACCCTGATGTACCTTCCTTCGGTTGCTTCGATTTTGTCGCCGGAACTCAGTGCGCGGCGGGGACTTCAGCTGCGATCCGAGCGCCTGGACGCGACGCCCGACGCTGAGCTGCTCTTCGCCTCCCTCTACGGCAAGTCCACCAACGCTGTGTGGCTGGATTCTTCCAATGCCTCCGCCGTCGCCGGCCGTTCCCAAGCCGCCGCGCGCAGCCGCTTCAGCATCCTGGCTGACGACGGCGGCACGTTCGGCCAGTCGGTACTGCACCGCTCCGGAACTACCCAAGTGACCGCCGGTTCCGCCTCCGTCAGCACCTCCGGGCCGTTCTTCCGCTGGCTCGATTCCGTCTGGGGCCGCCGGGCCGTCCGCGCGCCCCGAGGTTACGACGGCCAGTTCACACTCGGCTGGCTCGGATACCTCGGCTACGAACTCAAGCGCGAAACCGGCGGGAATGACGTCCCCTCCCACACCCCGGACGCCGCCTTGCTCTTCGCCGGCCGGGCTGTGGTGGTGGATCATCGCGGACAGACTGTCTGGCTGCTCGCCTTGGAAGCGCCCGACGCCGAGGAATGGTTGCGTGCGGCCCGCGCCGCCGTTGAGGCTTCAGTCTCCCCCGCTGCCGACCTCGCGGTCTCTTTCAAACCGGAGCCTGCCGGCCTTGAGTTCGTCAGCCGCGACTCCGCCACCGACTACAAGCGAAAAATCGCGGACTCGCAGCACCAAATCAGCGAAGGTAACTCCTACGAGATCTGCCTTACCACCACGCTGGAAGCCCCTGCCGGCGGCCTGGACCCGTGGGCGAGCTACCTGGCACTACGACGCCGGAACCCGGCACCGTTCGCCAGTTACCTTCGGTTCGGCGAATTGGTGGTGGCAAGTACGTCACCTGAGCGGTTCCTGCGCATTATGTCCGACGGCGGCATGCGCGCCGAGCCGATCAAAGGCACCCGCGGCCGGTCTACTGACGCTTCCGAGGATGCTGCATTGCGGCACGACCTCGAGACGTCGCTGAAGGACCGCGCGGAGAACATCATGATTGTGGACCTGCTGCGCAACGACCTCAGCCACTTCGCCATCCCGGGTTCCGTGACGGTCAGCCGGCTGTGCGCCATCGAGAGCTACGCCACCGTCCACCAAATGGTGAGCACCATAGATGCGCACCTTCGTCCGGGTGCTCCGCGGGCGGAAGCCCTGGCTGCAGCCTTTCCCGCAGGGTCCATGACAGGTGCCCCGAAGATCAGCACCATGGACATCCTTGACCAGCTCGAATCCGGGCCCAGGGGGATCTACTCCGGCGCAATCGGCTACTTCTCACTGAACGCCGCAACGGACCTCGCGGTGGTGATCCGCACTCTGGTGGTCAATCCTGACGGCAATGGCGGGCGAACCCTGTCCCTCGGCGTGGGTGGGGCCATTACTGCGGATTCCGTGGCTGATGACGAGTACGAGGAAATCCGGACCAAGGCATACGGTGTGCTGTCCACGCTGAGTGCTGACTTCCCCGCCTGAGTTTTTGTACAGCTAATGCCCTCAAGAACGTCTCTAAAGGGCGTTAGCTGTACACAAACTACTGGAGCGTGGCGGTCAATCTGGCCACGTTATCCACATACTTGGCAATTGGGGGTCTATCCATCCAGTCGTCCAACGTAAGCTCCTTGGAAACCTCGCGATACGTGGATTCAACCGTCCGCATGAGGTCCACGGTTTCGGCGCCCAAGAGCATCACCGAAACCTCCATGTTCAGGGAGAAGGAGCGCATGTCCATGTTGCTGGAACCGAGAACGGCCACTTCGTCATCGATGGTGAAGTGCTTGGCATGGAGGACATACGGCGCCCGGTACAGGTAGATCCGCACTCCTGCGTCCAACAAGGCTTCGTAGTAGGAGCGCTGGGCGTGGTGGACCAGGAACTGGTCGCCTTTTTCGGACACAAAGAGCTCCACATCCACACCCCGCTGCGCAGCGGTGGTGATGGCGTAAAGCAAGGAGTCATCAGGAACGAAGTACGGGCTGCAAATGGAGATTCTGTGCTGCGCTGAATAGATCAGTGTATTGAACAAGCGAAGGTTGTTCTCTGTGGCGAACCCCGGACCGCTCGGCACTACTTGGGCGGTGACGTGCCCTGGAGACGGCCGGCTTGGAAGGCGCAACTGGTCCTCAAGCGACTCATCGGTCTCGCTGAGCCAGTCCGTGGCGAACACTACATTGAGGGTTGCCACGATTGGCCCCTCGAGCCGGGACATGAGCTCAACCCATTTACGGCCCACTTTGTGGTGTTTGGGATTGTTGTAGGACGGTTCAATCAGGTTCTGGGAGCCGGTGAAAGCAATCTCGCCGTCGATCACCATGATCTTGCGGTGGTTCCTGAGGTCCGGACGCCTCCACTGACCATGGATAGGCAGCAGCGGAAGCATTCGCTTCCATTGGATCTTGCCTGCCTTGAGCCGGCGGATCAGGCGACGGTATCCCTTGACCCGCAGCGTCCCAATGTGGTCGAAGAGCAGCCTGACGGTGACACCCCGCTCAGCAGCTTTCTCCAGCTCAGTGAGCAGTTCGTCCGTCACGGAGTCGCTGCTCATGATGTAGAACTCGGCGTTGATGTAGGTCTTGGCACCCTTCACCGCTTGAGCCATGGCTGCGATGGATTCATGGTAGCCGGGGATCAGTTCAACCTTATTGCCATCAACCATGGGCAGGGATCCGAGGCGATGGTTCAGCTCACCGGCCGACTTCACCCATTCCGGACCCGAGTAGACGCTCACCGGATCCGCAAGATCGGACGTCACCGCCCGGACACGCCGGTTAACTTCTTCCTGCTGCTCACGCCGGCGCTTGGACAATTTGAAATTGCCGAAAAGGAGGAAGAGGACGAAGCCCACCGAGGGGATGAGGAACACCGCCAAAAGCCAGGCCATGGCCGTGGTGGGACGCCTGTTACCGGGAATGATGCCCAGAAGGACGATCCGCATGACCACTTCCGCAATAGCCCACGCGCCCAATAGCCAGGTCCACTCCTGGCCGAACGGAAAAGGAAAGAGCACCTACAAACCCCCACGCTCCAAGAACAACAGTAACCTCAGCCTATCCGGCAAAGTCTTGCGCAAAGTCATCCGCAACGGCACCGCACTAAGCTGGGACCATGACTTCCTCTGCCCCGACGGTCCTTGTTTTCCTGGACCCGGCCTTCGAAAACGGACGCATTGCCGACTCCAGCCAGCCCCAGCTCATGGCTACGGACCTTGGCGCCACCCGCGGCGATGGCGTGTTCGAATCACTCCTCGCCGTCCAAGGACGCCCCCGTAAGGTGCAGGCCCACCTGAACCGCTTGAGCGGTTCGGCCGCTGCATTGGACCTGGTGCTTCCGGAGCAGGATGCCTGGCGCAAGGCGATTGATACCGCCATCAGCGAGTTCCGCGAGGTCCACCCGGCGCCCACTCCGGAGGAAGACGAAGTTGTCGTCAAGCTGATCGTGACCCGAGGCGTCGAAGGCGCAGCCAGCCCCACATGCTGGGTGCAGGCTTCCCCGTCACCGGCGGGCAGTCGGCGGCAGCGCGAGACGGGCATCGACGTCGTCCTTTTGGACCGCGGCTTCGACACCGAAGCCGGCGAGCGCGCGCCGTGGCTGTTGCTGGGCGCCAAGACGCTGTCCTATGCGGTCAACATGGCTGCGCTTCGTTTTGCGCATAAGCAAGGCGCAGACGACGCCATTTTTACTTCAACTGACGGTCGCGTCCTGGAGGGTCCGACGTCCACCGTCCTGCTGGCTCACGTGGAAACGGTCGACGACGGAGACGGTTCCGTCAGGACTGTTCGCCGGCTCATCACGCCTCAGCATGACAGTGGAATCCTGCCCGGCACCTCGCAGGGGGCGCTGTTCGCAGCGGCGAAATCAGCTGGCTGGGAGCTCGGCTACGGGCCGCTGGTCCCGCAGGACCTTTTTGACGCCGACGCCGTGTGGCTGATCTCGAGCATCCGTTTGATTGCTCCCGTGAATCACATCAACGGCAAGGAAATCGGTACACCGGCTGTTCGGAAGCAACTGACCGCCGAGCTCAACGCGTTGTTTGCGGGCATCGAGTAAGCCACCGGACGTCGAGAGTTTTCGTTGACGGAGCTCCGCTAGGAACCTAGCAGATGGCAAGTAGAGTAATCGCTCGCATGACTTAATGATTAGAACTTCTTGCCCTCGACTGTGAGTGGTCCGCGCGTTCAATCGCGTTTCTTAGGCTCCTTGAAATGGTCATTCGTCATGTGATGAATCTTGTTCTCGTGTTAGTTGGATCACGTCCGGCTGGTACTACTTCAGACTTTGCTGGCTAACTTCCCGGAGGGAATATGGGACTCAGCTCCCCCACAGAAGCCGAAGCATCGGCACACGAGGCGCAGTCCCGGACTGACGCCTCACCCACAGGCCTCCGCCGGTCCATGGAGGCCCGGCACCTGGTCATGATCGCCATGGGCGGCGTCATCGGCTCAGGCCTGTTCGTTAGTTCCGGATACACCATCGCCACCGCCGGCCCCTTGGGTGCGGTCCTCGCCTTCCTCATTGGCGCAGTAGTCGTCTATTTGGTGATGGCATGCCTCGGGGAGCTCGCTGTTGCGTTCCCCGTCTCTGGTGCCTTCCACATTTATGCCGCCCGGACCATCGGCCCGGCCACTGGCTTTGCCACCGCTTGGCTGTACTGGCTCTGCTGGGCAGTGGCTCTAGGTTCCGAGTTCACCGCGGCAGGCTTACTCATGCAACGGTGGTTTCCGGGCGTCGACGTCTGGATCTGGTGCTTCATCTTCGCCACCGTCCTGTTCACGCTGAACGCCATTTCATCGCGCGTCTTTGGTGAATCGGAGTTCTGGTTCGCGCTCATCAAGGTTGCCGCCGTCGTCGGCCTCATCATCCTGGGAGGTGCCGCCTTGGCGGGATTCCACCCCTTGGCCCCCGGCGAGTTTCCCTCCTTCGGCGAGAACTTCACCACGCCTGACGGGTTGTTCCCGAACGGATTCACCGGCGTCTTCGTCACCTGCCTGGCGGTTTTCTACGCGTTCTCGGGTTCCGAATTGATCGGTGTCGCCGCAGGAGAGACAGCCAACCCGGGCGCGAACATCCCCAAAGCAATGCGCACCACAGTCATCAGACTCATGATCTTCTTCGTTGGAGCGATCGTGGTCATCGCAGCTACCATCCCGTACGAACAAGTCAGCGTGGACGAGAGCCCGTTCGTCACAGTCTTCTCCATGCTGGGCATCCCCTATGCGGCGGACATCATGAACTTCGTGATCATCACGGCACTGCTGTCCGCCGGCAACTGCGGGCTCTTCTCCTGTGCCCGCATGCTCTTCTCGCTGGCCGATGAAGGCCACGCACCCAAGGCATTCCGGAAGTTGACCAAGCGCGGGATCCCCATGGTGGCCCTCTGCGTCAGCATGCTGGGTGGCCTTGCTTCACTGATCAGCAGCGTAGTGGCGGCTGAAACAGTTTACTTGGTACTGGTCTCCGTAGCCGGTTTCGCCACCGTTGGTGTGTGGATGTCCATTGTCGCTTCACACTTCGTCTACCGCCGAACGTTCATCAAAAACGGTGGCGACCTTTCAACGCTCCCTTACAAGGCTCCACTGTTTCCGCTGGTTCCGCTCCTCGCGTTCGCGCTCTGTTTGGTGTCGTTGATCGGCATCGCGTTCGACCCCAACCAGGTGGCTGCACTCTTCTTTGGGGTTCCGTTCGTGGGCGCCTGCTACGCCATCTTCTACTTCAAGTACGGGCGGCGGCGTTCGCTCAAAAAAGCAGCGAGTGGCTCTGCGGCTTCCTGACCTTCTTTGGATGCAGATCAGCCCCTGGACAACCTTTCCCGGTTGCGCAGGGGCTGATCTCGTCTCAAACAGGGTCAGGAGCCTACGGCTGCCGCATGCCCTCCAGCAGTTGAACTTACTTCTTGGCCGCGCGGACCGGGTGCTCACTCAAAATTGAAAGGCGGTTGAAGGCATTGATCCCGATCGCCGCCATGCACAGGACGCTGATCTGCTCGTCGCTATAGTGCTGGCGTGCTTGCTCGAAAAGTTGAGGGCTAGGCCTCGACGAACTCATGCGGGTGATCTGCTCAGCAATCTCCATGGCCACGGCCTCCGCCGGCTCAAACAACTGCACTTCCTTGTACACGGCAACGAGGGACAGCCGTTGTTCCGTTTCCCCGAATTTCAGGGCCCTCCGGTGGTGAAGGTCAAGGCAAAAGGCACAGCCATTGATCTGCGAGCACAAGTAGTTGATGAGTTCAAGGGTGCGTCGCGGGATGCCAAGCCGGTCGGCTTCATCTACCAGCTGCTGGGAATAGTGGCTCAGTGTCGCGTAAAGATCCGGCTGCTGCTTATCCAGATAGCCGGCCAGACGTGGTTTTGTTTCCTGTTCGGGCATGCTTGGAGCCTAGCGCAACGGGGGTTCCTGCCCACGCTTCAGCTCCTGAATGCGCAGGCGCAAGAAGATGATAGCGAGCACCAAGGCGTAAATCACCAGAGCCGCGACAGCCACCATCAGCAGGGTGTAGAGAATACCAACAAGTGAAAACAAGAAAACCCCCAATTTTGCGGCGGCAGGGTGCCGGACCGAAGTATCAGATGCTAGCAGCCCCCATGAAAACCCGCGGGACGTGAGAGAGGATCCGCCCAAAACCCGCGGGACGTGAGAGAGGATCCGCCCAAAACCCGCGGGACGTGAGAGAGGATCCTACTCGCGGGCGTCGCGGGCGTCCCGGGCTGCAGGGGTGTCGGCGGCGAGCCGGATGCCGTGCTCGGCCAGCCACACCGGGTTGAAGGCCTTGCTCATATAGTTGGTTCCGGCGTCGGGCGCTATGGCCACCACAACGGAACCGTGGGGCGCAGCGCGAGCCACGCGAATGGCCGCAGCCACAGCCAGCCCGGACGACGGACCGAGTGCAAGACCTTCCTCGTCTAGGAGCCGGTGGACGGTGGTGTAGACCTCGTCGTTGGGAATGCGCAGGAAACGGTCCACGATGGAGCGATCGAAGGCTTTGGGCCATTCAGGCTCGGGCCAGGAGTTCCCCACCCCGTCCACCAGGATCTCCCCGGGATGGCCTCCACTGTAGGCAGAGCCGTAGGGGTCGGCACCAACAACCTCCAGGTGCCCGCCCGGCCGCGAAGCTGCCACGCGTTCCTTCAAGAACCTGCCGTTCCCACTGATGGTCCCCCCGGTTCCGATACCTGCGACAAGGTGGGTCACCAAACCACCCGTTTGTTCCCAGATTTCCGGGCCGGTGGTTTGGTAGTGAGCGGCTGGATTGGCCGGGTTGTCGAACTGCATGGGCCGCCACGCGCCGGGTGTCTCAGCGGTTATCCGCGCAGCTACAGCGCGTGCGTTCTCAGGCGACCCCGACGGCGCGTTCCAGTCGGTGAGGATCACGCGGGCGCCATAGTTGTGCAGCGCGGCGAGCTTCTCCTCGGAAATCGTGTCGCCCGTAACCACCACCACGGGGTGGCCCGTCAGGTGTCCTATGAGGGCCAGCCCGATCCCGGTATTGCCGGACGTGCTCTCCACAATTGTGGCGCCGGGCTGCAGTTCCCCGGATTTCTCGGCCGCCCTAACCATGCTCAGCGCGGTCCGGTCCTTGATGGAGCCGCCAGGGTTTTCGGACTCGAGCTTGATGTGGATGGTGCTGCCCAGGCCGCGGCCCAGCGACTCCAATCTCACCAACGGCGTGTTTCCGACCCTCTCCAAGACCGAAGCATCCAAGCCGTCAGGAGGCCCGGAAGCGGCGTGAACACCATGTTTGCGAATCTCTGTACTCACCAGGTCTTCTCCCCTTCCTCAGAAAGTTCCTGGTCAACGAGGTCCCGCAGCTCGGTCCGCGCCCGTTCCACCAAGTCGGGCGCCGATGGCCGGCGGGCCAGTACGTCAGCCAAGCGACCCACGACGGCGCCGGTCCCCTTCCCGAGCGGTTGCGCGGCTCCCGCTTCGAGCAGCAGGTACGACGCCGTCAGCGCTTCGATCGCCAAGAGCTTCTCCGCTGCGTCCAACGATTTTTCGAGTTGCTGCAACGCGAGCGGGGCCAGCGTTGAATGGTCTTCGACGTCGGCCGAGAGGGTTGGTGCGCCGAGCGTCGCCGGAGCGGCCAGGGCCTTGAGCTCGGCCAGCAGTCCCGCCGCCGAGTACCAGAGCAACCCGGGAAGTTCCTCTTGGGCCAGGGCTTCCCCGGATGCTGCAGCCTGCAAATGGCGCGCCCTGATGGCCCGTTGCGGCGGATACAACTTGGCGATACGCCGCTCACAGGAAATCCCTACGTGCGCCAAGGCCAGCCGCAAACCCTCAAAGGCGAGCGCCAGCTGCATCGGCTGGAAGTTCCCGCCGGAGATCATGCGCCCGGATTCGACATCGACCAGCGGATTGTCACCACGGCCGTTCAGCTCCACGTCCAGGGCAGCATCGAGCTGCGCCACGAGGGTTCGAAAGGCTCCGTGCGTCTGCGGTGCGGCCCGGAACGACAACGCGTCCTGCACCGACACCTCCGGCCGAACATCTTCCAACCACCCACCGCTCAGCAGGCGACGCACAGCAGCAGCGGAGTCCCGCTGCCCGTCCACCGCCTTGGCCGCTTGGATCGCCGGCGAAAAGGGGCTGAGGTTCCCGCCGCCGTCGTACCTTGCGATCGTCTCCAGCGAGAGGGAAAGCGCGACGTCGGCCAGCTCGGCTAGCTGCTGCAGCCGCAGCAATGCGAGGGTTCCAACACCCACCGAATACGCGTTGGCACTTACCAAGGCGAGGGCCTCCCCCGGGGCGAGGACAAGGGGTTGGAGACCGGCGTCGGCAAGCGCTTTGGCGCCGGGCACCAGTGCGCCGTCCGCGTTGAACGCTTCACCTTCTCCGATGGCAACGGCGGCGACGGCGGCAAGCTGGGTCAGGTCCGATGAACCCACCGAGCCCTCACGCGGGATGGCGGGAAAGACCCCGCGGTTGAGCATTTCGGCATAGAACTCGGCGGTTCCAGGGCGTACGCCGGAACCGCCTCTGCTGAAACCGATGAGCCGGGCCAGGATCACGGATCTGGATGCAGCGCGGTCCAGATATGAGCCAACCCCGCTGTTGTGATACCTGACCACCTGGATCTGGTACGAAAGGAGCGACTTCTCCTCCACAGCGGTATCCCGGCCGGAACCGAGCAAGGTATTCAGTCCGTAGACCCGTTCGCCGGAGGCGGCGGTATACTCCACGATTTCCCGCGAGCGGCCTAGCAAAGACAATGCATCTTGGTTGAGTTTCACATGGAACCTCGGGTCTGCCGCCGCCCGGGCCACGTCCGCAACTAGCACCGGAGACGATCCGATCACCAGGGTCTGCGGCTTCCCGGGCACCATCAGAAGTCCAGGAGGTTTTGCCGAAACCCGCCGTTGCCGTAACTCTTCCTCAACAGCCCGCGACGCCTCAGTTCCGGCGTCAGCTTGTCCAGCACGCTGTGCACTGTTACCGGGTCCACGAAGCCGGAGAACAGGAACCCATCGCCGCCGACGGCGGAGCCTGTTTCCTCCAGATAGTCAGCGATTTCGCCAACCGTGCCGATGATCGAGTCGCCTGCTCCGCCGCTGCGTGCCTGGAGGATCTGGCGAAGGGTGGAACCTGGAGGGGCAGCCTTGGCGAAGTGTTCCAATGTGCCTTGGTTGCTGTTGGTGCTCAGCTCGGGCAACGGAGCGTCGAGGTCGAACTGCTTGAAGTCGATGACGGAGAGGTAGGAGATCGAGTTGAGCTGGCTGTCGATGTCTCTCTGGGTGAGTTCACGCCGCTGCGCCCGCAGCTCCTGTGCCTCGGCTGTAGAACCAACAACGGTGGGCTTCAGGACGAAAAGTACCTTGACGTCATCGGGATTTCGGCCGGCCTTCGCAGCTTCCGCGCGGATGGAGTCACGGTAGGACTTCATCCCGTCAACCCCACGAGCGAGGGCAATGGCGACGTCGGCATGGCCGCCTGCGAATGCCTTGCCCCGGGGCGAGGCACCAGCCTGAACCAGCACAGGTTCCTCAGGCAGGGGCGCCGTGTTCAACGGGCCTCTGACCTTGAAAAAGTCTCCTTGGTGGTTGATGGGGTGCACTTTGTTATGGTCCGCGAACACCCCGGCTTCAACATCCTCAAGCACGGCCCCAGGTTCCCAACTCCGCCAAAGGCGCCTGACGACGTCCACGAACTCCTCCGCTTTCTCATAGCGGAGATCGTGTTCAATCTGCTGGTCCAGCCCATAGTTCTGTGCGGCGAGGTCGCTGCCGGAGGTGACGACGTTCCAGCCGAGCTGTCCTTCTGAAAAGTGTTGCAGCGTGGCCAGGAGCCTGGCGGCGGTGAAGGGCGGGTAGAAGGAAGCGCTGACCGTGGGCACGATTCCTAGGTGCTCCGTGGCGGAGAGAAGGTACGGGACCAAGGCAAGGGGATCGTGCTTAGGTGCAAACGAGGCGTGGGCCAAGGAAACCTCGGCCGTACCCCCATAGGTGTCCGGAACGGTGAGGGAATCTTCAATGATGAACAGGTCCAAGCCGGATCGCTCAAACGCACGGACGGCCTCCTGATAGAGGGCGGGCTTCTTCCAGTCGTAGCCCAGGCCATAGCCGGGAGTCCCCCAACCCTGGACACCGAAACCGTGGCCCACGAACCATCCAAAGTGCAGCATGGGCTTGAGTGTAGAACTGCTTTGTCCGTTCACCGCGACCTGATTTCATGCGAAGTTACAGGGGGTCGTACTGGGTCAATTATGCTCCCGGGACGTCACATTTGGGCCCCGCCCATGACGGTATGGATTTCCACATACGGCGTTCGCCTTGTTCCGCAAACACCATGCGTCCGGAATGATCGCTGTATGAGTTCAGCCACCCGCACTTCCGCCAAGGACCGCCTTTGGGGCGTCTGGGCACTCAAGGGGTACAAACGTGAATGGCTGCGGCACGACGCCGTGGCGGGTGCTGCGCTCTTTGCCCTGCTGGTGCCTGCGGGCATGGCCTACGCGCAGGCGGCCGGTTTGCCACCCGTCACAGGGCTCTACGCCACGGTGATTCCGTTGCTGGTTTACGCCGTGGTGGGGCCGTCCCGCATTCTCGTCTTGGGACCCGATTCATCCCTTGCCCCCATGATCGCCGCAGCTATTGTTCCGCTCGCAGCCGGCAGCAGTGAAAGATCGGTGGCACTCGCCGGGCTGTTGGCTGTGTTGATCGGGGTGATCATGCTCGCGGGCTCCGCCCTGAAACTCGGTGCCATCACCGGGCTGCTGTCCAAACCCATCAGGCTCGGATACCTGAACGGAATCGCCTTGCTGGTGGCGTTATCGCAGCTTCCGGCGTTCCTGGGGATAGAGGCCGACGGCGACATCTGGCAAAAGCTCGCGAAGGTCACCACCGGGTTGCTGGGCGGCGGGGTCAATGTCACCGCGCTGCTGCTAGGCGTCGGTTCCCTGGCCCTCATTTGGATCCCGCGGCTGCTGAAGTGGAAGGTACCTGGCGTCCTGCTGGCGGTGGTCGGCTCGTGCGTTGCAACGGCTGTTTGGGGCCTGAACGACGACGTCAAGGTCACCGGGGTTTTGCCGCAGGGGCTGCCGATGCCCGCGCTCGGCGGCATTGGCTGGGCTGACGCTCTGATGCTGCTTCCCGCTGCGGCCGGTATTGCCCTCATGGCTTTCGCAGACACTGGCGTCCTGTCCCAGACATTGGCAGCGAAGGAGGGAAAGAGAGTCTCGGGCAACCGGGAGATGGCGGCGTTGGGGGCAGCCAACGCAGCCACCGGCTTGCTGGGCGGGTTCCCTATATCCGGCAGTACCTCGCGGACGCCCGTGGCTGTGGACGCCGGCGCCAAATCCCAGATGACCGGGGTGGTTGGTGCGGTGCTGGTTCTGGCTTTCATGCTGCTGGCTCCCGGAGTGACCGGGTACCTGCCTTCGGCCACCCTGGCGGCCGTCGTCATCGCTGCGGCAATTGCCTTGGCCGACCCCGCCGGTGTTAGGCGGCTCTTCAGCCTGAGCCGAAGCGAATCCGTGGTCATGCTGGCTGCGTTCCTGGGCGTCCTCACCGTTGGGGTACTGCAGGGAATCGTGGTGGCCATTGCCTTGGCGCTTTTGGACTTTGTTCGGCGGGCCTGGGATCCGTACCGGACAGAACTCGGCGCCGAAGAAGGGCTCCCTGGCTATCACGATCTGGAGCGGCACCCCGAAGGCGAGCGCATCCCCGGACTCCTCATCCTCCGCTTTGATGCGCCCCTGTTCTTCGGTAATGGGCAGGTCCTGGCTGCCTTTGTCCGGGAGCAACTGGACGAAGCCCCGAAGGAGACCGCGGATCCGGTTACCCATGTCATCCTCGCCGCGGAGCCCATCACCGGGATCGACACTACGGCGCTGGATGACCTGGTCACATTGGACGAATGGCTGGCCCGCAAAGGCGTGGATTTAGTGTTCGCCGAACTGAAGGGGCCTGTCAAAGACAAACTACTCCGTCTGGGCACTGCAGCCCGTTTTACGCCCGAGCACTTCTTCCCCACTGTGGGCGCAGCCGTGCGCGCACTGAAAAACGCATAAGGGAAGCACCGCCGATTACGCAACATGACGGCCGGACACCAGCCCGCAAGTGCAGCCCGAGGCCCGCGGATGTTACGTTTTTCTTGAGTAATGAGTACCAGCGCGAAGCCCTGACTTGCTGGTCGGCAACCCTCTCTCCGGCGGGGTGCCTCAGGTGACTACTCGGCGTATCGACAACTCGAACTGCAAGCGTGACTGAGGAGCACCAGCTATGCCTGAACCCACTGAAGAAAAACTTTCCTATCGCCTGATTACTGGCCCGGACACCCGTGATTTCTGCGAGCGGATCCACAGCGCCCTCGCGGAGGGCTATGTGCTCCATGGCAGCCCGGCTGCCACGTTCAACGGCACCGACGTCATCGTTGCCCAAGCAGTGGTGCTGCCCGCCGCGATCGCCAATGCCGATGCCGCCGTTGCCAGTGCCGTTGACCAGCTTGAGAGCGACGACGACGAAGCATTCGAGGGACACGCATGAGCTACGCAGGTGACCTGACCCCGCAGGATGCGTGGGCCAAACTCGAAGAAGGTGCCATCCTGGTGGACGTCCGCACCGAGGGCGAGTGGGCCCACATCGGTATCCCCGACACCAAAGCCACGGAAAACGATCCCCTGTTCATCCAGTGGAACCTCGCCGGCGGCATCCCCAACTCCCGCTTCATCGAGGACTTGCGTCAGCAGGCACCCGAGGACCACGGCGTTGAGCTGGTGTTCCTATGCCGTTCCGGCCAGCGCTCCATCTCCGCAGCCATCGCCGCCACGCAAGCCGGTTTCACTGCCTACAACGTCTTGGAGGGCTTTGAAGGTGAACCGGACCGCTATGGTGAGCGCACCGTCAACGGTTGGAAGAACCGTGGCCTGCCGACGAATCTGGGGACTGAGTAAGTGACTTTTAATCCCGATGCCGCCGGGTGGAGCCCTGATACCCAGGCCGTCCGCGGTGGCCTTGACCGTACCAACTTCCAGGAAACGTCCGAGCCCGTTTTTCTGAACTCCGGTTTCGTCTACGAATCCGCTGCTGCCGCCGAGCGCGCCTTCACCGGTGAGGACGAACGTTTCGTTTACTCCCGCTACGGCAACCCTTCCGTTGCAACGTTCCAGGAGCGGCTGCGCCTGCTCGAAGGAACCGAAGCCTGCTTTGCGACTGCGTCAGGTATGTCCGCGGTCTTCACTGCCTTGGGTGCCCTGCTGGCTGCCGGTGACCGCGTGGTTGCCGCCCGTTCCCTGTTCGGTTCCTGCTTTGTGATCCTCAATGAGATCCTGCCACGGTGGGGCGTTCACACGGTCTTCGTCGACGGCCCGGACTTGGATCAATGGCGCGAAGCCCTTTCCGAACCAACTACCGCGGTCTTCTTCGAATCCCCGTCCAACCCCATGCAGGAGATCGTGGACATCGCGGCGGTGAGCGAACTGGCGCATGCTGCCGGGGCCACCGTGGTGGTGGACAACGTCTTTGCCACGCCCCTGCTACAACGCTGCGGTGAGCTGGGAGCCGACGTCATTGTTTACTCCGGCACCAAGCACATCGACGGCCAGGGACGCGTCCTTGGCGGCGCGATCCTGGGCACCAAAGAATTCATCGACGGCCCCGTCAAGCAACTCATGCGGCACACCGGCCCTTCACTATCCGCGTTCAACGCCTGGGTGCTGACCAAGGGCTTGGAGACCATCGGACTGCGTGTAAACCACAGCTCGGCATCCGCGTTGAAGATCGCAGAGTGGCTCGAGCAGCAACCCGCCATCAGCTGGGTCAAGTACCCGCTGTTAAAGTCTCACCCGCAGTACGAACTTGCGGCGAAGCAGATGAAGGCGGGCGGCACCGTCCTGACCTTTGAGCTATCTCCTTCGGCCGGACGATCAGCCAAAGAGGCTGCCTTCGCCTTGCTCGACGGTCTCTCCGTCATTGACATCTCCAACAACCTGGGCGACTCCAAATCCCTCATCACCCACCCTGCCACCACCACCCACCGGGCCATGGGACCGGAGGGGCGGGCGGCGATCGGGCTTTCGGATGGTGTTGTCCGCCTGTCCGTAGGGCTTGAAGATGTAAACGACCTCATCCTGGATCTGGAGAAGGCCCTCAAACAGGTCTAACCTTGCTGCCATGAGCGGGAACCATCCCTATCGCCGTGCCGGAGCGGTCATCGTTGCCGGCACGGTGGTGTGGTTCGTAGGAATCTCTCCAGTCTCACGCGTTTACATCACCCCCAACAACGCCGAGCGGCTGCGCATGCTCACAGCCGGACAGCGCGGCTGGATCGTGGGTCAGCACCTTACCGCCGTGGGAACAGTTGCAGTGCCGGTGGGATTCGCCGCCTTTGCCCGCGCTGTTCAGGACCAAGATGCCGTTCAAGGAAACGCATCGCATCGGAGGGCGAGGAAGTGGGCTTTCGGTGCAGCCGCCGCCTTACTCGCGGGCGCCCCGTTCTTCGTCTCAAGCCTCGCCCGGCGAGCATCCGACCTTGAAGGGTTCGCCTACCGCAGGGGATCCAACGCGCCGTTCCTGGCGTACTCCGGGCTGCATGTTGTGGCGTTGGCCGCGCTCGGCGGGAGCCTTCTTTCCTTACCCGCAAGCCGCTGGATTGGTATCACGGCTGCGGCCAGCGCACCCGTTTACGGTGCCATCCTGGCAGCCAAAAAGGACATCCCGCCGTTCTGCTTCTATCTGGTGGAGGGACTCGTCGGCGCCTACCTGATGACGTGGGAAGAACAGGACGCAAAGGCCTCCTGACCCGGGTCAGCATGGGAGGTCGTTCCTGATGCGCGCGGGGGCAGTACCCCGCATTCCGCGTCAGGAGGCCGAGTGGGGACAGGGCTGAGGCCGGCTCCCGGTCCGTTCCGCACCAGTTCCCGCCATCCGCACCAGAGGTATCTGGCGCAAACGGCGGAAACGGGAGCGCCAAAAACACTTACGGGTGCGGCCGGCACATACGGGTGCGGCCGGCGGAAAAGGGAGCGCCAAAAGCACTAACGGGTGCCGCCGGCTGTCCAAGCAGCGCCAGCGTCAGTCCTGGAAGTACTCGATTTTCGCGCCAATGGTGTTCAGTCGCTCTGCAAGGTCCTCATAGCCGCGCTCAATCACGTAGATGTTGCGAAGTTCGGAGGTGCCCCTGGCTGCCAACATGGCAAGGAGCAGGCAAGCGGCCGGGCGGAGGGCCGGCGGGCAGCCGATTTCCGCGGCACGCCATTTGGTGGGTCCGTTGACGTAGATTCGGTGCGGATCCAGCAACTGCACCTGTGCGCCCAATTTGTTGAGTTCCGTCAGGTAGATGGCTCGGTTCTCGTACACCCAGTCGTGGATCATGGTCTGGCCCTCGGCGTTGCCTGCGATCACTGCGAAGAACGGCAGGTTGTCGATATTCAGGCCGGGGAACGGCATGGGGTGGATCTTGTCCTGTGGGGCGTGAAGCTCCGACGGCTTGGTGGTGACGTCCACCAGCCTGGTGCGTCCGTTGCGTGCCATGTATTCCCCGGATACCTCGAGGTTCTGGCCCATCTGTTCCAGGGTGGCAAGCTCAATTTCCATGAACTCGATGGGCACCCTGCGGATGGTGACCTCTGAGTTGGTCACGATGCCTGCGGTGATCAGGCTCATGGCCTCAATCGGGTCTTCGGACGGGAAGTACTCAATGTCCACATCAATGGCGGAACGCCCGGTGATCTTCAGCGTTGTGGTCCCCACGCCATCAATTTCCACACCGAGGCCCTGCAAGTAGAAGCAAAGGTCCTGCACCATGTAGTTAGGGCTGGCGTTGCGGATGATGGTGGTGCCTTCACGGTGGGCGGCCGCCATGATGGCATTCTCCGTGACGGTGTCGCCGCGTTCGGTCAGGACGAAGGAGCGATCGAGGTCGTCGGCGGGAGGAGCGGTCACGGAGTAGAAACCGGACTTCGCCTCCACTTCGAGGCCGAACTGGCGAAGCGCCTGCATGTGAGGTTCCACCGTGCGGGTTCCGAGGTCACAGCCACCGGCGTAGGGAAGAAGATATTCGCTGGTTTCGTCCAGGAGGGGACCCAGCAGCATGATGACGCTGCGGGTACGCCGGGCGGCGTCAACATCCATGGACTCGAGATCCAGTACCTCGGGGCGCCGGATGCGGAGATCGCTGCCGTTGAGCCATGTACATTCCATGCCGATGGAGGTCAGCACCTCAACGATCCTGTTGACTTCCTCGATCCGGGCGAGCCGTCGCAGCGTGGTGGTGCCGCGGTTAATGAGACTCGCGCACAAGAGGGCTACGCCGGCGTTTTTGCTGCTGTTGACGTCCACTTCACCGGAGAGGGTCCGGCCGCCCTCCACGCGGAGGTGGGTCATCTGCGGCTTGGCCACTTTGACGATGGACCGCCCAAAAATGGCTTCGAGGCGTTCAATCATGCGGAGGCTGAGGTTTTGTTTGCCCTGTTCCATCCGGGCGATTGCGCTCTGGCTGGTTCCCAATTCAGTAGCCAGCTGCCCCTGCGTCCAGCCTTTTTCGCCACGGGCGTCGCGGAGCAGGAGGCCTACATGTTCGGCGGTAGGTTGCGTCATAACCAATAAATATCACAAGTGAGCTAGAAGTTCAGTGCAACATGCCAATTCAGCGGTAAACATCACACCATACCCGCCCTGTGCGATATAGGGCACGACGTCGGCGACTCGCCTTGGGTGAACGCTTTCCCTCAGTTCCTTCAAGGGCAGAGCTCCCCATTGTGCCCCAACGGGAGTTGGCGAAGGATGTACAGGAAAGCTCAGGGGGAAATATGCCTTTCTACGGCGCCGACGTCGATCAGCTCAAAGCACTATCGAAAACCCTTGCCAGCGGGGCCTCGCTGCTGGCCACCCGCGCCCGGGAACTCGATTCCCTGATCGCGCAGGGCGGCTATTGGCAGGGACAGGATGCCAAACGCTTCGCCTCCGAGTGGCAGGGCCACTTACGGCCGCTGCTTGAAAGGACCTCGCGTGGGATAGAAGAAGCGTCCAAGTCTGTGCTCACCAACGCGGACCAGCAGTCGGGTGCCTCCACTGAGGGCGCCAGCGCAGGCAACAGCGGCCCAGGCGGCGGCTCCGGCGGAAGCGGGACCGGGAACGACTCCGCCAAACCGGCGAAGGACGCCACAACAAAGACCTCCAATCCCACCCAGCCCACGCCCCAGGAGATCCTGGACCAGTACCAGGTCAGTGACGCGGAGACCACTAACTGGCCCGGCGACTGGGATCCGTTGCGGTTCGTGACGGACCAAAGAGTGGTTACCGAGAAGGAAGCGGAACTGCTGAACGGCCTTGGACCTTTTGAGCTGAACGCTTTCAAGGGCATTCACGACGACGCCTTCAGTGTTGCCGATGAGCGCTTCCCCAGCGAAGACCGCAACGATGACCAGAATGACGCTTTCCGACACGCCTATTGGAACGCCCTCATGGTCAAGGAGTTTGGCGCTGACTGGGCTGAGGACTACGCCACCGCCCACGAGCAACTCCCCGGAAACCCGGCTCCACGCGAAGCAATGGATCTGTACAACAATGAGGTTGGTCGCAATGTGGCCATTGCCAATCCGGATGCCAGTGCTGAGGAGCTTGCAGACTTGATCGAGGAAGCCGTCAATAACGGAGACACTGTGGTGGTGGGACCAGACCTGTTGCCGCACCCGTCCAACCAGATCCCCGCCGACCAGACGGGCGACGCCGGCAACGCCGAGCCAGCCCCTGGTGAAGATCCTGAGTTCAACGACGAGTCCAGGACTACGTCGTGAGTCGTCCTGCCACCCCAAACGCACGACGCCGCACCAAGACTGCGGCGCCCCGGGTCACCATGACCAGCCTGCTCACCCTAGTTCTGGCCTGCGCCTTGGCCGCTTGCTCCCTCGGAGGATCCGTCATGCCCGAAACAAACGACCACCTCAACGGCCAGGTCCTGGAGGCCGCCACGAATGGCACGGCGCTCAAGCTGTCCGATGCCACGGATTTCGACTGGGACCAAGCAGGTTTTGTCACGGCTGGAACCCCGGCCAAGGACATCGAGGAAGCCTTTGGGGAACCGCTCACCAAGGAGAGCCGCTACACCGCCTCACCGGCACTTTTCGTCTTCCTGAAAGACGGCAAAGTTACCAAAGCGGTCAGTATTGTCCCGGACGCCTTCTCCGGGGCCGATGCCAGGAAGAAGTACGGCCGCGATGTGGTCCTCACTCCGCCGGAGGGGCAGAAGGGCTACCTCACCTGGCGCGAGTAGCGCCCACCGCGAGGAACCCGTCAATCGTTAGACCCGCCAGTACCCCAGCGCATCCATCCGGTGCTTATCCACGCCGAGGTCTTTCCTCAGGTGCTTGACGATCGCCCGCGTACTTGATGCTTCGCAGGCAATCCAGAAGAAGTCCTCCCCAATGGAGACAGTGTCCGCCGTGAGTGCAGCGCAGACTTCCTCCACCAGCGCGGCACCGTCGCGTTTGCGCGGAATCCAGGTGACGACGTCGGAATCGGACGTTCGCACCTCAAGCGAGGGGTCGGCGTCGTGCTGGTATTCGAGCCACGCCGTCACCGGAGCTGCGCCGGCAGCTGCACGCCCGCGCTCGTCCAGCAGCGAATTGATGGCAGGGATGGAGGCGGGATCGCCCACTACCCAGATCCGGCGCGGCGCCGGCTGTGGGAAAGCGAAGGAGCTGCCTTGGACGGTGGCGCCGATGGTCTCGCCGGGCTGGACCGAACGGGCCCAATCCGCAGCGACGCCTTGGTGCATCGCGAAATCCATGCTGAACGTGCCGGCCACCGGGTCAGGGTTCACCAAGGTGTAGGCGCGCTGGTGGGCCTTGCCGGAGTCGTTGAACCAGAGCCGGATCCACATGGTGGGATGGATGCCGCTGCGCTCCAGGAGTCCGCCGTCACGCACATGCACGCGGAGGAAGTCGGGGGTGATTTCTTCACTTCCTGTGACCTCCAGGGTGAAGTCCTTGGCGCCCATGACTTTGAGGACGACGCCTTCCCAATTGCGCTTCAAGCAACACTCCTTCACGAATGTCCACGATTTGTGAACGGGGCCAAAGCCCTTTATCTTGAGCTTAAGTAAGCCTAACCTAAGCTTGAAAGCGGCCAGAGATTATGACGTCTGCCCCGACGCACCATCCCGCCCCGGCAGGCGGCTCCGGAACATACCGGGATCAGTGGGGAATCCCGCATTTATGGGCTGATTCCCCAGACGAACTTGCCTTTCTGCAAGGCATGAATGCGGCCACGGACCGCTCTTGGCAGATCGAACTGGAACGGTGGCGTTCGGAAGGCCGCACAGCCGAGGTACTGGGTGCAGACGCAGTGGTCTGGGACCGTTTTGCCCGCCAGGCGCGGCTGGATGTCACCGCGCGCCGCTGCTTCGAAAACCTCGACGCAGGCACTCAACGCTGGTGCGGACAGTACGTGGCAGGCATCAATCAAGCACTGACGGACGGGCATCGGGGCGGAGCCGAGTTTGACGAGTCCGGCAGCGAACCCGAGCCGTGGAATCCATGGACCCCGCTGGGCGTCTTCCTGGTGCACCACATCCTCTTCTCCACCTTCCCCAACAAACTGTTCCGGGCACACGTCGCGCGGACACTCGGCGACCACGCCGTCAGCCTGTTCAGCATCGAGGCACCCGTCTGGTCAGGCAGTAACGCGTGGGCGGCCCACGGCTCGACGACGGCCAGCGGCCTGCCGCTGATAGCCGGCGACCCCCACCGCCTCATGGAACTCCCCGGCGTCTACCAACAGGTACGGCTGGCCTGCCCCGAGTTCGACGCGATCGGATTCGCGTTCCCCGGAGTTCCCGGCCTCCCCCATTTCGCCCACACCGGCAACACCGCCTGGGCGATCACCAACGCCATGGCCGATTACCAGGACCTCTTCGTGGAGGAATTGCGCCGGATCAGCGACAGATCCGGTGATCGCATCGAGGCGCGCGGAGCGGAAGGCTGGGAGCCCGTCGTCGTGAGTTCCGAAACCATCACCGTCCGCGACGGTGAGGGAGTGGCCGTTGAAATTATTGAAACCGCGCGCGGCCCGGTCATCTCTGAAACGCCCGACGGCGGCGCACTGAGTTTGCGTTTCCCGGCCAGGGTCGAGGGGCGGTTGGGTTTCGAGGCCCTCCTGCCGCTGCTGCGGAGCCGGAGCGTTTCCGACGTGGAAGCCGCCTTCGATGCGTGGGTGGAGCCCGTCAACAGCGTAGTGGCCGCCGACGTTTCCGGGTCCGTACGGCATTTCGTCGCCGGGTTGGTTCCGCAACGGAATCCGGCCAACCGGCGATTGCCCGTCCCGGCCCTCTCGGCCCGCCACGAGTGGGAGGGACAGTACGTGGTCCTGCCCCGCACCGAGGTCCAGAGGTTTATGGTCAGCGCGAACGACCGCGAAGCTGGCGGCGGTGACATGGTGGCCATGGAGTTCGCGCCCGCGCATCGGGCCCTCCGCATCCGGCAGTTGCTGGAGTCGACCGCCGGTCCGTTATCCGTGGACGCCATGCAGGCCATCCACACGGACACTCTGCTGGGTCCGTGGCCGTTGTTCCGGTCAACGCTCTCCGGCCTTGACACCCAGGACCTGTCCAGGGAGGCCAAGGACCTGCGTGCGCTGTTGTTGACGTGGGATGGACTGATGGATGCCGGCAGCCACCAAGCTGCGGTCTTTGCAGCGTGGCGCGGAGCTATCGTCCAGCGACTGGCACGGCATTCCGCGTTGGCTCCCCTGGGTGAGCCCACTGGTTACTCAGCGTTGTTCGGGCCTTGGTTATCCGTGGCATCCCGCATTGGATTCGCCTTGGAGACCCTCCTGGCGCGTGGGTCCGAACTCGGCATTAACGTTCGAGTGGAAGCCGCCGCCGCACTTGAAGACGTTGCCTTGGAGGAGTCCATGCTCAACGGCGCTGCATGGGGTGACCGGCACAAACTTCTGGCCGTCCACGTCCTCCCCGGCCCCCTCGCGTCATCGGCGCCCACCTCAGAGCTCAGCGGAGACACCGGGTGCGTCCTGTGCACCGAGAGTCTCCCAGGTGTCGAAGACCGAAGCTTCCGTGGGCCCGTGGCCCGCTACGTCTGGGACCTGGCTGATCGGCGTAACAGCCGTTGGATTGTGCCTTTCGGTGCTTCCGGCTCGCCAGGTCACCGGCACTTCGCCGATCAGCTGCCGCTCTGGACCGCGGGTCAACTCGCCCTGGTGGTCACTGACTGGCCTTCGTTGGCCAAAGATCATCCCTGACCAGCCCGTTCCGTCCCTCTCGTGACCCCACATCCGCCAGCATCCGCATCAGAACGCATCAGCCCCGAAGGAAGCCATGACCACCACCACCCAGGACTTCTCTGTCCGCACCACCGTTTACGCTGAAGACCTCGAGGGGTGGGGCGCATTGCGGCTTGTCCCGCTGGTTCCTGCCGAGGACATCCACTTCATCTTCGAATGGGTCACCCAACCCCGCGCCAAGTTCTGGGGCATGACGGAAAACTCCAGGGACGAAGTCCAAGGGATCTACGAGTTCCTGGACTCCTTGGAGACCCACCACGCCTTCCTGGCCCTCCTTGACGGGGAGCCACTGGCCCTCTTCCAGACCTACGAGCCCCTGCACGATCCCGTGGGTGAGGCATACCCCGCCCGCGAGGCGGACATCGGCATGCACCTGCTTCTGGCCCCCGCCACACGGCCTATCCCGCATTTCACCCCCCGGCTGGGCACGTCCTTGATCAAGTACATGTTCTCCCTGCCGGGCAAGGACCGGATTGTGGTGGAACCGGACTCCCGCAACGCCAAGGCCCTCCGCCGCCTGGAAGCGACGTGCTTTGAGTTGGGTCCCATCATTCAGCTCGCTGAGAAGGAAGCCCAGTTGGGGTTCCTGACCCGCGCAGGCTTCGATGAAATCCAGGAGCAGCAGGCTCTCTGAGCCCGCGTAGAGAGGACAAAAAGTGCCGCCGGCGGCCCCCAACGCTACCGGCGGCACGCTTGGTGCCCAGCTCACCAACGCCTCCAGCGCTAACGCCAGACGAAACTCCAAGTTCCCGCTCCAACGGCCGTCAGCACCGCACCGGCGGCGATCACCAGTCCGCCAAGGACCACCCACGCATCCAACAGCGAGTACGTAGATTCGCGCGCCCACGTCCGCCGGCCCCCGCCGAAACCGCGCGCTTCCATGGTCACAGCCAGCCGGGAAGCCCTGCGAACAGCTTGGACCAGGAGCCCGAAGCTCTGGCCGAGGGTTGCTTTCAGGCGTTGGAACGGGCTGCCTTGTGAACCCACCCCACGGGCGCGGCGGGCCATGCCAATGGTCTGCCATTCCTCGGCCATGAGCCCCACCAGCCTCATCGCCGCGAGGGACCCCAGGACAAAGCGGTGTGGCAGCTTTGCTTTCTGCGCCAAGGCATCAGCCAAGTCGGTGGGATCGGTGCAGGTCATCAGGAGAATGGCCGGCAACGCAATCGCCAAACCGCGCAGCATGAAACCCAGCCCCAGCTCCAGGGAACCTTCACTGATGGACCAGAGTCCGACGTCGAGCAGCACAGCTCCGCTGTCCGCCGCCACAATCGCGGTGCTCCAGCCGCCGATCGCTGCCGCGATGATCAGGGGCCAGGCCCGCTGCCACAGAAGCCTGAGAGTGAGTCCGGCCAGTGGAAAGAGCGCCAGTTCCGCAACCAGTGCTGTGGAGGCCGAGACCCAGTCGATGGACAGGGCCAGCACCAAGGAAATCAGGAAAACGGATACGAACTTGGCCAACGGGTTGGCTTTGGTCAGGAGGGCATGGTTCCCGCGCAGGTTCAAGGCGTCCCTCATGCTGCACCCGCTTCCTGACGTGTGGCTTCACCCTGTTGGACCGGGCCGAGCCGCAATTCCGTTCCGCCGAGTACGGCACTGAATTCCTGATCGTGGGTCACGGAGACCACCGCGGTTCCAGCGTCCAGCAGCTCGGAAAGGAACGACGCCAGTTCTGCCCAGGTGTTGGCGTCCTGACCGAACGTGGGCTCGTCCAGGACAAGCACTTTCGGATGGGCCGCGAGCACCGTGGCCACCGAGAGCCGCCGCTTCTCCCCGCCGGACAACGTGTACGGGTTGGCATCCACCAAGTGCGTCAACCGCAACCGCTCCAGCAGTTCATCCACGCGTTCCTCGCCGTGGCCAAGATGCTTTGGACCAAACATGAGCTCATCCAGGACGTTGCCTGTGACGAACTGGTGCTCAGGTTCCTGGAAAACCGTGCCAATGCGGGAGATCAACTGCTCGGCTTTCCACTTGTACGGGTCAATACCGGCACCCTGGGAAAGGTCGACGGCGGCACTGACCTTGCCGTCCACCGGCGCAAGAAGGCCGGCGAACGTGAGCGCGAAAGTGGATTTGCCGGCACCGTTCGGACCCGTGATGGTCAGCGCTTGGCCTGCCCTGACCTGTGCACTGATGCCCGTTTGAACCGGCACGGGTGGGATGGTCTTGAACCTCTTGCGTCGTGGCTTTTCCCGGGAAACTGCGAGGTCCTGCGCCGCGAGGAGGAGCTGCGCGGTGTGGGGTTCGGCGTGGGGATCATTCCGCCGTTCCCGGGTCGCCGGAACATATCCCGGCACCCAGACGCCGGCTGACATCAGCATGGTGCGGGCTTCAGAAAGTACCTGGTCCGGCGGCCCGTCCAAGAGGACGCCCCCTGTAGCCCGGCCCGCTCCCAAGCCGTCCGAGCCCGCCGCCTTTGTTGACCCTGGCTGCAGGACCACAATCCGGTCCACCAGGTCCTTCCACACGGACACTCGGTGTTCCACCACAACAAGGGTGGCGCCGGTCTTGTCCAGGCACCGCCCTACCGCATCCCGGACCTCCAGAACGCCCGCCGGGTCCAAGTTTGCTGTTGGTTCGTCCAGCAGGATCAGGCCGGGTCGCATCGCCAAAATGCCGGCCAGCGCCAGGCGCTGCTTCTGTCCACCGGAGAGTGCCGCCGTCGGGTGATCCAACGCCAAACCGCCGCCTGCCGCGGTACGCAACCCCACGTCGTCGAGCGCTTCATGGACGCGTTCCCAGATCTCGTCCCTTGGGACGGCGAGGTTCTCCGCGCCGAAGGCGACGTCGTCACCCACGCGCGAGAGGACCACCTGTGTCTCAGGGTCCTGCTGCATCAGCCCGGCCCGGCCACGCTGCTCGCGGGGCGCGACGCCGTCAATCAGCAGGGAGCCGGTCTCATCCGAGTCGTCTTCCTCGTCCCCCAGAACCCCGGCAAGGGCATGCAGGAGCGTGGACTTGCCCGCACCCGAAGGACCCAGCAGCAGCACGCGCTCCCCCGGTTCAATCCGAAGGTCCAGGCCCTCAATGGCAGCTTGGGCCCGGCCTGCATGCCGCCACCCCCAGCCCTCGGCGGAGATGGCAGCAGGCTGCACCGCGCCGCTAAGTGTCGCGGACATCAGTTGAAGACTGGCTCCGAAGCGGCCTTGCGCGAGGCAAAGGAGCTCAGCACCCCGGTCTTGGCCAGCCCGCGCGTCGCAATCCACGAGAGTGCGCCCGCGATGATCGCCCCGGAGATCGTGGTGAAGGTGATGTAGGCCAGCTTGTCGATGGCCTCGTAAGCGATGTTCCAGCCCCAGGGCAGGAAGGAGTCGTTTAGGCCGCAGAAGAGACCCGCGCCGGCGCCCGCAAGGAGAGCAGTGGGCAGGTTGAACTTCTTGTACCGGAACGCCGCGAAGATGAGTTCGGCGCCCAGGCCCTGCAAAATGCCGGAGATGAGCACCGTGGTGCCGTACTGCGAACCCATGATGAGCTCACCCGTGGCGGCAACAGCCTCGCAGAACAGCGCTGCACCCGGCTTGCGGATAATGAGCATGCCCAGGACCGCAGGGATCATCCAGCCGCCGGCGATCAGACCGGTGAGCGGCGGATACGTCGCATTCATGGGGATGGAGACCAGTGCGGCGCCCTGGGACCATGCCCAGAAAATCACGCCGCCGGCAATGGCGATCAAAGCCGCCACAACAATGTCTACAACACGCCAGTTATAACTGGTCTTCTTCACGTTTACCGTGGTCATTTTCTGCCTCCTGAGGTTACAGGAGGGGAAAGTGCTACCCGTCATCCAGCTGGCCTGCGCCGCCCGGATCCGGACACTCTGAGAAGCTCGACTCCCTTGCGCCGGTACTAACCGGATCAGGTTCGAGGGTCTGCGGCTATCCGCACTCTCAGCGCCCTCGCGTCTCCTGCATCTCTGCAGAGTCCGACGGCGGCGCTCCCCTGTCGTTATCAAATCTGCCCTGATGGGCTGGTTCAGTTTACACCTGAGTCCGCGGCGGGCGCTGGTCCGTTGGGCGGCATTCAGTCACAATCAGCCGCGGCGGAGCACAGTGCTGACCCCCGTGCGCGTTGCGAGGCCCACTCTGCACCCTAAACCCACACCATTCCATGCACACCGGGCCACACAACGGGACCTGAGAGAATGAACCAGCAGACTTCACCGCGGCAAAGGGGCACACGTCATGACGAACCTTCCCACCACCCATAGCGCTGTGCCCCAACCACGTCTGGCCGCAAGCGTCATCCTGCTCCGTGATGCCCCTGCCGGGCTCGAAGCCTTCGTCCAACACAGGGTCAGCACCATGGACTTCGCGGCCGGAATGGTGGTCTTCCCGGGAGGACGTGTGGACTCCGCGGACGGGTCCGGGTGGGACTACCCGGAGGAATTGCTTCAACGCCACGCGTCAGAATGGAACCAGAGCTCCGTGGGCGCGGATCCTGCCGAAGCCGTGAGGAACGCCGGGAGAATACTCACTGCGGCCATCCGCGAAGTTCAGGAGGAGGCCGGGCTCACCATCGAAGCCGGACACCTCCGCCCGTGGGCCAACTGGATCACGCCCGCGGACATGCCCAAGCGCTTCGACACCTTCTTCTACATTGCCAAGCCAACAGCTGGTGCTACGCCCCAACACCAAACAACCGAGGCTTGGCAATCATTGTGGATGCCTGTGGCGGAGATTCTTGCAGCGGAAGCGGCCGGCACTTTGAAGTTGATGCCGCCAACCTATTACCTCCTCAAGGAACTTGCCGGGTTCGGAACAGTTGACCAGGTTTGGACGGCCGAGCACAGCGTCGTCCCGGTGCTGGCGCCGGTGGGCTCCATGGCAGCGTTCCTTAAGGAGCGGGAAAACCGTCGCTAACGCGTGCGATGGGTGTAGCCAGCTAGGCTGGGGACATGAACCTCTTCTTTAAGCTGATCGGTGCCGGAGTAAGCCTCGGGGCAGGCTTCGTGGGCACCAAACTCGTCAACAAAGGGTGGGAAAAGGCAACAGGCAACAAGCCGCCCCTGGGTCATGACGACGCAGAAACCAGCCTGCGCTCGGCCTTAACCTTCGCTTTGATCTCCGCCTTTGTCAGCACGCTCATCCAAGTCCTGGCGAGCCGGGGCACCCAGCGGGCCATCGCGCGCTTCGCCAAGAGCCACGACATCGTCTAGGCATCCAAACCACGACGCCGGGTCACCTGCAGGTGACCCGGCGTTCGTCGTTGCTGCTGCTAGCTGTCGCTCCGCGGTTCCTGGCCGGCAGCCGCCCTTTGGACCACGGCCTCCAGTTCATCCTTGGTGAGCTTCTCCCGGTGTCCATGTTTGGTGCGGTAGGCAGAACGGCCAACCATGTGAGCTGACACTGGTGCTGTGAGGAGCTGGAAGATCCATGCCACCAACAGAACCGGCCACACCCACCATGTCCGCATCTGAAGTCCAATCGCGGCCAGCATGAGGAACAGACCCAGGACCTGCGGTTTGGTGGCTGCGTGCATGCGGCTCATGAGGTCCGGGAACCTCAACAAGCCAATGGCTGCGCCCAGGGACATCAGCGCGCCCACCACCAGGAACACCGCGGTGACAGCATCAATGACGGAGTCAAGGCCCGAAGCGTCAGGATTCATTGCTCTGTTCCCTTCGCTCGGCCACGAACCTTGCAACGGTCACCGAGCCAATAAAACCGATCACTGCCAGAGCCACCAGCAGCATCAGGTTGTTCAGGTGCTTGTTCAGCGCCATGTCAATCGCCAAGGCAGCGCCCAGGATGGCCAGCAAAACATCTGATGCCAGAACACGGTCCAGAAGGGACGGACCGACGGCGATGCGGACAATCGCACCTGCGGCCGCCAGGCTGAGGATGACGGCGGTAACCACCAGAACTACTTCCTTCACAGCGCCGCCCCTTCCAGCCCTGGCCGTTGTTCGGCCTTGAGCGCCTCGACTTCTTCGCGTGTACCCATAATGCGGATCAATCCTGCTTCGATGTCTTGGGTTTCCTGACGAATTTTGTCGATATCCGCCTCTTCATAAATGTTCAGTGCGTGCAGGTACAGCGTGGAAGTGGAGCGGTCCACCTCCACCACCAGGGAGCCTGGGATCAACGAGATCACGTGGCCGGTGGCCGTCACCATGAGGTCGGAATGGCTCCGCAACGGAACGGCGACGACGGCGCTGCGGACCTTGGGCCCTTTTGCGACAGCCAGGTACAGCACCAGGAAGCTCGCTGCCACCACTTTGGCGAGGAACATCAGCGCAAAGGGAATGGCGCGAAGAATGTTGAACCTGCCGCTGAGCTCGACGGGCGGAAGGTAGAAGAACTTGGCCACCAGCACGGCAATCAAGGCGCCGAACAGGAGATTCCCGGGGCTGAAGTCCCGCCACAGGGCACCCCATACGATCACCAACCAGATGAGCAGCGGCAGTTCCGTGCGGAACGAGATCGGTTTACGGCTCATTTGGCATCCCCCGTCTGCACGTCATCCCTTCGAACCAGCGGCGGCACCACAACCGAATCTCCGAGGACCGAGTGAATATAGGCCGAACGGTCCAGCATGATTCCTGCGGAGCCGTCAGCGACCTTGAACAACGGGCCTGCAAAGACGGTCAGTGCCACGCCGAACACCACCAGTCCAGCTGTGGATCCCACCATGGTCCGTGGAAGTACTCCCACGTTCCCGGGCGTTTTTAGCACGGGGTCCGGATACTCAGCGTCCTCGGGCCTGCGCCAGAACGCCCTGTTCCAGACACGGGCGATCGCCAGCAGTGTCAGCAGGCTGGTGACCACGCCGCCCACCACCAACGTGATCGCCAACGGCGTCCCCAGCTCCACACCTGCTTGCAACAACCCCAGCTTTCCCAGGAAGCCGGAGAACGGCGGAATGCCCGCCAGGTTCATCGCGGGGATAAAGAACAACAAGGCCAGCAGCGGGGAGAGCTTGGCCAAGCCACCCAAGCGGTCTATGGACGAGCTGCCACCACGCCGCTCAATGAGGCCGGTGACCAGGAACAAACTGGTCTGGACGGTGATGTGGTGGGCTACGTAGAAGACCGCGGCGCCCAAACCTGCCACTGAGCTCATGGCCAGGCCAAACACCATGTAACCGATGTGGCTCACCAAGGTAAAGGACAGCAGACGTTTAATGTCGCTCTGGGCCAAGGCACCCAGAATTCCGACAATCATGGTCAATAGCGCCACCACCATCAGTGGGACGTTCAGCGTGTCCCCTGGGAATAAGAGCGTCTCTGTCCGGACCATCGCGTAGACACCCACCTTTGTCAGCAATCCTGCGAACACGGCGGTGACTGGGGCGGGAGCAGTTGGATAGGAGTCAGGAAGCCAGAAAGACAGTGGGAAGACTGCAGCCTTGATGCCGAACGCCACCAACAGCATCACATGCAGGAGGTTCTGGGTGCCCTGGTCCAGCTCGGCCAGCTTGATGGCCAGGTCCGCCATGGTGATGGTTCCCGTGGCTCCGTAGATCATGGCGATCGCAATGAGGAACAGTACGGACGAGACCACGGAAACCACCACATACGTAACACCGGCCCGGATACGCGGCCCCGTTCCGCCCAGCGTCATCAGCACGTAACTTGCTGTCAGCAGGATCTCGAAACCGACATAGAGGTTGAAGAGGTCACCGGTGAGGAAGGCGTTGGACACGCCAGCCACCAGGATCAGATAGGTGGGGTGGAAGATTGAGACCGGGGCTTCCTGGTCACCGTCGGCCATACCCTGACCCGTTGCGTAGATGAGCACCGCAAGGCTCACCACGGTAGAGACCACCAGCATGAGCGAGGAGAACTGGTCCACTACCAGGACCACACCCCACGGGGGCAGCCATCCGCCCAAAGTGACCGAGGTGGTGCCCCCATCCCATACGGAGATCAGGAGCAGGCACTCGAGCAGAAGGGTTGCACTGAGAATGCCAATGCTCACCACCCGCTGCGCGCTTTGATGGCGGATCAGCAAGAACGCCAGGGCAGCACCCAGAATTGGTAGGAGGACAGCTAGCGGCGACAGGTTCGCGAGATTCACGCGCTGCCTCCTTCCCGGGTTGTTGCCGTGTTGGGGGTCTCTGTGGCGTCCGGTTTGTCACGATCCGCCGGGCTGGCAGGAGTGACCGCGAATTCCGAGGTTTCCAGCGGCACGATGGCATCGTCCTCGGCATCGAAGCTCGGCGTCTTCGCCACGCGAACGTCTTCAAGGTCATCCTGGATCTCATCCTGACGAGCCAGGACCCACGTGCGGTAAATAATGCCCAACATGAAGGCCGTCACCGCGAAGGAAATGACAATCGACGTCAGGATCAGTGCCTGCGGCAGAGGATCACTGTATGCCTCCGGGGCCGTTTCCTTGCTGAACAGCGGCGCAAGGCCTGCATACCCTCCGGTGCTCAGGATGAGAATGTTGGTTGCGTTGGCCAGCAGCATCAAACCCAACAGCACTCGGGTCAGACTGCGTTCCAGGATTAGGTAGATACCGCAGGCGTACAGCACGCCCATGACGATCAGCAGGGTCAGGTTGATGCTCATGCGTTACCCTTCCCGAGCGCAGCGGATTCAGCGGCTTCGTGGGCAAGTTCGGGATGCTCGGCGGCATCTTCATCCGCGAGCGGCGCGCCTTTGCCTTCGAAGTGCTCGTCGATTTCGGCGCCGAGGCTGCGGAGGACATCCAGCGCCAACCCCACCACCACGATGTACACGCCGATGTCGAAGATCGTGGACGTGACGAACTTGACGTCACCAAAGACGGGCAGCCAGAACTCGATGATCGCGCTCTGGAACACCTGTCCTCCCAGGAAGAGTGGAACCACACCGGAGGCTGCCGCGGTGGCAAGTCCCGTCCCCAGAAGGGTGCCGGCACTGATGGTCGCTGCCTCGCTCAACTCGAACCGGCCACCGGCCAAGTACCGGATGGTGAGGGCTAGGCCGGCGGTGAGACCGCCCGCGAAGCCGCCGCCCGGTAAGTTGTGTCCGGCCAGGAGAAGGTAGATGGAAAAGACGATCATCGAGTGGAAAATCAGCCTGGTCACTACTTCAAAGATGATCGAGCGTCGCTCCGGCGCCAGCGTGCGTCCCGCCACCAGCCAGGCATCGCGCGTGACGTCGGTGAACTTCTTGGCGACGGCCAGGGCGGCGCCGTCGTGAGAATCACGGTCGACACCGGTGCGGCGGCCCACACTGCCTTCAGGTACGGCTTCGGAGGTCTTGATGCGATCGCCGCGGCTGCGGACGAAGATCAGGCTGGCAACGCCCGTGGCGGCAATGGCCAACACGGAGATTTCCCCGAAGGTGTCCCAGGCCCGAATGTCCACGAGGGTCACGTTGACCACGTTCAGACCCCCGCCACCTTCATAGGCCAGTCGCGGGAAATCGAGTGAGATGGGGGTGGCAACGCGCGCGCCCATGGCGTAGATGGCCACGAAGATCATGGTGATACCGAAGGCTGCGCCGATGATCACTCGGATCACCCGGAGCCTGCCACCGGTCCGGTCCCTTAGCTCAGCGGGCAGGCTGCGCATGGCGAGCACAAAGGCCACCAGCACGATGGTTTCCACGAGCATCTGGGTCAAGGCAAGGTCCGGAGCACCTTGCAACGCGAACATGAGGGCGATGCCGTAGCCGGTTACTGACACCATGAGGACCGCAAGGAAGCGCTTGTTGGCCCGGACCGCAGCCAGGGCACCCACCACGATCCCGATTCCGGCCACGATCTGCAGCGGGGAGTTCGGGTCAATGAGGTAGATGCCGTCCGGCAGGGGCTTGTTGGCCATGATCAAGGCGGTGGCCGGCACAGCGAACGCTACCGTCAGAATTACTGCCAGATAGAAGTACAACGAACCACGCTGTGTGCGGCCGGTGACCCAGACGGCAATATCGTCCAGGGCGCCAATGGTGTTCTGGTACGCGCGGTCGCCATCCACCCAGTCCGGAACCACGCTTTGTGCCCGGGAGACGAGGTTGCGTCCGTAGAACATCGCGGCGCCTGCCGCGAAGGTTATCGCTGTCAGCCCCAAAGCTGGGGTGATGCCATGCCACAAAGCCAAGTGTCCGGCGTCGACCGCGTCCGCGCCATCAGCGAATAGCGCTGCGTAAGGCTGGATCCAGGTGTCCACGGGTGCCGGCCATACACCGTAAGCGATGGTCAGGAGGCTCAAGATTGCCGGTGCGGCCAGGAAGGCGGGCTTGATGGGCTTGAAAGGCGTGGGCTCCACGCCGGGCTTGACGGCGAACGCACCCCACATGAAGCGGGCGCTGTAGGCGAAAGTGAGGATGGAACCGATGACCAGCCCAACCAGGATCCAGATGCCCCACACCGGAGCATGATCGCCGGTGCCGTAGTGGACGAAGGCCTCAAATACCGATTCCTTGGCCACAAAACCAGCTAACGGCGGCACGCCGGCCATGGACGCGGCAGCAATACCGGCCACCGCTCCGAGGGCACGCGAAGAACGGAAAACCCCGGAAAGCTTGCGGATATCGCGCGTTCCGGATTGGTGGTCAATGATGCCCACCACCAAGAAGAGAGCCGCTTTGAACAGGCCGTGGGCCAGCAGCAGACCCAGTCCCGCGAGGGCAGCATCCGGTCGGCCCAGGCCCACCACCATGGTGAGGAACCCGAGCTGGCTGACGGTGCCATAGGCGAGAATGAGTTTGATGTCGGTTTGGCGAAGCGCACGGTAGCCACCTACCAGCATGGTGGCCAGGCCCAGGCCGAGAACCACGGGAAGCCAGAACTCCGACGTCGAAAATCCCGGAGCCAGACGCGCCACAATATAGATGCCGGCCTTGACCATCGCTGCCGCGTGCAAGTAGGCGCTGACAGGTGTGGGAGCCGCCATGGCGCCCGGCAGCCAGAAGTGGAACGGAACAAGCGCCGATTTAGTCACCGCACCGGCAAGGACAAGTACGACGGCGGCAGCCACCGCTCCTTGCATCGGTCCGCTCATGAGCGTCCCGGCTTGGTCCAAAATCACTGAAATCCGGTAAGTTCCTGCAGCCTGGCCCAAGACGATGAGGCCCACGAGCATGGCCAAACCACCAGCTGTAGTGACCATGAGTGCTTGGAGCGCCGAACGGCGCGCAGCCAAACGGGTGCGCGCATAGCCGATCAGCAGGTAGGACAGGATGGTGGTGAGTTCCCAGAAGATGAACAGCATCAGCAGGTCATCGGAAGTCACCAAACCGAACATCGCGCCGGCAAAGGCCAGGAGTTGAGCTCCGAATCCGCCCAGATCCGCGTCCTTGTTTTTGAAGTAGCGGGCGCAATAAATCAACACCAAAGATCCAACGCCGAGGATCAGGAGCGACATCACCCACGCCAGGGGATCCATACGGAAAGCGAGCTCGAGCTTAAGGGTGGGGATCCATGGAAGGATTTCTTCCATTCCTCCACCGGAATATGCGGCCTCGTACTGGAAGACCAGCCAAACAAAGGCGCCCGCAGGAACAGCCGCGAGGGCGTAGAACGCATTTCTGCCCAGTTTGCGGAAGATCAAGGGCGCCACAGTTGCCGCTACAAAGGTGATGGCGAGAACTGTGATCACTGTTATCTCCGCAAAGTCAGGAACATATTGTCAAAAGTTGGAGCAGGCGGTCATACGTTGGGTTCGGTTTACCCAGTTTATCAAGGCGGACCGACAGTTTTCGGCATGGGAACCCGTCTGCGCGGACGGCTTAAAGCCGCGTTGTCCACATACCGGTCTGTCATGTGCCCACCGACATCCCTACCCCCTATAGCATTCAAGCTATGAACGCGGCCGCAGTTCCCGAAGCCTCCCATCCGACGTCCGAGCTTGCCTCGGGACCTGTTGCCTCCAAAAAGGCACAAATCCTCGCTTGGGCATCCTGGGACTGGGGATCAGCTGCCTTTCAAGCGGTCATGACCACCTTCGTTTTCACCGTCTATTTGACGTCTAATGCCTTCGGAGGTGAGGACGCTGCCTCGGCAGCCCTCGGTGCCGCGCTGGCAATTGCGGGCCTAGCTATTGCACTGTTTGCTCCCGTCACGGGCCAACGTTCAGATGCCGGAGGGCGCCGCAAGCTCTGGCTTGGAGTCAACACGGCCGCCACAGCCGTCCTGACTGCGCTGTGCTTCTTCGTTTTCCCGAGGCCGGAATTCCTGCTCCTGGGCGTCTGCCTGATCGCTCTGGGCAACATCTTCTTCGAGTTTGCAGGCGTGAACTACAACGCCATGCTGGCCCAGATCTCAACCCCCAAGAACATTGGCAGGGTCAGTGGCTTTGGCTGGGCTATGGGGTACCTCGGAGGAATCGTGGCGCTCCTCCTTGTTCTGCAGTTGTTTGTCCAGCCTTCCTTCGACTGGTTCGGCTCGTCAACGCAGGACTCACTGAACATCCGGCTCGTTGCCATCTTCTCCGCCCTATGGTTCTTCATCTTTGCACTTCCCGTGATGTTCGCGGTTCCGGAAGTTTCCGCGAGGCGAAACACCACATCCCTGGGTTTTGTGGACTCCTACAAACTGCTGTTCCGCCGCATCAGCGCGATCTACAAGACCAGTCCCCACACCATCTACTTCCTGCTATCCAGCGCCATCTTCCGCGACGGCCTCGCGGCCGTGTTTACCTTCGGCGGCGTCATCGCCGCCGGTACTTTCGGATTTGAACTCAAGGACGTCATCTTCTTCGCCATCTTCGGCAACGTTGTAGCGGCTGTCGGTGCCATCGTCGGAGGCTTCCTGGATGACAGGATCGGACCCAAGTCAGTCATTATCCTTTCCTTGGTTGGCCTCCTCATCGCGGGCACAGCCATCCTGGTTCTCGGCAATGGGGACTACGTCTTCTTCGGAAATGATTGGCCCGGGACCACCACGTTCTGGGTCTTCGGTCTGATGCTCTGCTTATTCGTGGGACCAGCCCAATCGTCATCACGGGCGTACCTGGCAAGGCTGGCCCCGGCCGGGGAATCCGGTGAACTGTTCGGGCTTTACGCCACAACTGGCAGGGCAGTCAGCTTCCTCGCCCCCACACTTTTCACCCTGTGCATCACCATTGCCTCGCCGCTTGTTGCAGAAGGTGAAGCGCAACGCTGGGGCATCCTGGGAATCATGGTGGTGCTGCTCGCGGGCCTCTTGGTGATCCTCCCGGTGAAGCCGCCGGCCCAAGTGGAAATAGCCGTGGTCCCCGAGCGTTAACTACATAGGGCCGGTTGGGCATGAACGCCGTACCGGACCCGTACAACAGAGTTAGGGTGAAGCTATGAACGTGGATGAGACTGAACTCCCAGGCCTCGGGGTCCGTAAGGATTTCGTCACGGCCTCGGGCCGTCGCATCGGTGTCGTGGAACTTCGAGAGGGCGAGACAGAGCTTTTCGTGTCCACCTGGGATGATCCTGACACCTGCCAGGCATCCATCCCTTTGACAGCCGACGAGGCGTCCACATTAGGTAACCTCCTGGGCGGGCAACACATTGCCATGCGCTTGGCCGAGGAGCATCGCGAGATACCGGGCATCGTCACCCGCCAGTTCTCCATCACACCGGAGTCGCCCTTCGTGAACCAACCCATGGGCAAAGCGCAGATCCGCACACGCAGCGGTGTCTCCATCGTGGCGATCATGCGCGAAGGCGAGGTGGTCCCGTCGCCGGCTCCCGACGTCGTACTTCACACCGGCGATTTGCTCGTAGCGGTCGGCACGCAGGAAGGTCTTGACTCGGCAGCCGACATCCTCCGCAACGGCTGACCGGGATGGATCCGCTTGCATTAGCCCTCGTTGAACTGGGGGCCGTCGTCTTCTGCCTCGGTCTCCTGGCTCGACTAGCGGGCCGAATAGGCATGTCCCCCATTCCCCTCTACTTGGTGGGGGGCTTGGCTTTCGGAGCCGGCGGGTTCGTCAAACTCGATGGCATGCACGAGTTCGCCCATCTCTCGGGAGAAATCGGCGTCATCCTCCTGCTGCTGATGCTCGGACTGGAATATACGGCGTCGGAGCTTGTTACAGGTCTTCGAAGATCGTGGCAGGCCGGCGTCATGGACTTTGTCCTCAACTTCCTGCCGGGCGCCGGATTGGCCGTGCTTTTGGGATGGGGACTCGTGGGTGCAATCGTCATGGGTGGCGTCACCTATATCTCATCGTCCGGCATCGCCGCGAAGGTGATCACCGACCTCGGCCGAATCGGTAACCGCGAGACGCCCGTTGTGCTTTCCATCCTGGTCTTTGAAGACCTGGCCATGGCCATTTACCTGCCCATCCTGACCGCCATCCTTGCCGGTGTGGGATTCCTTGGCGGACTGCAAACGGTGGGAATTGCCCTGGCCGTGGTCACGGTGGTTCTGGTGATTGCACTCAAGCACGGCCACCGTGTCTCGCAGGCAGTGCACAGCGAGAACTCGGAGGTCTTCCTCCTCAACGTGCTTGGCCTGGCTCTCCTCGTGGCAGGCATTGCATCTGCCCTGCAAGTCTCCGCCGCAGTGGGTGCGTTCATGTTGGGCATCGCTATCTCCGGTGCGACGGCCCACAACGCCACCAGGATCCTCGAACCTTTGCGGGATCTTTTTGCTGCCATCTTCTTCGTGGCGTTTGGACTCAACACGGACCCCACCTCCATTCCCCCGGTCCTTGGATGGGCGCTGGTGCTGGCATTCGTCACCGCCGCAACCAAGATGCTCACAGGAATTTGGGCCGCCAATCGCGCGGGCATCGCTGTGCCGGGCCGCTTCCGCGCAGGAGCTGCGTTGATCGCCCGCGGTGAGTTCTCCATTGTCATCGCAGGGCTGGCTGTTGCTTCCGGGGCCGTGCCCGACGAACTTGCAGCCCTCGCTACCGCTTACGTACTCATCATGGCCATCCTCGGCCCGCTTGCGGCCCGCTTCGTGGAGCCAGTGGTCAAGGCCATCCGAAAAACTCCGGGAACACCACCCCGCACGCCGGAACGCGCACCCGCGTAGCGAGCGTGTCACCCCCTCCGCCGAGGGGGCGGGATCTCACCCCAAAGACACACCCAAAGCCAGGGGGCTAAACCCTCGGCGGCACGCCAGAAGACGCTAAATGGACGTCCGGTGGAAGTTCTGGTGGCTGCGGCTGGCGGTGGGTCCACGCTGGCCTTGGTAGCGGTTGCCGTACTCACCGGAACCGTAGGGGTGCTCAGCGGAGGACGTCAGACGGAAGAAGCACAGCTGGCCGATCTTCATGCCCGGCCACAGCTTGATGGGCAACGTGGCAACGTTGGAGAGCTCCAAGGTCACGTGACCCGAGAAACCGGGGTCAATGAAGCCAGCCGTGGAGTGCGTCAGGAGCCCAAGCCGCCCCAGGGATGACTTCCCCTCGAGGCGCGCAGCAATGTCGTCGGCCAAGCTGACAGTTTCGTAGGTGGAACCGAGCACGAACTCCCCAGGGTGAAGAATGAATGGCTCGTCGCCCTCCACTTCCACCAACCGGGTCAGCTCAGGCTGTTCCTCGGCGGGGTCGATGTGGGCGTATTTATGGTTGTCGAAGAGCCGGAAGAACCGGTCAATCCGCACGTCCACGGAAGACGGCTGAACCATCGCGGGGTCGTACGGTTCAAGAACAATCCGTTGGGATTCTATTTCGGCACGAATATCGCGGTCAGAGATCAGCACAGCATCAAAAATACCCCATGCATTGTCCACGCCGCCCCATGGGACTATAGTTCCCGGACATGTACAACCGCGCCCGTACTTGGGGGCAACGAGCATTCGCGGGGTAATTGTGAGAAAACTGGCTGCGCCTGCCGCCATTGTGCTGGCCTGCACCCTGGCTCTCGGGGTGGTTGCTTCCAGCCAGATTTTTCCCTCAACGCAGACCAGCCCCGGCCCCACGTCCACCCCTTCGGCAGAGGTCCCGTCAGGACTGACGGGACCGAAGGAAAGCACGACGGCGGAGCCCGCACCTTCCGCGCCCCTCCCGGCAGCCGGCAACGTATCCCCGCCGTCCACGGCGCCCGCCCCGGACGCAGGGACTTCGACGCCGACACCAGGCATCACGACGGGAGCCGACTCAAACGGTGGTCCCGTCGCCGTGGATCCCGTCTTTGAAACTCCGCCGCCGTTGCCCAGCATCGGGCCCTCGTGGGGTCCGGACAACCCCTCGGACCCTGGTGTCTCCGGACCGCCGGCAACTGAACCGGCGCCACCAGTGACCGCCGGCACCGTCCCCAGTGAGGCACCGCCGACGGCCCCGGCCGCAGGACCGAACCCCGCGGACTCGTTACCCACCGAACCAGCCTCACCCACCGAACCGGCCTCGCCCACGGAACCGACGGAGCCAACCGGCTCTCCGAGCCCGTCACCCACTGACACCGCCTCGCCACCCCCGGCGACCGAACCCCCGGCAACCGAACCCCCGGCGACCGAACCTCCAGCAGTCGACACCGCACCATCTGGATCAACACCGACTCCGCCCCCTGCAGTAACCCAAAACCCGGCACCCTCACCCACCGCCCCCACGCCGTTCCCGGGAAAGGCCCCCAGCGGCGACATTAATCCTGACAACGGTGCCCTGGCCCTCCTCCCTGACAGCAACACGGCAGCGATCCTGACGGTTTTCAACGCGATCAACAGTTATCGCGCATCGCTCGGCCTGGCCCCCGTGAAGTACCACGCAACTGTGGCCAGCCTGGCGCAGGATTGGTCCAATAACATTGCAACGCGTGAGGTGATCCAGCACCGCGCCAATTTCTGGACGGATCCACGAGCGCTGAACCCCAACAACGGCGCGGGTGAGGTGATCGCTGTCCGCTGGGACCGGGACGCGGCGCAGCTTGTGGAGTGGTGGAAGGGATCGCCGGGGCACGATGCGCTTCTCCGTGATCCTCGGTTCAATGTCATGGGCATCGGCATCACGTACACGGATGGAAATTGGCAGACCACCCCGAATCGATTCACGCTCTGGGGTGTGGTGAATTTCTTCGGCTACACCACCTTGCCGGCAGGGACCACCACCAGCCCGGGCGGCACCGTCCCGCCACCAACGGATCCTGTAGGTGTCTGCGAACCGGGCAGCAAGCACCAACCACCCACCCTTAACCTCAGCGCGGCATCGATCAGCAGCGCTGCAGACCTGGTATCAATCGCCGGCGACGGTTCCGTGGTGGCCTACCCTTCGTGGGGTGGCGGCCGGTACGGCGGTGGCAAGAGAATCGGACTCGGGTTCACCGGGCTGAAGGACCTCTTCATTACGGACTGGGACCGCGACGGGGTGTTTGACCTGATCGCCCAAAGACTCGACGGCGCCCTCTTGGTGTATCCCGGTCTTCAGGCAGGAGGTTTCAAGGATCCCGTTGCACTGGGCCAGGGCTGGGGGACGCTAAACATTGCCGTGGGCACGTGGTGCGCCAACAACCGGCTTCCCCAGATCGTAGCCATGGACTCGGGCGGTAACCTGTACCTCTACAAGAACGCGGGCCTGGCCTTTATTCGTGCGCAGGCGGCGATTGGAACGGGTTTCCCGGCCATCAGGCTGAACATGGTGGATTACAACGCCGACGGATTCCAGGATTTGCTCACCACTGAGGCCAACGGCACCCTCCGTTTGTATCGGGGCAGCGGACTGGGCACGCCCAAGCAGGAATCGCGTCCGGTAGTGGGTGCTGAATGGACGGATTACATCGGGCTGCGAACGCTGCGAGGTGTGACCGGTCCCGACTCGACGGGTGTTGCCGGGCTGAACCGCAACGGTGTTGTTGAGTATTGGGATCTCAATACCGGACGCCTCACAACTCCGGTGACTATAGGCATCGGTTGGGGCGGGCTGAAGTTCGCCCAGTAGAAGCTGCGCCTCAACGCCTAACCCGGGCGTCGGCGTCGTACGTCAACAGCGGCGACTACCCCTCAGGGTGGGCTTCGATGGCAATCTTGAGCTGTTCCAGCTGCGCCACTTCGCCCTCCAAGGCTTTCTGGATCACGCCGTTCGTGAGCTTACGCAGGCCCTTGGGGTGGTATTCAAGGGCGAACCGGAGCCGGGTGGTGTTGCCTTCGGTGCTGAGGTAGAAACCGCCGGTGGGCCGTGCTGGCCCTGTAACCACGGAATAGCGGACTTCGGCTCCTGGGCGGGCCTCGGTGATCCTGAAGTCGGCGGCGACGGGGCGGCCGCCGGGGCCGGTTATCGTCTGCTGGTACAGGGCACCTTTTTGGCCGCGAACGCCGGACCGAAGCGCGATGCTGCGCACTCCGGAACGCCAGAGGGAGTTGTTCATCCCGTCCATGAGGAATCCGTAGACGGTCATGGCGTCCCTATTGATCACCACTTCATGGGCTGCGAATGCCACGGAACCTCTTTCGGCGTACGGTCGAATATTCGTAGCCCGGTTCCCCATACGCTGCAGCTAACACCTTCAGAATAGTCAGCGGCGGGGCGCCCACGACACAAGACTGCCGAGCCTTGACCGAATGGTTATCTGCCGATTATTGCGGGTAACTGCTGACAGGCGACCGCGGGCCGGGTAGAGTGCCTGCGGCTGGTTACAAAAAAATTGGGGGCGTTATGCGAGGGAAAAATCATTCGGGTTCCGTGGGGAGCGCACGACGACGACTGGCAGCTTGCGCTGCGATCTTCAGCCTGGCGGTAGCTGGCGGGGTCATGGCTGGGGCGCCTGCCACGGCAGCGCCGGTCCCTGCCACTGCTGCACAGGCCAGTGTCGTTCAAGCAGCGGTGCCAACCGCAGCGAATCCGCTGCCGAGCGTCGATCCTGTGGGCAACCCCGCGAGCTACTCTGTTTTGGTCAATAAATCCAGGCCCCTGAATCCTGTGAGCTACGCTCCGGGCGACCTTGTTAATGCCCGCGGCTCCGGGCAGTACCTGCGCGCCGAAGCTGCGGCATGGCTCAACGGTTTGTTCCAGGGTGCGGCCGATGCCGGCACGGGCGGGCTTGCAGTGGTGAGCGGCTACCGTTCCTACGCGCAGCAGCAGCAGGTTTACTCCTACTACGTCAGCATTTACGGCCAGGCCCAGGCGGATCTCATTTCGGCACGCCCAGGACACAGCGAGCATCAGACCGGATTGGCTGTGGATGTGGGGAACGCCAACGGTTCGTGCGGGCTTAGTACGTGTTTCGGTGACACGGCCGCCGGCATCTGGGTGGCCGCGAATGCCCACAAGTACGGCTTCATAGTCCGCTATCCCAACGGTTATACGAACATCACGGGCTACAGCTATGAGCCGTGGCACCTGCGTTACGTCGGCGTGGATCTGGCCACCGATATGAAACGCCGGGGCTTTCCCACCATGGAACAGTACTTTGCGGGCAATCCCACCGCTTATGCGAGCATCACCTCCGGAGCGGACTTGGTGGCCGCAGACTCTTCCGGCCGGCTCCTTCGCTACCCTGCGCACGGTGGTGGCGGCTACGGCGTTCCCACGGTGATCGGTTCCAACTGGCATGGCTTGAAGCAGGCCTTCGTAGTGGACTGGGATTCTGATGGCGTCTACGACATTCTGGCTCAATGGGACAACGGCACTCTGGGCTTGTTTACGGGCTGGCCTGGCGGTGCTTTCTCCACTCAGATCGTGGTGGGAACCGGCGACTGGGACAAGATGAACATCACCGTGGGCAAATGGTCCGCCGCGGAACGCTTCCCAGGGGTCGTTGGCTATTTCCCGGATGGCGGGCTGCGCTACTACCCCAATACCATGGGCAGGTCGTTGATCTACCGCGTGGACATTGGAAGCGGCTGGGCTGGAATGGGCCTGACCATGGCCGACTGGAATGCCGACGGCGCCAACGACATCCTGGCCACCACAACCTCCGGGCACCTGCTCAGCTACCCCGGCAACGGCAGTGGCGGCTTCGCGGGACTGCCCACCACCATTGGTTCCGGCTGGGGCACCATGAAGGCGCTGGTTCCGAGCTTCGGTTTGTCAGGCCCGGGAACGCGCAGCATCACTGCCCACACCGTGGACGGCTATCTTGTGGACTACGCCTTGGGTGCGGGGGTCTGGGGTGCCCAGCGTCAGGTGGGCAACGGCTGGAATGGCATGAAGCTGTTCAAATAGGGCCGGGGTGGGCCGCGGTGACGGCCCGCAGCGGTCTACGGTGCGCCGGTCATGAGGAGTCCCGCAACTGCGCTAAGCTAGGACTCGCTCAGGGGATTTTTCCCGGGCAACGCGGGCGTAGCTCAATGGTAGAGCGCTAGCTTCCCAAGCTCGATACGCGGGTTCGATTCCCGTCGCCCGCTCCAAGAAAACCCCGGATCCAATGATCCGGGGTTTCTTTTGTCTTCAGCCTGCCGCCAAGCCCTCGTGACTCCGGCCACAATCCGCTCCGGGGAAGGTGTATCGTCAGGAGTCAGGAGCCATCGCGGCTCCGCTCTAAGGGAGCCATCATGGGCGACAAATCACCGCGCCAAACCGCATCAAAGAAATCCAGTAAATCCATCAAGGAAAAACGTGCGGATAAGCGGGCTTCCGAGTCTTCCGCCACCGAGGCGGCAAAGCCTTCCACCGGCAACAAGAAGTGAGCGCGCCAACCGGCCAGCTCAGCATAGGCGTCCTGGCTTCCTCACTGAAGCCCAATGAGCGCCGTCTACCGATCCACCCGCAGCATTTGGAGCGGATTGCTCCTGAAGTACGCGGGCAACTTCGCTTCGAGCATGGCTACGGCGAGCGGTTCGGCGTTCCGGACAGCAAACTTGAGTCTTTGGTAGGCGGGCTCGGAACGCGTGAGGAATTGATTGCCGACAGCGACGTCATCCTCCTCCCTAAGCCGCAGGCCCAGGATCTGGCTGAACTCCGTGACGGGCAAACCTTATGGGGCTGGCCGCACTGCGTGCAGGACCGGGCGATCACCCAGTTGGCAATCGACAAGAAGCTCACGCTCATTGCTTTTGAAGCGATGAACCACTGGGCGGGCGATGGTGGCTTCGGCCTCCACGTCTTCCACAAGAACAATGAGCTCGCCGGGTACTGCTCCGTGCTGCACGCCCTGGCCCTGACGGGTTCCACCGGCGACTACGGCCGCCGGCTCAGCGCCGTCGTCATTGGCTTCGGTGCCACCGCCCGCGGTGCTGTCACGGCGCTCAATGCCCATGGCATCCACGACGTCCAGGTCCTGACAAACCGTGGCGTCGCCGCCGTCGGGTCTCCGATCCACTCAGTGCGGATCGTGCAGTTCGACCATGACAGCAAGGCGCCTTTCCTGAGCGAAGTCATCACGGACAAGGGGCGCAAGCCCTTGGCTCCGTTCCTTGCCGCGGCTGACATCGTGGTGAATTGCACCCTGCAGGATCCGAACGCCCCGCTGACATATCTGCGCACGGAGGATTTGACGGAGTTCCAGCCGGACAGCCTCATTGTGGACGTTTCCTGCGACGAAGGCATGGGCTTCAGCTGGGCACGGACCACCACGTTCGACGAGCCCATGTTCCGCGTTGGTGGGCACGTCAATTACTACGCAGTGGACCACAGCCCGTCCTACCTGTGGAACTCGGCCAGCTGGGAAATCAGCGAGGCCCTGCTGCCCTTCCTGGAAACCGTGGTGGCGGGACCGGAGGGATGGGATGCCAACGAAACCGTCTCCCGGGCCATCGAGATCCGCGACGGCGTGATCCGGAACCCGGACGTCCTGGAGTTCCAGGGACGCTCAGCGGAGTATCCGCACATACCTGCGGCCTAGCGCCACGCCACATGAAGCGCCCCGGTTCGGCTGGGGCGCTTCACCTGTTTTATACGGTCTGCGGCTCCCGCACGATCCGCAGCACCCGACGCCGATCACGCAGGTCCACCTTGATGTGCAGGGATGACTTCCGGGCCAGTACGACGGCGACTACCGCAGCTGCGATGGCCGGCACCCCACCGGAGATCAGGACGGCCAGGTGCGGACCGAGGTGCTCGGCGAGCCAACCCATCATGGGACCGCCGATTGCCTGGCCGCCGATCAGCACCACCAGGTACAGGCTCATGACGCGGCCGCGGATGCTCATGTTGGAGCTGGTCTGCACCATTTGGTTGGCTGCGGTGAGGAACATCAGGCACCAGAATCCGGCCAGGACCATGGCGACGCTGAACCACACCATGGTTGGCATGAGCGAGGACACGCAGAGCATCAAACCGTACAACCCGGCGGAGGTCACCACCGAGCGCAACCGCAACTGACGACGCCGGGTGGACGCCACCGCTCCCGCGAGTGCACCGAGCGCAACCATAGCGTTCAGCAGGCCGTAGCCTCCGGCACCGGCGTCGTACACGTGGTCCGCGAAGGCGGCCAGCAGTACCGGCAGGCTCATGGCGAAAACTGCCACGAAGCCGGCCATCAACCATGGCCAGTAGATGGTTGGCTTGCTCAGCGCGTAGTTGAGGCCTTCGCGCAGCATTCCCTTTTTGCGGGGCGTCGGCTGGCTGAGGTGCAGCTGGTCCTTGCGGAGGATCAGCAGCATGGCCACCGTGGAGCAGCATGCCACGGCGTTGGCGGCGAAGGCCCAGCCGGCACCAACTGCTGTGAGCAGCACACCGGCCAGGGCGGGACCGATCAGCCCGCCGAGCTGGAAGGTCGTGGAGTTCACACTGATGGCGTTGCGCAGGTACTTGGGTCCGACGAGCTCGTTGACGAACACCTGCCTGGCTGGCTGGTCCAGAACAGTCACGAAGCCCAAGGCAAGGGCGATCACGTAGACGTGCCATACTTCGACGCGGCCACTCAGGGACAGCACCGCGAGGAGGGCGGCCAGTACTGCGGCCGCCGATTGGCAGATGATGAGGATCTTGCGCTTGGCAAAACGGTCGGCAATCATGCCACCCCATGGGCCAAGGAAAAGTGACGGCATGAACTGCAACGCCACCGTAATTCCGACCGCGGTGACGGACCCGGAGAGTTGAAGCACCATCCAGTCCTGGGCAATGCGCTGCATCCAGATGGCGATCACGGCTATAAAGTGGCCAATCGCGAAGATCCTGAAGTTGGGGACCTTCAGAGAGATGAAAGTATGCCGCCAGGGCAGCTTTTCACTCACGACGGCGAGCGGCTGGGTGACGGTGTCCGGCGGCTGAGGCGCGGAGAGGGAATCGATGACGGGCTGGCTGACGTTTGCCGCTGAAGGCGGTGGGGGTGCCAAAAGTAGTCCTCGGATCGAGAGTTTCGGTGGGATACGTTTAACGCTATGGTTGCCAGCAGCAATTATGGAAGCGTATTGCGCCTATAACTAGCATTGCGGAATGCAATGAGCCCTCTCCAATGGCGCAGTACTCCGGCCCGGCGCTGACCTGCGCTTGAGGAGTTACGTGTTCGAACCTGTCCAGCTCCGTTCCTTTTTGGCCGTCGCAGAGACGCTGAGTTTCACCAAGGCTGCAGAACGCCTGGGACTCGCGCAACCAACCGTAAGCCAGCACGTCCGCAAGCTCGAGGCCTCCGCCAAACGGGTGTTGGTTGCCCGCGATACGCGCGAGGTCCGGCTCACCGATAACGGCGACGCCATGGCCGGATTTGCCCGCAGCATCCTTGCCGCCCACGACTCCGCCGCCCGCTACTTCTCCGGTTCAGCCATGCGCGGGCGGCTCCGCTTTGGCACCGCAGACGACCTCGCCATCACCGGCCTACCCCGGATCCTTCGCGAGTTCCGGCAGCTGTACCCGCAAATCAACCTGGAGCTCACCGTCAGCCAAAGTGACCAGCTCTACAAGCGGCTCAATGCCGGGCAACTGGACCTGGTGTTCGTGAAATGGGTGGCCGGAGCCAAGGAAGGCACTGTAGTCCGGCACGACAACTTTGCGTGGGTGGGCGTCGAGCAAACCATCCTTGAGCCCGGAGCGCCGGTCCCCCTCATCGCCTACCCGGCGCCAAGCCTCAGCCGGAAGCTGGCTATTGATGCACTGGAAGCCGAGGGCCGGACCTGGCGGATCACGTGCAGCACCAAGCAGATCAGCGGAGTGTTGGCTGCGGTACGCGCGGGCATTGGAGTTGCGGTCATGCCCGCCTCGCTGGTGCCCGAGGACCTGAAAGTGATCACCCAGCGGTTCGGCCTCCCGCCAGTGGGGGACGTCGACTTCACCCTGATCCGGAACCCGCTGGCCAACGCCGAAGTGATCGACGCCCTCACCCAGGCGATCATGGGCCGGACGCTGAGTAAGTCGAACTAGTGGACCGGGCGGCTTGGCCGGGCTGGGTTCCACCTGCGCACCCCCTGACGCCGAATGCACCCATAACCCCCCATGTGTCAGGCTCGGCGGGAACGGGTGCGGTGCCGACGCTCAAGGGGTGCGCGCGGCGGAAACGGGTGCGCACGGCGGAAACGGGCGCGCACGGCGGGAGCGGGTGCGCACGGCCGGCAGGAGCGGGTGCGGATGTGTTCGACATGCGATACGCCATTACCGGGTAAGCGCATTCCCGGTATCCTAAGACGATGATCGACCTCACCACGCTGGCTGACCTCACGCCTGGCATTTGTTCCGTCACCCTCCGCGCACACGGAATCGACGAGGTGGTCCGAATTTCCTCGAATGCGGGCCTGGCCGGCATCGAGTGGGGTACTGACGTCCATGTCAGTGACGCAGAATCAGCCGCGCACGCGAAGGACGCCACGGCGGCTGCCGGACTGACAGTCCTATCGCTCGGCTCGTACTACCGCTGCGGGGCCTTTGGAGACTTCGGCCGGGCACTGGACCTCGCCGCCTCCTTAGGCGCGCCAAGGATCCGCGTCTGGGCAGGGGAACTCGGTTCCGCGAACGCCAGCCAAGAACACTGGGACGCAGTTGTGAAGGACACCCGGCGCATTGCCGATCTTGCCGCGGCGCGCGGAGTCGCCATCGCTTTCGAGTACCACGGCAACACTCTCACCGACTCCCCCGCCACCACCCTCGACCTACTGGACCGGGTCAACCACGCCAACGTCGGCACCTACTGGCAGCCCGCCGTCGGGCTTTCAGACAAGCAGGCCCTTGAGTCCCTCCACGAAGTCTTGCCGCATCTGGTGGGCGTGCACTGTTTCTCGTGGGGCCCCGAAGCTGAGCGTTTCCCGCTTCGGAATCGGAAGTTGCTGTGGCAGACCGTCACCGATGTCCTCCGGGGCAACGGCAAGGACATGGACATCATGCTGGAATTCGTGGAGGACGACCTCCCGGACAACGTGCTCAACGACGCCGCGTTCCTGCACACCATCACTCTGGGTGAGGACTAGCCCGGAGACCGCTACGCAGTCCAACCCATCCGGCGAAGCCACGCGGCGCAGAGCCCGGTCCATTGCTCGGCACCGGGCGTTCCGGCTGCCAGGCCGATGCCGTGGATACCGTTGGGAAAAACGTGCAGCTCCGTGGCAACTCCGGCTCGGCTGAGCGCTCCTGCGTAGGCCAGGCTGTGGCTGACGGGAACGGATTCGTCGTCTGCCGTGTGCCAGAGGAACGCCGGCGGTGTTGCCGGGGTGACGTGCAGCTCGGCGGAGAACTGCCGCAGGATTTCAGGCCCCGCCCCCTCGCCGGCCAGGTTGTCCACGGATCCCTGATGCACCGAATCCACGAAGGAAATGACCGGATAGCAGAGGATGCTGAGGTCCGGAACCGACTCGCGGATGTCCAGCGCAGGATCGCCCGCGGGCACCTGCACAGACAATGCGGCCGCAAGATGCCCACCCGCCGAAAACCCGAGAACCCCCACACGTGAGGGATCAACGGTCAACCCGTGCGCCCCGCTCCGGATCCACAGCATGGCTTCCTTGGCGGCCATCAGAGGCGCAGGATGCCGCTCCGGCGCCACCGGGTATCGCAACACAAACGCGTGGATCCCCAGCGAAGCGAGCCACTCTGCCACAGGTTCGGCTTCATGGTCTGCCGTTTCGCGTAGCCTCCGCCGGGCAGAACCAGGACTGCGGGCGCCGCCAGACCGGAAGGCCCGACGGCGGGAATCACCGTGAGCGCTCGGGGCGCCTGGGCCTCCGCTGCGGTCATACCTGCGATTCCACCGGGGTTTCGGTGCTGCGGCGGAGCTTGACCGCCCCGCTGACAAGCGGAGTGTCAGGATCTCCTGCGGCGAGGCGTCCAATGTCCTCGAGCGGTAAATGCACCGTTGAAAGAGCGGGCCGGAAGTCGCGGAGGGTTTCGATGTCGTCAAAGCCGGCGATGGTGGCATCACGGGGAATCCACACCCCTTCGGGCCGTAGGGCCGCAGTGACTCCGATAGCCATGACGTCGTTCACGGCGAAGATGCAGAGCCGTTCTTGGGACGCCTTGATCCGGTCCGCGAGCGCCAGGCCGGCTTCATATCCCCCGGCGCGGTTGAATCCGGTGCGAATGATTTCCGCTGTGGGCCTGCCGGCGTCTTCGAGTCCTCGCTGGAATCCGCGGACCCTGTCGTCGGAGGTGTAGAGCCCTTCGGGGCCGGCAACGATCAGGAATTCGCCGTCGTGGGTAGCGGCCAGTTCGGCGGCCAGGCCGGCGGCGAGCTCTTCATTGGGGACCTTGACCACGTGGTAGCCCTCGGTGGTGGACGCTCCAACTACGGGGTGACCCACCACTCCCACGTGCCCGCCGTTGCGGCAGTAGCGGTCCAGTTCGGCAGCGAGTTCACTGTTTCCTTGTTTGTCCTCTGCGCGGACTGAGCGCGATCCGGCGATCACGATGGAGTCGGCACGGCGGGCAGCGAATGCAGCTACTGCTTCCTTCTCGTCGTGCGGGGTGCCTGATGTGCTGGCCAGCAGGACCATGCGGTTCTGTTGGCGGGCCGCTTCCTGGACGCCGCGGGCGATGGCAGAGAAGTAGGGATCGGCGATGTCGTGGACAATAAGGCCGATCAACCCTGAACTGGACTTTGCGAGCGCCTGCGCCTGCGCATTGGGAACATAACCCAGTTTGTCGGCGGCTTCGCGGACGCGTTGCGCGATGTCTTCTGCTGGTTTGCGGGACGAGCCGTTAAGGACCCGGGATGCCGTAGCGAGGGAGACCCCGGCCAAACGGGCAACTTCACTCAGTGTGCTGGCGGCCACGGGGAACTCCTTTTCTGCAAGCGTCGGGACTGGCGCTAAGGAAATTATGGCAGTTCTCTTGGAATTTTGGGAAAGCGCTTGCCAATACGGCGCGCCATGGTGCATGATCGATTGCAGCGGGAATGCGCTTTCCCACATGACATAAGTAAGCACCGGCAACGCTCAGCGGCCGGCACACAAGGCACTGGAGAAAACATGGGCTTCGAAACAAAGACGATCCGTATCGCCATGAACGGCATCACCGGCCGTATGGGCTACCGCCAGCACCTGCTGCGGTCCATCCTCCCCATCCGCGATGCCGGCGGCTTCACCTTGGAAGACGGCACCAAGGTTCAGGTGGAGCCGATCCTGGTTGGCCGCAACGAAGCCAAGATCCGCGAACTCGCCGAACTCCACAAGGTCTCCGAGTGGACCACCGACCTGGACGCCGTCATTGCCGACCCCACCGTTGACATCATCTTCGACGCGTCCATGACCAGCCTCCGCGCCGCCACCCTGAAGAAGGCAATGCGCGCCGGCAAGCACATCTTCACCGAAAAGCCCACAGCCGAGACCCTGGAAGAAGCAATCGAGCTGGCACAGATCGGCAAGGACGCCGGCGTCACCGCAGGCGTAGTGCACGACAAGCTGTACCTCCCCGGCCTGGTCAAGCTCCGCCGCCTGGTGGATGAAGGCTTCTTCGGCCGAATCCTTTCCATCCGTGGCGAATTCGGTTACTGGGTCTTCGAAGGCGACGTCCAGGCTGCACAGCGCCCGTCCTGGAACTACCGCAAGGAAGACGGCGGCGGAATGACCACGGACATGTTCTGCCACTGGAACTACGTCCTTGAAGGCATCATCGGCAAGGTCAAGAGCGTCAACGCCAAGACCGCAACGCACATCCCCGCACGTTGGGACGAGGCCGGCAAGGAATACAAGGCCACCGCCGACGACGCCTCCTACGGCATCTTCGAACTCGAAACCCCGGGTGGCGACGACGTCATCGGCCAGATCAACTCGTCCTGGGCCGTTCGCGTCTACCGCGACGAACTGGTTGAGTTCCAGATCGACGGCACGCACGGTTCCGCCGTCGCCGGTTTGAACAAGTGCGTTGCGCAGCAGCGCGCCCACACCCCCAAGCCGGTCTGGAACCCGGACCTGCCCGTCACGGAATCCTTCCGCAGCCAGTGGCAGGAAGTCCCCGCCAACGCTGAACTGGACAACGGCTTCAAGCTGCAGTGGGAAGAATTCCTGCGCGACGTCGTCGCCGGTCGCGAGCACCGCTTCGGCCTGCTTTCCGCAGCACGCGGTGTGCAGCTGGCCGAACTCGGCCTGCAGTCCTCGGCTGAGCGCCGCACCATCGACATCCCGGAGATCACCCTCTAATGACGTCACTGATTCTTCCCACCGACGACGGCGGCACCCGCGAGTACCGCCTTCAGGCGGCCACATCGTGGACCAAACCGACTGCTCCTTTGACGGCCCGCCGCGCCTACGCCGCAGCACACGTCATCCCTGAGGTCTCCGCGGACAACACTCCCGGCGCCCCGGCCCAGCTTGACTGGGACGCCACCCTGGCGTACCGGCACGAGCTGTGGTCCTATGGCTTGGGCGTTGCCGATGCCATGGACACCGCACAGCGCGGCATGGGCCTGGATTGGGCCGCGACCCAGCAGCTCATCAAGCGCACCGGCACCGAGGCCGCTTCCGTCGTGGCAGCGGGCAACGCCGCCATCGCCGGCAAGTCCGTCCGGGACCTCGTTTCCTGCGGCGCCGGCACCGACCAGCTGGACATCACCGCCCTTCCCGAGGGTGCAGCGGGTATCCAGGCCGTCATTGATGCTTACCGCGAGCAGATCGCGGTGGTCAGTGAGGCCGGTCCCAAGGTCATCCTCATGGCATCCCGCGCCCTGGCCAAGGTTGCCAACGGCGCCGACGACTACCTGCACGTCTACTCGACACTCCTGCAGGAAGTGGACCAGCCCGTCATCCTGCACTGGCTGGGCACCATGTTCGACCCCGCGCTGGCAGGCTACTGGGGCTCCGATGACGTCTCCGTTGCCACCGAAACGTTCCTCAGCCTGATCCGCGAACACTCGGACAAGGTTGACGGCGTGAAGGTTTCGCTGCTGGACGCCTCACACGAGGTCGCCCTCCGCGCCAACCTGCCGGAAGGCGTCCGCCTCTACACCGGCGACGACTTCAACTACCCGGAACTGATCGACGGCGACCAAACGCACCACTCGGACGCCCTTCTGGGCATCTTCGCGGCGATCTACCCGGCCGCTTCGGTAGCGTTGCAGAAGTACGACGCCGGTCAGGGCGCCGAAGGTCGCGCCATCCTTGACTCCACGCGTGAGCTTGGAAAGCACATCTTCAGCGCACCCACGTTCTACTACAAAACCGGCATCGCCTTCATGTCATGGCTCAACGGCAAGCAGCCCGGTTTCCAGATGGTGGGTGGCCTGCACTCGGGCCGCTCGGTGCTGCATTTGGCGAAGACGTTCGAACTGGCAGACCAGGCCGGCTTGCTGAAGGATCCGTCGCTGGCCGCGTTCCGGATGTCAGACTTCCTGCGGATCAACGGGGTGGGCGCATGAGCACCGATTTCTCGCGACTCTCCCTGAACAGCGCCACCACCAAAAAGTGGACGCTCGCCGAAGCTGTTGACGGTTGCGCCCGCGCCGGTATCCCCGCGATCGGGCCGTGGCGCGACCGCGTGGCCGAGGCCGGACTGGACAAGGCAGCCAAGCTCATCAAGGACGCAGGACTCCGCGTTTCCTCGTTGTGCCGCGGTGGCTTCCTTACCGCAGCCGATGCCGTGGGACAGGCCGCAGCTCTGGCTGACAATTTCGAAGCCGTCCGCGAAGCAGTAGCGCTGGACACCCAGGAACTGTTCCTGGTGGTTGGCGGGCTTGCTCCCGGAGAGAAGGACGTCGTCGCTGCACGCCAGCGCGTGGCCGACCGCCTTGAGGAACTGGTTCCCTTCGCCTCCGAAAACGGCGTCCGCCTGGTGCTGGAACCACTGCACCCGATGTACGCCGCGGACCGCGCACTGATCTCCACCCTTGGCCAAGCACTTGACCTTGCGGCGCCCTACGACGCAAAGGCTGTCGGCGTCGCCGTCGACACCTTCCACGTCTGGTGGGACCCGGAACTGAAAGCGCAGATCGAACGTGCCGGCCGCGAGAACCGCATTGCCTCGTACCAGGTGTGCGACTTCAACCTGCCCATCGCTGCGGACGCGCTGTTGTCCCGCGGCATGATGGGCGACGGCGTCATCGACTTCGCCACCATCGGCACCTGGGTCAGGGACGCCGGGTACAAGGGCGACATCGAGGTAGAGATCTTCAACCAGGAAATCTGGGACGCCGATGGCGACGCAGTCCTGGAAACCATGAAGCAGCGCTACGCGGAGCTCGTCCTCCCGTTCGCCTAACAACGTGGTCCTCCCGCGGATGCCCTAAGTTCCGCGGGAGGATCGCTCCAAAGCCAGCGGGCTCCTGCCAAGGTCACGGCAGGGGCCCGCTTTTGTGTCAGCTAAAAGTCCTCGAACGCGCAGGTGAGATAAGTGGTACACAGCTGAAACATGGCGTCGATGGGAGGAAACAATGGGCACCTACGCTGGTTTTACCTGGACAAAGACGTCCACGAAACCCCTGAAAGGACACCACCATGATGCTCTTGAAGACACTGACCTTTTTCCTCGACGCCAGCGGCAGCCACAGCGGGCCGTCCGGCGATTCCGCCGGCGAACACGCCCCTGCTGTCGCCACCGAACGCCTGACCTCCAGCGCCTGGGAGGGCTGGTGGGATGACGCCGATCAGGGTTTCCCCGCCGAGGCCTGATCGCTCATGAAGCTCGAGCAGTCAGCTGCATGCGGGCTTTCGGCCGGCCGATCAAGGTGACCGAGCCGCCGTCGGGCGCTGTCAATTCCAACCTGATGTTCCGCGAGCCCTCTTGGGGTTCGATTGAGTCGACCTGGAAAACCTCACCACTGATCCGGACGCTGTCGCCGTTCTTGATGGCTTTGAGCTTCTTGCTGCGCATGTCAGTGCTTGCGGCGGGAGTCTCCATTCGGGTTACTTGCCTGTCCGGGGCTCGTCGCCGTGGGTTTCACGGATTTCTTCGCCGTCCCGAATTACTTCGTCTTCCTTTTCCTGCATTTTGTCGCTCTTCTTGGTATCGCGCGGCGGGAGTTGAATGCTCTCCTCGGCCTCAATGCCGCCCTGGAGTTGGCGGCCGCGCTCCATTTCGGCGTCGAACTCGGCGCCGAACAGCAAGGACATGTTGAGGATCCAGAGCCACAGCAGCATGATGATGACGCCCGCGAGGGCACCGTACGTCTTGTTGTAGTTGCTGAAGTTGGCAACGTAGAAACCGAAGCCCAGCGAGGCAAGGGCGAAAATCACCAAGGCAATGAGAGAGCCCATGCTCATCCAGCGAAACTTGGGCTGCTTGACGTTGGGCGTGAAGTAGTAGAGCACGGCAATGATCGCGACCACAATAACTATGAGGACCGGCCATTTGGCGATATTCCATACGGTCAAGAAGGTTTCGGACAACCCGATGGCACCGCCGATGGCCTCCGCCACGGGACCACTCAGGACCAGCATGGCAGCGGCGAGCGCTGCACCCACGACGGCGACGACGGTGACGGCGAGCATGGTGCCCCGCAGCTTGATGAAGCCGCGGCCTTCGTCCACTTCGTAAACCCGGTTCATTGCTCGACTGAAGGCGGTGACGTAGCCCGAGGCGGACCAGAGCGCTACCAAGATACCGAAAACCAGGGCGAGCCCGGCCGTGTTGGACTGAGTCAGTTCCTCGATCGGCTGGCGCATGGCGTCAACGCCCGGCCCCGGCGCGAACTGCTGCACAATATCCAACAGTGATGACGTTGTCTTGCCGGCGTCTCCGAAGATGCCAATGAGGGAGACCAGCGCCAGGAGCGCTGGAAACAAGGAGAGGACGGCGTAGTACGTTAGGCCGGCCGCCGCGTCAGGGCATTGATCCTTGGTGAACTCCCGGAGCGTCCGCTTGGCGATGTACATCCATGTGGGCTTGGCGAGATCGTTGGGACTGTCCGGCTTACGCGAATCCTCCGGAGAGGGAGCGGTCTGCGCCTTGGCGGTACTGGTGTGGGCTGAGTCTTGTGAAGTCATGGGGCACTCGTCCGTGGGGGTAGTTTGCGCGAACAACTGATCCATCAATAGTAAGCATGCTGATGATTCATTCGGAAGGACCCACGCCGTTTTATCGCCAGCGATCGCAAACGCGGCCCAGGCACCCCCGCTCAGGCTAGCTTGCTCGCCAGCAGGAACTCGAACGGCGACTCAATAACGGACCGGATCACCTGGCCCGCAGCACCAAGAAGGGTTCCGGAGTGCTCCAGGGCCGAAACCGTCAGGTTGCCCGGATCAAGCAGGCCGGGCGCATAACGGTCCAAGCTGGTCAGCAGCGCCGGTTTGAGCCATTCCGCCAGGACCGCAAAGTGTCCGCCGAGAACTACTGCCTCTATGTCCATCAACCGGGCAGAAGAAGCGAGCGCGACGCCCAAATACTTTCCGGCGTCGTGTACCGCCCGAGTGGCCTGCGGCTCCTGGGCAGCCAAGGCCGCCAGCAGCAGTTCCGTACGCGCACCGAGTGAGCCCTCAGGAATGCCGGCGGCCTCGAAAATGGCCTCCTGGCCAGCGAACGTTTCCAGGCAGCCCGTGCCTCCGCAGGAGCAGCCCGGCCCATCCGGGTGGACTACGATGTGGCCGAGCTCACCCGCAGAGCCGCCCGGCCCGGTGTAAAGCTCGGAGCCGATGATCACGCCACCGCCCACGCCGACTTCGCCGGAAACGTAGAGGAAGTCCGGCTGGCCAGTGCCATACCAAAGCTCACCGAGAGCAGCACTATTGGCCTCGTTGGACAACCTGACACCCAGCGGGGCGCCCTCCAGCAGGGCCCGGGGATTCAGCTCCTCTTGCTCCCAGTGCAGGTTAGGCGCGGAAAGGACAAGGTTGCGCTGCTCATCCACCAGCCCCGGGACCGCGAGGCCACCACCCAGGATGGCGATGTTGGCGGCGGCGGCCTCGGCTTTCACCTCAGCCGTCAAGAGGCCTAGGCGTTCCATAACCTTGGCCGGAGCCAGACCGCGGTTCCGCGACTCCACGGTTGAGTGGAACCGAAGGTTTCCGCCAAGGTCCACCAGCCCAACAGCCAGGTAGTCAACGTTGATTTCCATTCCCACCACGCCGCGGCGCGAGCTGAGTTCGAGCCCCTGCCCCGGCCGACCCCGCTCGCCGTCACGATAGAGACCCACCTCGGAAACCAGCCCGGATTCCACGAGGTCGGCAACAAGACTGGATACGGCGGCTTTAGTGAGTCCGGTTCCGGCCGCGAGCTGCGCGCGGCTAGGTTTGGCGTCCCCGGTTCGGGCGATGGAGTCCAAGACGAGCGAAAGATTTCGACGGCGGACGTCCCCTACACGCCCGGGCGCGGCTGCTTCATTCACTGGCGTGGGACCTCCCTGCAGATTCAAAGAACTTTTTTCCGGCTTCCATTGACCATGATCCATTATCCCCCATATAGTTCAGATTGAAAACTAATTGGAATGCACTTCTCCAAGTTCTTCCCCAGTGCTTTGCAAAGGAGCAAATATGACCCCGCAGCCCACCCCGCAGGACCGCTTCACCTTTGGCCTCTGGACTGTCGGATGGACCGGCGCCGATCCCTTCGGCGTGGCCACCCGTCCGGCACTGGACCCTGTGGAAGCCGTGCATAAACTCAGCGAGCTGGGCGCTTACGGCATCACTTTCCACGACAATGATCTGATCCCCTTTGACGCCACTGCCTCCGAGCGCGACCTCATTCTGAAGAACTTCAAGGCAGCCTTGGCAGAGACCGGGCTGAAGACGCCCATGGTGACCACCAACCTCTTCAGCCACCCGGTATTTAAGGACGGCGGTTTCACGTCGAACGATCGCTCCATCCGCCGCTTTGCCCTCAGCAAGATCCTCCGGAACATTGACCTCGCCGCAGAGCTTGGCGCAGAAACTTTCGTGATGTGGGGCGGCCGTGAAGGCAGCGAATACGACGGCTCCAAGGACCTCTCCGCAGCGCTGGACCGCATGAAGGAAGGCGTGGACACCGCAGCCGGGTATATCAAGGAAAAGGGCTACGGCCTCCGGATCGCGCTCGAGCCCAAGCCGAACGAACCCCGCGGCGACATCTTCCTCCCCACGGTCGGCCACGGCCTGGCGTTCATCGCGCAGCTCGAGCATGGCGACATCGTGGGCCTCAACCCGGAGACCGGCCACGAACAGATGGCGGGGCTGAACTTCACCCACGGCATCGCCCAGGCCCTGTGGGCGGGCAAGCTCTTCCACATTGACCTCAATGGCCAGCGCGGCATCAAGTACGACCAAGACCTCGTTTTCGGCCACGGCGACCTCACCAGCGCCTTCTTCACGGTGGACCTGCTGGAGAACGGCTTCCCCAACGGCGGACCAAAATACGATGGCCCCCGCCACTTTGATTACAAGCCCTCACGTACCGACGGCTACGACGGCGTGTGGGAATCGGCCAAGTCCAACATGTCCATGTACCTCTTGCTGAAGGAACGCGCTTTGGCCTTCCGCGCTGATCCAGACGTTCAGGAGGCACTTGCTACGTCGGGCGTGTTCGAGCTGGGTGAGCCGACGTTGAACGCCGGCGAAACCACGGCGGACCTGCTCGCTGACGCCAGCGCCTTCGAGACGTTCGACGCCGACAAGGCCGCCGAACGCTCGTTCGCTTTCGTCCGCCTCAACCAGCTGGCCATCGAGCACCTGCTCGGCGCCCGCTAAATCAGACCACCACACTGATATCCCGCCGCCAGGTCGTTCCGGAATTCACTCACGGAACGGCTTGGCGGCGGACCCCAAAAGGATTAACGCATGCCTCTCGTAGCCGGGATCGATAGCTCAACCCAGTCCTGCAAAGTGATCATCCGGGACTCCGTCACCGGTACCTTGGTGCGCCAGGGCAGGGCCTCCCACCCTGACGGCACCGAAGTCCACCCGGATCACTGGTGGACAGCCCTGCAGGACGCGATCAGCCAGGCAGGCGGCCTTGACGACGTCGATGCCGTCTCCATCGGTGGACAACAGCACGGCATGGTGTGCTTGGACGACTACGGCAACGTCGTCCGACCGGCCTTGCTGTGGAACGATACCCGTTCGGCGCCCGACGCAGAGGAATTAATCCTTGAGGCCGGTGGTGGCGATGCCGCCGCCGGGGCCGCATATTGGGCCTCCACCACAGGCACAGTTCCCGTAGCATCCCTGACCGCCACCAAGCTTCGCTGGCTCGCAGGGAACGAACCCGCCAATGCCCAACGTACGGCTGCGGTGTGCCTTCCGCATGATTGGCTGTCTTGGCGTTTGGCGGGTCACGGACCCGGAACCGGCCCGGCATCGTTGGAGCTCCTCCGCACCGACCGTTCCGACGCCTCCGGCACAGGCTACTTTTCGGCAACCACTGGGGAGTACTTACCCGCAGTCCTGGAACGCACGCTGGGCCACGTCCCGGTGCTGCCAACCGTCGTCGGGCCTTTGGAAGCAGCGGGCAAGACTCCCACGGGCGCGTTGATCGGCCCGGGTGCGGGAGACAACGCCGCAGCAGGGCTGGGCGTCAACGCCGCCGTCGGGGACGTTGTCATTTCGATCGGAACATCGGGGACGGTGTTCGCGGTATCAGATGTTCCCTCTCATGATGCCAGCGGACTCGTGGCAAGCTTCGCGGATGCGACCGGCAACTACCTTCCGCTGGCCTGCACGCTCAATGCGACCCGGATCTTCGACGCGACAGCTGCACTTCTGGGAGTGACCCTAACGGAACTCGGCAACCTGGCCCTGTCAGCTCCGGAAGGCGCCGACGGGCTGACCCTCGTCCCGTACTTCGACGGGGAGCGGACACCCAACCTGCCCGATGCCACGGGATCGCTCCACGGCATCACCGTCTCCAACTACACTCCAGCCAACATGGCCCGGGCAGCCATTGAGGGTGTGCTGTGTTCCTTGGCCGACGGGCTGGCTGCTCTGCAGGCGCAGAGTGTCTCTGCCCAGCGCATCATTCTGATTGGCGGCGGAGCGCAATCAGACGCCGTCCAACAGATTGCAGCCTCAACTTTCGGCTTGCCTGTCTTCGTCCCAAGGCCCGGCGAGTACGTGGCCGATGGCGCTGCCAGGCAGGCCGCAGGCGTTCTCACCGGTCAGCTCCCGGGCTGGAAGCTTGAAGGGCGGGAGCTGACACCGCAGAGTGCTTCCGGAGTTCCTGGGTTCCTGGCCCGGTACCGGCTTTACGCCGCGGGGGTCGCGAAAGGCTGATCCCACACCGGTGCTCTATCGTGACAGGGTGAGCATTGAACAATCTGCACATCAGCGACCTCCTGTCATGGAGGATGTGGCCCGCGTGGCAGGCGTCTCGCATCAAACCGTGTCGCGCGTTCTGAACAACCACCCCAACGTGAGTTCCAAGACCCGCGAGCGCGTGGAACAGGCAATCACCGAGCTGGGCTACCGACGAAATACGGCTGCTCGCAGCCTGGTGACGCGGCGTTCCCAGACCATTGGCGTGCTCGGCAGCGAAATGGCACAGTACGGGCCGTCTCACACCCTCCTTGGTGTGCAGCAAGCCGCCCGGGATGCGGGCTATTTTGTGAGCGTGGCCGGTTTGCGGGAAGTCACCCCGGAGACCATCAAGGACGCTATTGCCCACTTCATGGACCAAGGCGTAGATGGCATCGTGGTCACTGTTCCCCACCCGGGTACGTTCGACGTCCTCCGCGATGTCACCGCCCAGGTTCCGCTGGTGGCCGTGGGGTCAGTGGGCGACGAACACCTCAGCGGCGCCACGGTCGATCAGAAGCAGGGGGCACGGCTCGCGGTCCAGCACCTTTTGGACCTCGGCCACACTCAGATCGGCCACTTGTCCGGGCCGTCCGATTGGATTGACGCAGCAGCCCGCATCGAGGGCTGGCAGGATGCACTGACTCAGGCCGGCCTAGAGCCAGCCACACTGATCGAGGGCGACTGGAGCGCCGAATGTGGTTACAGGGAAGGCCTGAAGATTGCGGCTGACCGTTCCGTGACCGCCCTCTTCGTCGCTAATGACCAGATGGCTCTTGGCGTTCTCCGGGCATTCAATGAAGTTGGCGTCCGGGTGCCGGAGGACATCAGCGTAGTGGGCTTTGACGACCAACCGGAGTCGGCATATTTCATACCTCCACTGACCACCGTGGCGCAAGATTTCGAGGAACTCGGCCGGCGATGCATTGGCTTGCTGTTGGATCGGCTGGAGAGCGGCGCCACGGGCACGCCTGCAACAGTGGTGCCGCGGCTGGTGGTCAGATCCACCACGGCCCAAGCAGCCAGCTAGGCATCCCCCACCCAATTAAATAGCAGCTGAGCACGTTTTGAGGACTCTAAACGTGCTCAGCTGCTACCTACTTGGGTGCGCCAGCCACTGACTCCTTCAGAAGGACCCATTCCGCGCGGCCCGCTCTTGACATCAAAGTTGTGAGCGCTAACAATTGCATCAGACCTTCTTCAATTTTCCACCCCTACCCCCGGCAATGAGGCCCTGGCCAGCCGGATGGAGACCCCATGAATACCTCTGAAAACCTCCCGCTGGACGAGCAGTTCGTCATTGGCGTGGACTATGGAACCCTGTCCGGCCGCGCCGTCGTGGTGCGTGTTTCTGACGGCGCCGAGATCGGCAGCGGCGTGTTTGAGTACCCGCACGCTGTCGTGACGGAAACACTCCCCGGCAGCGGACAGCGACTCCCTGCCGACTGGGCCCTCCAAGTACCCAACGACTACCGCGACGTCCTGCGCAACGCTGTCCCGTCCGCCGTCGCCGACGCCGGTATCAACCCGGCCAACGTGGTGGGCATCGCTACTGACTTCACCGCTTGCACCATGGTTCCGACGACGGCGGACGGCACGCCGCTGAACGAACTGGAACGCTTCGCGGATCGCCCGCACGCCTTCGTCAAACTGTGGCGCCACCACGCAGCCCAGCCACAGGCCGACCGCATCAACCAGCTCGCCGAAGAACGGCGCGAATCATGGCTTCCCCGCTACGGCGGCCTGATCTCCTCCGAATGGGAGTTCGCCAAGGGGCTGCAGCTCCTCGAGGAAGATCCGGAAGTCTACGGCGCCATGGACCACTGGGTTGAGGCCGCCGACTGGATCGTTTGGCAGCTCTGCGGCAGCTACGTCCGCAACGCCTGCACCGCCGGGTACAAGGGCATCTACCAGGACGGAAAGTACCCCTCCCGGGACTTCCTGGCTGCGCTTAACCCGGACTTCAAAGACTTTGTGTCCCAAAAGCTTGAACACACCATCGGCCGCTTGGGAGATGCCGCCGGCTACCTCACGGAAGAAGCAGCGGCCTGGACCGGGCTTCCTGCGGGAATCGCAGTGGCTGTGGGAAATGTTGATGCCCACGTCAGCGCACCCGCCGCAAACGCCGTTGAACCAGGGCAGCTCGTCGCGATCATGGGCACCTCCACCTGCCACGTCATGAATGGCGACGTTCTCCGCGAAGTCCCGGGCATGTGCGGAGTAGTGGACGGCGGCATTGTGGATGGCCTCTGGGGTTACGAAGCAGGCCAGTCCGGCGTAGGCGACATCTTCGGTTGGTTCACCAAGAACGGCGTCCCGCCGGAATACCACCAAGCCGCCAAGGACAAGGGCCTGGGCATCCACGAATACCTCACCGAACTCGCGGAAAAGCAGGCAATCGGCGAGCATGGACTGATCGCCTTGGACTGGCACTCGGGCAACCGCTCAGTGCTGGTGGACCATGAACTTTCCGGCGTAGTGGTAGGCCAGACCTTGGCCACCAAACCGGAGGACACCTACCGGGCACTCCTGGAAGCCACAGCCTTCGGCACACGCACCATTGTGGACGCGTTCCGCGATTCCGGCGTCCCGGTCAAGGAGTTCATCGTGGCCGGCGGGCTCCTGAAGAACAAGTTCCTGATGCAGGTGTACGCCGACATCACCGGCCTGCAGCTCTCCACCATCGGATCGGAGCAGGGTCCTGCGCTGGGCTCGGCAATCCACGCCGCCGTGGCCGCAGGGAAATACAAGGACATCCTCGACGCCGCAGCGTCCATGGCTGCCGCTCCTGGCGCGGTCTACACCCCCATACCGGAAAACGTTGCCGCCTACGAGGTCCTTTTCCAGGAATACAAGGCTCTGCACGATTACTTCGGCCGCGGCACCAACAACGTCATGCACCGCCTCAAGGCCATCCAGCGCGCGGCAATCCAAGGCTCCGGACAACACGCCGACCAGCCCGCCGCCCTGGAAGGAGCCTCGGCATGAGCACGCTCTTGGAGTCCATTGCCAAAGTCCGCAAGGAAGTCTGCGATCTGCACGCCGAACTGACCCGCTACGAACTGGTGGTATGGACCGCTGGCAACGTCTCGGGCCGCATCCCCGGGCACGATCTCATGGTGATCAAACCGTCGGGCGTTTCCTACGATGACCTCGCACCCGAGCTCATGGTGGTCACCGACCTTTATGGCACACCTGTGCGGGGAATGAACACCGGCAGCGCGGGGACCGTGGATTGGGGCAACCCGGACCTCTCCCCGTCCTCCGATACCGCCGCGCACGCGTACGTCTACCGGCACATGCCTGAGGTAGGCGGCGTGGTCCACACGCACTCCACCTACGCCACGGCCTGGGCTGCACGCGGTGAGGCAATCCCCTGCGTACTGACCATGATGGGCGACGAATTCGGCGGATCGATTCCGGTGGGACCGTTCGCGCTGATCGGCGACGACTCCATTGGCCAGGGAATCGTGGAGACTCTGAAGAACTCCAGCTCCCCCGCGGTGCTCATGCAGAACCACGGTCCCTTCACTATCGGCAAGTCCGCCCGCGATGCAGTCAAGGCAGCAGTGATGTGCGAGGAAGTGGCCAGGACGGTCCACATCTCCCGCCAGCTGGGCGAGCCGTTGCCCATTGACCAGGACAAGATCGACTCCCTCTACAACCGATACCAGAACGTTTACGGCCGCTAACGCGGACAACCCGGCCGCCACCGCGGACAGCCCGGTCGCCACTGCGGACCACCGAAGCCACTCGAAACTCAAAAGCACCTCAGGAGCCACTAAATGCCCAGCGCCAACAACACTTCCGCCAACAATACGTCCCTGGGCCAGTACGAGGTCTGGTTCCTCACCGGCAGCCAGCACCTCTACGGGGAGGACGTCCTCAAGCAGGTGGCAGCGCAGTCGCAGGAGATTGCCAACGCCCTCAACGCCAGCAGCGATGTTCCCGTCAAGCTCGTGTGGAAGCCGGTCCTCACCGATTCCGATGCCATCCGCCGCACCGCATTGGAAGCCAACTCAGACGATTCCGTCATTGGCGTGACCGCCTGGATGCACACGTTCAGCCCCGCCAAGATGTGGATCCAGGGCCTGGACCTGCTCCGCAAACCGCTGCTGCACCTGCACACCCAGGCCAACCGCGACCTGCCCTGGGCTGACATCGATTTCGACTTCATGAACCTCAACCAGGCTGCCCACGGCGACCGCGAATTTGGGTACATCCAGTCGCGCCTCGGCGTGCCGCGGAAGACCGTCGTCGGGCATGTCAGCAACCCTGAGGTGGCCCGCCAGGTGGGTGCGTGGCAGCGCGCCTCGGCCGGATGGGCCGCCGTGCGAACCTTGAAGCTGACCCGTTTTGGTGACAACATGCGTAACGTCGCCGTCACCGAAGGTGACAAGACAGAAGCCGAGCTTCGCTTCGGCGTCTCGGTGAACACCTGGTCCGTCAACGAGCTCGCTGACGCTGTCCACGCAACTGCAGAGTCCGACGTCGACGCCCTGGTTGCCGAGTATGAGCGACTTTACGAGGTGGCCGACGAACTAAAAAAGGGCGCTGCCCGCCACGAGTCCCTGCGCTACAGCGCCAAGATCGAGCTGGGTCTCCGCAGTTTCCTTGAAGCCAACGGATCGGCAGCGTTCACCACGTCCTTCGAGGATTTGGGGGAACTGCGCCAACTCCCCGGTATGGCGGTCCAACGCCTCATGGCCGACGGTTACGGCTTCGGCGCCGAAGGTGACTGGAAGACCGCCATCCTGGTCCGCGCGGCCAAGGTGATGGGCGGCGACCTGCCCGGAGGCGCGTCGCTCATGGAGGACTACACCTACCACTTGGAGCCCGGCTCGGAGAAGATCCTGGGTGCCCACATGCTGGAAGTCTGCCCCTCGCTGACGGCCACCAAGCCGCGGGTGGAGATCCACCCGCTGGGAATTGGCGGCAAGGAAGACCCCGTCCGCATGGTGTTTGACACCGACGCCGGCCCCGGCATCGTCGTAGCGCTGTCCGATATGCGCGATCGGTTCCGCCTGGTGGCGAACGTGGTTGACGTCGTCGACCTTGACCAGCCGCTGCCCAACCTGCCCGTAGCCCGCGCGCTCTGGGAACCGAAGCCCAACTTCGCCACATCGGCCGCCGCGTGGCTCACCGCCGGCGCCGCGCACCACACGGTATTGTCCACACAGGTGGGCCTCGAAGTATTCGAGGACTTCGCCGAAATCGCCAAAACCGAACTTCTCACCATTGATGAGGACACCACCATCAAACAGTTCAAAAAGGAACTCAACTGGAACGCCGCGTACTACAAGCTGGCCGGCGGCCTGTGAGCACTGAATTCACGCTGAGCGCTGGCGGTTACACGGCAGTTGTGACCGCCCGGGCGGCCGCACTGCGCGTTCTGCAGTTTCAGGGCAGGGACCTGGTTGTGCCGTTTCCGGAGGGCGGTCCGATCCCGGATTACCGCGGCATCATTGCTGCGCCGTGGCCCAACAGGATCGCCGACGGCAAATACACGTCCGACGGCGTCGATCACCAGTTGCCTGTCAACGAACCTGAGCGGGGCACTGCCCTGCACGGCCTGGCCTTCCCGCTCGATTGGACTCCGAAAGAGTCCGACGCCGGGTCGCTCACGTTGACGTGCACTGTGGGTCCCACGGCGGGGTACCCGTTCGTGCTGGAGCTCTCGGCCCGGTTTGTGCTGGACGACGCCGGGCTTCACACGTCGGTCACGGCCCGGAACGCCGCTGACATCGCAGCTCCCTACGGCGTGTGCCCGCACCCGTACCTGGTGGCCGGCTCGTCGCCCCTGGATGAGTGGGTGCTTGAGTTCGCTGCGGATTCATTCTTGGAAGTCACCCCGGAGAGGCTGCTGCCCGTCTCGCTGGCAGCCGTGGAAGGCCACGCTTTCGACTTCCGTTCCCCGCGCGCCATCGGCAGCACCGAAATCGACCACGCCTTTACGGACATAACGTTCGACGGCGGGCTGGCGCGGCTGTCCGTCCGCGACCCGTCGGGCACCGGCGTCGGAGGGTCCGGCGTCGGGATGTCCTGGGACGAAAGCTGCCAGTGGCTGCAGATCCATACGGCAGACAAGCCGTCACCGATCCCTGGGCGAATCGGCCTTGCCGTGGAGCCCATGACGTGTCCGCCGGATGCCTTCAACAGCGGAACAGACCTGATCCGACTGGAACCCGGGGCCGAGCACAGGGCGTCGTGGAGCATCTACACCCTGTAGCGCGTTCCTGCCCAGTTAGCCGAGGCAACGGGGGGGCACAAGCCCGGCTTTCCGCGAAACTGCTCGCGGGAACCCGGGCTTTTTGGGGACTAACTGGGCAGGAGCGCAGCTATGCGCCGGCAGTGCTTTGGCGGACCACCAGCTCGGGGGTGAACACTACGGATCGGTGTTTGGTCCCGCCGCTCTCCTGTTCTTCCGCGAGCAGCTCGATCGCGGTCCGGCCCAGCGCCTCAGTGGGCTGGCGGATGGAAGACAGTGGGACCACTGCGGAAATGGCGAAATCGATGTCGTCATAGCCAATGAGCGCGATGTCCTCGGGTATCCGGACGGTCCGCAGCATGGTCAACGATTGCATGACGCCGAGTGCCAGGAGGTCGTTGGAGCAGAACACGGCTTCGGGACGCTTTTCCGGCGAGCGCTCCACCAGCTTGTTGCCCACCTGTCGTCCGGCGAGGACTGTCTGCCCGGCGGAGTCGAGCACCTCAATGCTGGCGCCGGTCACCTCGCCCACGGCGCGCTGCGCACCCTTGAGTCGGCTGGCCACCTGTCGTATGGACGGCGTACCAACAAAAGCTAAACGACGGCGGCCCTGGTCCAGCAAGTGCTTGGCGGCCAAGTAGCCACCTTCTTGGTCATCCACGGAGACCGAGCTGCAGCGATCGGTGTCCGCGAGTTCGTCCACCAGAACAGTGGGCACGCCACGTTCGCGGAGCGTATCAATGCGCCCTGACACGTCGCCCACCGGGGAAATCAAGAGACCCTGGACGCGTTGCTCCTGGAAGAGGTCCATGTAGTGCGCTTCGCGGGAGGAGTCCTGACCGCTGTCCCCCACCAGCACTACGCTGCCCAGGGCCGCCGCAGCATCTTCCGCCGCGCGAGCCACTGAGGAGAAGAAGGGGTTTCCAACGTCCAACACGATCAGGCCAATGGTGCGGCTTTGGCCGGCGCGGAGCTGACGGGCGGCGTCGTTGCGGACGAAGCCGAGTTCAGCAATGGATTTGAGGACACGTTCCTTGGTCCTCTGCGAAACCCTGTCCGGATAGTTCAGCACATTGGAAACAGTTCCCACTGCTACCTGGGCGTGAGTGGCAACGTCTTTGATGCTGGCTGTCTGGGACATGCTTTCCGATCTCCGCTGGCTGACGTCAATGTGTTGGAAACGCCTTGACACCCTCCCGTTTACGAGGGTAATTTGAATCGTAACAAATGAAACGATTCAAAGACGAGTAACCCTGGAGATCCGCACATGAGGGTTTGTTTCCGCTCTTCAGTCCAGCCGGAACTGATGGCCGAGTACAAGCAGCGCCACGCCGCCGTATGGCCGGAGATGCTGTCCGCACTGAAAAACGCAGGGTGGAACAACTACTCCCTGTTCCTCGCTCCCGATGGCCAACTGATCGGCTACCTGGAATGCGAAGACTACGAGGCCGCCCAAGCTCGCATGGCTGTCACGGCGATCAATGCCCGCTGGCAGGCCGAGATGGCCACCCTCTTCGCTAACAGCGATGTCCCTCCGGACCAGGGTTTCGAAGTCATTGAAGAAGTTTTCAACCTTGAAGACCAGCTTGCCGCGGCGGACGACGTCACAGCCGCCGCCGGCGTCACACATATAGATAAAGACCCCGCCCACGAGTACCAAAAGGAACAAGCATGAACACCACAGAATCGGCCCTGGGCCGTCTAGGGGAACTGGCCATTGAAGTGCCGTCCTGGGCCTATGGGAATTCCGGGACCCGGTTCAAGGTCTTCGGCACCCCCGGTACACCGCGCACCGTTCAGGAAAAGATCGCCGACGCCGCCAAGGTTCACGAACTCACGGGGCTCGCTCCTACTGTGGCGCTGCACATTCCCTGGGACAAGGTTGATGACTACGCAGCGCTGCGTGAATACGCTGCAGGGTTGGGCGTCGGGCTGGGTACCATCAACTCCAACACCTTCCAGGATGACGAGTACAAGTTCGGCTCCTTGACGTCCTCCAACGAGTCCGTGCGTCGCCGGGCCATCGATCACCACCTGGAGTGCATCGAGATCATGCACGCCACCGGGTCCAAGGACCTGAAGATCTGGCTGGCTGACGGCACCAACTACCCGGGCCAGGACGATATCCGCGGCCGCCAGGACCGCCTTGCCGAGTCCCTCCAAGAGATCTACGCGGGCCTCGGTGACGAGCAGCGCCTGGTACTGGAATACAAGTTCTTCGAGCCCGCTTTCTACCACACCGATGTTCCGGACTGGGGAACCTCCTACGCTCAGACCCTTGCACTCGGTGAGAAGGCTTTCGTCTGCCTCGACACCGGCCACCACGCCCCGGGCACCAACATCGAATTCATCGTGATGCAGCTCTTGCGTCTGGGCAAGCTGGGTTCCTTCGACTTCAACTCCCGCTTCTACGCCGACGATGACCTGATTGTTGGCGCGGCTGATCCTTTCCAACTGTTCCGCATCATGCACGAGGTCATCCGCGGTGGCGGCTTCGGCAAGGACTCCGGTGTCGCGCTGATGCTGGACCAGTGCCACAACCTCGAAGAGAAGATCCCGGGCCAGATCCGCTCGGTCCTCAACGTCCAGGAAATGACCGCCCGCGCCCTGCTCGTGGACACCGCAGCACTCTCCGAAGCACAGCGCGCCGGGGATGTCCTGGCCGCCAACGGCATCTTCAACGATGCCTTCTACACCGACGTCCGCCCGGTCCTGGCCGAGTGGCGCGAATCCCGCGGCCTGCCCGCCGACCCGATGGCCGCGTACAAGGCCAGCGGATACCAGAAGAAGATCAACGAGGACCGCGCAGGCGGCCAGCAAGCCGGATGGGGCGCCTAAGCATGACTACCAACACCACTGTTGAAGAACTGATTTCCCGTTCCAACCGACTCGGCGCGGACAAACGGAACACCAACTTCGCCGGCGGCAACACCTCCGCCAAGGGCACCGAGAAGGATCCTGTCACCGGCCAGGACGTTGAGCTCCTGTGGGTCAAAGGCTCCGGCGGCGACCTCGGCACTTTGAAGGCTGAGAACCTCGCAGTACTCCGGCTGGACCGACTGCAGGCGCTCAAGTCCGTTTACCCCGGCGTCGAGCGTGAAGACGAAATGGTGGCCGCGTTCGATTACTGCCTGCACGGAAAGGGCGGCGCGGCGCCGTCCATTGATACCGCCATGCACGGGCTCGTGGACGCTGCGCACGTTGACCACCTGCACCCTGACTCGGGGATTGCCATTGCGACGGCGGTGGACGGCGAGGCACTGACCTCCAAGGTCTTCGGCGACAAGGTGGTGTGGGTTCCGTGGCGTCGGCCCGGTTTCCAGCTCGGCTTGGACATCGCGGCGATCAAGGAAGCCAACCCGCAGGCCATCGGCACCATCCTGGGCGGCCACGGCATCACCGCGTGGGGTGCCACCAGCGAAGAAGCCGAGGCCAACTCGCTCTGGATCATCGATACTGCCGAGAACTACATCAAGGACAACGGCAAGACTGAGCCCTTCGGCGCCCAGCTTCCCGGCTACGGCGCCCTCCCCGAAGCTGAGCGCCGTGCCAAGGCAGCCGCCCTCGCTCCGGTGATCCGCGGCCTGGCTTCCACGGACAAACCGCAGCTGGGGCACTTCAGCGATGACGCAGTCGTGCTTGAATTCCTTGAGTCGGCAGAGCACCCGCGCCTCGGCGCGCTGGGCACCTCCTGCCCGGACCACTTCCTCCGCACCAAGGTCAAGCCGCTGGTTCTGGACCTGCCGGCCGACGCCACCATCGAGGAGTCAACCAACCGCCTCAAGGAACTGCACGCCGCGTATCGCGAGGACTACCAGGCGTACTACGACCGTCATGCAGACGAAAACAGCCCGGCCCTCCGCGGTGCGGACCCGGCCATCGTGCTGATCCCCGGCGTGGGCATGTACTCCTTCGGCAAGGACAAGCAGACCGCACGCGTGGCCGGCGAGTTCTACATCAACGCCATCAACGTGATGCGCGGCGCCGAGGCCATCTCCACCTACGCCCCGATCGAGGAATCCGAGAAATTCCGCATCGAGTACTGGGCCTTGGAAGAAGCCAAGCTCGCCCGCATGCCCAAGCCCAAGTCCCACGCCACCCGCATCGCGCTGGTGACCGGAGCGGCATCGGGCATTGGCAAGGCGATCGCCACCCGTCTGGCGTCCGACGGCGCGTGCGTCGTGATTGCCGACCTCAACCTTGAGAACGCGCAAAAGGTCGCCGAGGAACTGGGCGGTTCCGACGTCGCCATCGGCGTCCAGGCCGACGTGACCGACGAAGCCCAGATCGCTGCTGCCATCCAGGAAGCCGTGCTCGCGTTCGGTGGCCTGGACCTGGTGGTCAACAACGCCGGCCTGTCTATTTCGAAGCCGCTGCTGGAAACCACCGAAAAGGACTGGGACCTCCAGCACAACGTCATGGCCAAGGGCTCGTTCCTGGTGTCCAAGGCCGCGGCCAAGGTCATGATCGATCAAGGCCTGGGCGGAGACATCATCTACATCTCCTCCAAGAACTCCGTGTTCGCCGGCCCCAACAACATCGCCTACTCCGCCACCAAGGCGGACCAGGCCCACCAGGTCCGCCTGCTCGCCGCTGAACTGGGCGATCACGGCATCCGCGTCAACGGCATCAACCCCGACGGCGTGGTCCGCGGCTCCGGCATCTTCGCCGGCGGCTGGGGCGCCAAGCGTGCAGCGGTCTACGGCGTGGACGAGCAGGAACTGGGCAAGTACTACGCCCAGCGCACCCTCCTCAAGCGCGAAGTCCTCCCCGAACACGTGGCCAACGCCGCGTCCGTGCTTACCAGCAACGAGCTCTCCCACACCACCGGCCTCCACATCCCCGTGGACGCCGGCGTGGCAGCCGCCTTCCTCCGCTAGGACCAACAGTGACCCACGGAACCACCGTGAACACCGCCCCGGCACACGCCGGGGCGGTGTCCGCTCCCGCAGCCCCCAACGCAGTGTTCGCAGCAATAGATATCGGGGCCTCGTCCGGCCGCGTCATGCTCGGCCGCGTCTCCTCCTCCACAGGCGTTTCGCTCGAGACCATCCACCGCTTCCCCAACGGAGTAGTGGAGCTCGACGGCGGCCTCCACTGGGACTTCGACGCCCTCTTCGCAGAGGTACTCAAGGGTCTGACGGCTGCCGGCGTTGCTGCGCGGGTAAGCAACGAGCGCATCGTCAGCATCGGCATCGACACCTGGGCTGTGGACTACGGCCTGGTGAACGACGCCGGTGAACTCACCTCGGTTCCGTTCAGCTACCGGGACGAGCGCAGCCGGGCCACGGTGCAGCGGGTGCATGCAGCCGTTCCGCCGGAAAAGTTGTACGCCACCACCGGCTTGCAATATCTGCAGTTCAACACGATCTACCAGCTCGCTGCCGAACCGCATTTGGAAGGGCTGCAGGCTCTGCTGATCCCGGACCTGATCGCTTTCCTGCTGACAGGTGAGCGCAGGACCGAGGCCACCAACGCGTCCACCACGGGACTCTTCGATGCCGTGAAAGGTGAGTGGGCAACAGAATTCCTGGACGCGCTGGGCCTGCCCCGGAACGGCTTCCCTCCACTGGTCCAGCCCGGAGAAACTGTGGGCACACTGCTCCCGGGGATCCTGGAGCGGACCGGCCTGCCCGCTGAGACCACAGTGGTGGCTGTCGGCTCGCACGACACAGCCTCGGCCGTCGCAGCCGTTCCCGCCCGGGAACAGGACTTCGCTTACATCTCCTCCGGCACATGGTCGCTGGTAGGAGTGGAACTGAACAAGCCTGTGCTGACTGAAACAAGCCGCAAGGCCAACTTCACCAACGAACGCGGCGTGGACGGCACCATCCGGTACCTGCGAAACGTAGGCGGCCTGTGGCTGCTCAGCGAATGTCAGAGGGCTTGGGCTGCGCAGGGGTTCAGCCAATCACTGCCGGCATTGTTGGACTCAGCTGCGGCGCTGCCTGAGGGCGGCCCACAGATCAACGCCGACGACCCCGCCTTCACCGCCCCGGACAACATGCCGGACCGCATCCGCGCAGCCGTGCGCAACACAGGTGCGCTGCTCGCAGACCGTCCTGCCGCCGTCGTGCGTTGCATCATGGACAGCCTCGCGGCCGGCTACGCTCGCACACTGGCCGACGCCGAACGGCTCACCGGCCGCAGCGTGGACGTGGTGCACATTGTGGGCGGCGGTTCGCAGAACCGGCTTCTGTGCCAGCTCACCGCGAATGCCACCGGAAAGCCTGTGGTTTCAGGACCTGTCGAAGCCACCGCGCTGGGCAACGTGCTGGTGCAGGCGCGTGCTGCCGGTGTGGTGGATGGCGGACTGGACCAGCTGCGTAAGCTGGCTGCCGCCGGAACGGAGCTGGCGCGCTACGAGCCGGCCCCTGAGGTCAGCGGCGTGGCCTTCTGACCCTCATTGGCAAGAGGATGGCCGCGAAACAACCCGCAGGGGTTGCTTTGCGGCCATCCATCGTTCAATCAAGGTCAGGAAGCCACACCGCCATCGGCCGAACGTCTGGTACGTCACAGCGCCGGATGAGGGTGCCGCGCTAAACTGATCGCATTATGATCCGCACAATGTTCAAGTCCAAGATCCACCGCGCGACGGTGACCCACGCCGACCTCCACTACGTCGGTTCCGTCACTGTCGACCTGGACCTCCTGGACGCGGCCGACATCCTTCCCGGCGAGCTCGTCTCCATTGTGGACGTCACCAACGGCGCCCGGCTGGAGACGTACACCATTGCCGGCGAGCGCGGTTCCGGCGTGATCGGGATCAACGGGGCGGCCGCCCATATGGTCCACGTTGGCGATACCGTCATCCTCATCACCTACGCTGAGATGACCACGGAAGAAGCCCGGACGTACGAGCCGCGGGTGGTCCACGTGGGCAAGGACAACAAGATCCTGCAGCTGGGCAATGACCCAGCCGAGGGCCATACTCCCGGGCTCATGCGCCCGCCGCACGCACTCAGTAACGCGGCGCACCTCAGCTAAGGCTCCACAGCAACGCTCGACGTCGGCACTCACCGGAGGGCCGACGTCGAGCGCGTTGTGAGTCCGTATGACGGAACTCTCGGCAGAAAACGCTTACTCGAACGGCGGTTCTGGCTAGGCTGGGAACCGTGACCCAGCAAACCCCCACCCGCACAGCGCCATGATCGGCGTCCTTTCCGGGTTCTTCGTGGTGTGGGCCATCATCCTGGTGGGCATGTTCGTTGGACGCCGGAACATCCTTGGCGAGAATGCCCGGTCCGTCCTAAGCTCGCTGACCTTCTTCGTGGCGAGCCCGGCGCTCCTGTTCGAGACCTTGAGCAAAGCCAAACTGCATGACGTCTTCGCCGCCCCGTTGCTGGTCACAGCCGTGGGCGCTGTGGTGACGGGCTTGCTGTTCTTCCTGATAGCGAAGTTCTGGCTGAAGCGGGCCATGCCCGAAGCCCTGATGTCCTCCATGAGCTCGTCCTTGGCCAACTCCGCCAACCTGGGCATCCCCATCGCCGTGTTCGTCCTGGGTGACGCCAGCTATGTGGCTCCCCTGCTGATCTTCCAGCTGGCGTTCTTCACGCCGATGTACCTGATGGCCCTGGACGCCAGCACCAGCTCGCACCGCACCACTCCCGTGCGTTTCCTGCTGATGATCGTGAAGAACCCCATGATTGTGGGCTCAGCGCTGGGGCTTCTGGTGGCGGGCACTGGATTTCAGGTCCCCACACTGATTTTGGAGCCCATCCACCTCATTGGCGGCGCAGCGATTCCGGCAATGCTGATGTCCTTCGGCATGAGCCTGAACGGGTCCAAGCCACTGCAAAAAGCCGCAGGCCGGAGGTTGGATACCTTGTTGGCCAGCGGATTCAAGCTGATTGTCCATCCCCTGATCGCCTACTTGTTCGCCCGCTTCGCCTTGGGCATGGACGGGCACGCGCTCTTTGCCGTGGTGGTCACCTCCGCGTTGCCCACAGCCCAGAACGTGTTCGTGGCGGCCAACCGCTACCAGGCAGGCATCACCGTGGCCAAGGACACCGTGCTCATCACCACGATTGTGGCAGTGCCAGCCATGATCGCCGTGGCGCTGCTGCTCGCCTAGCTGTGCCGCCCAAGCGAGGGCTACTCCACGTCCGCGCTGGCCAGGTAGTAGTCCAGGAGCTGGGCGCAGCGGATGAAGCCCAGATGCGAGTATGCCTGAGGATGGTTGCCCAGATGTGTTTCCGTGCCGGGATCGTACTCCTCCGGCAACAGGCCAGTGGGTCCGAACAGTGCCACCAACTGATTGAACAACTCCAAGGCATCATCCAAGCGGCCAACAGCCAGGTACGCCTCGATCAGCCAAGTGGTGCAAATGTGGAAGCCACCCTCCAAACCCGGCAGCCCGTCGTCGTACCTGTATCGGAAAACGGTGGGTCCCACACGCAGCTCGCGTTCAACCGCCGTGACGGTATCCAGGAAGCGCTGGTCCTGGACATCCAGCAGGCCCGAGAGCCCGATGTGCAGGACCGCGGCGTCCAGGTCAGGGCTGTCGTAAGCCACAGTGTAGGAAGCTGCGGACTCATCCCACCCCTCGCGAAGGACTTCCTCCCGGATGGTTGCGGCAGTGACGGCCCAGTCCGCATGAGGCCGGCGCCCATGCAGGGCGGCGGCCCGGAGGGCCCTGTCCAGCGTCACCCAGCACATCACTTTGGTGTAGACGTGATGCCTGGGGGCCCGTCGTGCTTCCCAAATCCCGTGGTCAGGTTCATGCCAGCGGGCCAGCACCGCATGGGCCATCTGCTCCATCAGGAACCAGTGTTCATCGGGCAGGAACCCGCGGCGTTCAGCAAGATCGTGGATCAGATCGGCGATGGGCCCGAACACATCCAGCTGCACCTGGTGGTCCGCCGCGTTGCCGATGCGCACCGGTCGTGACCCCGCATAGCCGGGCAGGCTTTCCACAATTGCCTCCGTGGAGAGCGGCGCACCCGTCACCGAGTACAGAGGGTGCAGCCACTCGGGCCCCGGCGCATTTTGAAGGATGCGGTCCAGCCAGGCAAGGAACCCGTCGGCCTCCTGCGTGGAGCCCAACGACACCAGGGAATTCACGGTCATGGACCCGTCACGCAGCCAGCAGTAGCGGTAATCCCAGTTTCGAGTCCCGCCGATACCCTCAGGCAAGGAGGTGGTGGGCGCGGCCAACACAGCGCCGGTGGGCTCATGAACGAGCGACTTCAGCACCAGGGCGGATCGGCGCACCAATGATGTTTTGATGCTGGGCAGCTGCAGTGCCTTGATCCACTCCCGGGAAGACTGCCCGACGGCGGTACGCCGGTTTGGTTCGCCGCCCGGGTCCGCGGGTGGCGGCTCGGTGTCACCGCAGCGAAGGTTCAACACCACAGGGCCATGGTTAAGCGGAACCTCTGCGGTGGCCGTGGCGTATTTGCCGTCGCTGGTGATCCGGAATGAAACCCCGGGTGCGGAGAGGATGATGGGGTCCGATGTACCCATGATGTGGACGTCGTCGCCGCGGATCTCCATGCTGAAGGGCGCGTTGGCATAGTCCGGCCTGGGCGCAAAAACCACGCGTGCGGTGCCCGTCCCGGAGAGCACCCGCACCAGGCTGGTGATCCCTTCGGGTGCAGGTTCCAAGTAGTCGGTCACCGTCACGTCAGCCCAGCGCGTCTCCACGATCATGGTGTTATCCACATACCGCTGAGCCAGCACCTGCGATGGCTTCACCGGTTCTATGCTGAAGTGACCGGCGGGTTCACCGCCAAGAATGTGGGCAAATATGGATCCGGAATCCGGAAGGGGGTGACTCATCCAGCAGACTTTGGCGTCCGGGGTCAGCAATGCTGTGGAGCTCCCGTTGCCGATCATGGAATGCCGTTCCAGCCCCACCGCATCTTCGCCAAACAGCCACGCCCGCCGGAGTTCGAACAGCAACGCCAGTACGCGCGCAAAGGCTTCCGGGTCAGCGATGGTGTGCGCCGCCGTCGTATCCCCGGGGCCCACATGAAGGCCGAGGTCCGGTCCGCGCAGGGTGGCGATTGCTTTTTCGTCGCTCTCGGCGTCACCGGCGTACAGCGCGGCACTTACCCCGAGCCGTGCACGTAGCTGCTCAAGCGCCTGGCCTTTGGCCGGCTCTTCCACGGTGAGGTCCAGGACGGAGCCGTCGATGATGAAGTAGAGCCCGAACTCGATGGCGATCTTCTGCGAAAGGAAAACCACCCTGTCCACTACCTCGGGTGTGGCCGGCCGGGTATGCACCGCTACCCCCACGGGCTTGCGGACAATGCTGATGCCCTTCTCAAAGCCCACCGCCTCGGTCAGCGCCGTAGCCACGTGTTGGAGCAACTGTTCCGTGGCCAGGGAAAGGGTGTAGGCGTAGCCCATGTCGAACTCCACACCGTGGGAACCCACCAGATGAACCTCGGCCGGAAGCCGCGAAACCGCTGCAAGATCCCGCAAGGAGCGTCCGGAAATGATGGCCGTGTGAGTATTGGGCAAGGCTGCGAGCGCACGGAGCGCCACCGCCGCGCTATCCAACGGCAGCGTTTCGGTGGAAACCCCCTCGGCGGAGCAAAGTGTTCCACCGTAGTTGCACGCCACCAGCAGGCCTGGGACGCGGGCGAGTTCCCTGAGTTCTGCAAAAAGCTGCGGCGTGATTCCATTCTCCGCGTCAGACTGGAGAACGGTACGGAGGAGGCCAAGCGGGAGAGACTTCATGAGCAGCGCCGAGTCGGCTACTGCTTGGTTCAGGTGAGTAGGCATGGCGAATCCTTCCGGGGCGGATAGTTACAGTCTCCGCCCCATCGGTTTCGCTTGACTACCTAGTAGATTGCAAACGCGTAAAGCTTTTCCATGGATTAAACGCGGCCGGATCTATCCGCGGCAGGTCCCGCCCCCGAGCGCCTCCTACCGGCTCGGGGAGCAGGACCTGTCGCGGTCCACCTACTGCGCGAACGTATCCGCGATATCCAGGACCTCGTCCAGAATGGCCAGGCCCGCCCGGGCGTCCTCATCACTGATATTGCACGGCGGAACCACATGGATGCGGTTGAAGTTCGCAAAGGGGATGAGTCCGCGCGACTTGCACGCCGCCACGAGTTGGTTCATTTCAGGGCTGGAAGAACCGTACGGAGCCAACGGTTCGCGGGTGCCGCGGTCCTTGACCAGCTCGATGGCCCAGAAAACGCCCAGGCCGCGCACTTCGCCCACGGAGCGGTGGCGTTCGGCGAATCCGGCGAGCGCCGGGCCGATCACGTCGGTGCCCAGGTTTGCCGCGTGCTGCACCATGCCTTCGCGTTCCATGGCGTTGATGGTGGCCACTGCGGCCGCGGTAGCCAGGGGGTGGCCTGAGTAGGTCAGCCCGCCGGGATAGGCGCGTGTACCGAAAGTGGCTGCGATTTCCGGGCTGATGGCAACGCCACCAAGCGGTACGTAGCCGGAGTTCACTCCTTTCGCGAAGGTGATGAGGTCCGGGACAACGTCAAAATGCTCGACGGCGAACCACTTGCCGGTGCGTCCGAAGCCGGCCATGACCTCGTCGGCGATGAAGACTATTCCGTGCTTGGTGCACAGTTCCCGCACACCCTGCATGTATCCGGCCGGAGGAACGTAGATCCCCGCCGTTCCGGGGATGCTCTCCAACATGATGGCCGCGATGCTGGAGGGGCCTTCGAACTCGATCAGCTGTTCCAGGTGCTCCAAGGCGCGCTGGGCTTCTTCTGCCTCGGTGGTGGAGTGGAATGCCGTGCGGTAGAGGTATGGCGGGAAGAAGTGGATGGTGCCCGTGGAGCCGTTGTCGCTGGCCCACCGCCGTGGGTCTCCGGTGATGTTAACGGCTAAGTGCGTTCCGCCATGGTAGGAGCGGTAGGCGGAGAGGACCTTGTGGCGGCCCGTGTGCAAGCGGGCCATCCGGACGGCGTGCTCGTTGGCGTCCGCTCCGCCGTTGGTGAAGAAGATCCTGTCCAGCTCCCCCGGGGTTCGCTCGGCGATCAACCGTGCGGCTTCGGATCGGGCGTCGTTGACGTAGCTGGGAGCAATAGTGCACAGCTTGGCTGCCTGTGCGGCGATTGCTGCGACGACGGCAGGGTGCTGGTGCCCGATGTTGGTGTTGACCAGCTGGGAAGAGAAGTCCAGGTACTTGTTGCCCTCACCGTCCCAAACGTGTGAGCCCTCTGCGGCTGTGATGACCATGGGATCCAGGGTGTCCTGTGCGGACCAGGAGTGGAAGACGTGTTGACGGTCAAGATCGTAGGCGCGCTGGGCTGCCTCACGATCCGTCTGCTGCGGTTCAAGAATGGCGGTCATGATGGTTTTCCTGACGTCGTCTCTGAGTAGTTCGGGGGAACGCTTAGGAGTTTTGCGGGAAACCGAGGTTGATCCCGCCGTGGCTGGGATCCAGCCAGCGGGTGGTGACGGCTTTGCCCCGGGTGAAGAAGCCCACTCCTTCAGAACCGTGGGCGTGGGTGTCTCCGAACAGGGAGTTCTTCCATCCGCCAAACGAGTAGTAGGCCATGGGCACCGGGACGGGGACGTTGATGCCAACCATTCCCACCTCAACCTCATTTTCGAAGCGGCGGGCGGCACCGCCGTCGTTCGTGAAAATCGCGGTGCCGTTGCCGTACGGGTTGGCGTTGATGGTGGCCAGGGCGTCGTCGTAGCTGTCCACCCGCACCACTGAGAGCACCGGGCCGAAGATCTCTTCCTGGTAGATGGACATGTCCGTGGTGACGTGATCGAACAGGGTGGGGCCTACGAAGAAGCCGTCGCCTTCGGAGTCGGGAACTACGCTGCGACCGTCGACGACGAGCGTGGCACCTGCCGCTTCACCGGCGTCGATGTATCCGGACACCTTGTCCCTGTGCTGGGAGGTCACCAGCGGGCCCATATCGCAACCTCGCAGTCCATCGCCGGTGCGCAGCGAGCGGGCACGGTCAGCGATTTTATCCACCAAAGCATCAGCGATGTCGCCGACGGCCAGCAGCGCCGAGACAGCCATGCACCGTTCACCGGCCGAACCGAACCCGGCGTTGACGGCGGCGTCGGCGGCGAGGTCAAGATCGGCGTCGGGCAGGACAATCATGTGGTTCTTCGCGCCGCCCAAGGCTTGGACCCGCTTGCCGTGGGCGGTGGCGGTCTCGTAGACGTACTTGGCAATCGGGGTGGATCCCACAAAGGAAACGGCCTTGACGTCGGGGTGTGTCAGCAGGGTATCCACCGCTACTTTGTCACCGTGAAGGACGTTGAAGACGCCGTCGGGAAGGCCGGCTTCCTTCCAGAGCTCGGCCACCCAGTTGACGGCCGTGGGGTCCTTCTCGCTGGGCTTGATGATCACGGTGTTGCCTGCCGCGATGGCGATGGGGAAGAACCACATGGGGACCATTGCCGGGAAGTTGAACGGGCTGATGATTGCCACGGGACCCAGCGCTTGCCGGATGGAGTGGATGTCCACCTTGGTGGAGGCGTTTTCGGTGTAGCTGCCCTTGAGCAGGTGCGGAATACCGCAGGCGAACTCCACCACTTCCTGGCCGCGGCTTACTTCGCCCAGGGCGTCGTCCAGGACCTTGCCATGCTCGGAGGTGATGATCGCGGCGAGCTCGTCCTTGCGGGAGTTGAGGAGCTCACGGAAAGCGAAAAGAACCTGGGTTCGGCGGGCCAGGGAGGTATCGCGCCACGCCGGGAAGGCCGCTTTGGCGGCGGCGACTGCGGTGTTTCCGTCCTCCACGCTGGCCAGGGCAACCTGCCCGGTGACCTTACCCGTGGCCGGGTTGGTAACGGGAGCGGTGCGGTCTCCGGCCGGGACGTAGCTGCCGTTGATCCAGTGCTCGATGGTGTTCAAGAGTTCTCCTTGGTGCGGGGTGATGTGAAGGCTGGATTCAGTCTGTCCGGCGTTCAGCAGCCGCAGTAGGGCCTATGTGTAAGAGAATTCCTTGAGAGCCTTACACTGTGTAAATGCTGCCCACTGTTCGCGCCGTCCTTGAGCTTCCCGTGTTGCGGGCCGCCGTACCCACCGTTCTTGGCGGTACTGACCGCTTGGAGGAGCCCGTTCGCTGGGTGCACGTCAGCGAAATTCTCGACGTCGGCGGCCTGCTGTCCGGCGGGGAATTGGTGCTGACCACAGGACTGGAGTTGGAGAAGTCCCCGGAAGAGTCGGCGTCGTTCATCTCTTCGCTGGAGGCCGCCGGAGCGGCCGGACTGATTGTGGAACTCATTGGCCAGCGCCCCCGCAGCCGCAGGGCCCTGGAGAAAGCGGCCCGCTCCGCCTCCATGCCCGTGGTTGTGGTGGAGCGTCGGGTGCGCTTTGTCCAGGTCACGGAGATTGTGCACAGGATGATCGTGGCTGAACAACTGGAGCGTGTGGAACGTGCCCGCGACGTCCATGAGGCCTTCACCGTGCTGAGCTTGGAAAGTGCCGACACCCAACGTGTGGTGGAGCAAGCGGCCTCCATGATCGGTGCATCGGTAGTGCTGGAGGACCTCTCACACCTGGTTCTTGCCTATGCCGGGCAGCGCGTATCCACCACGGATCTTCTGAACGACTGGGAGCGGCGATCCCGGACCACCCCCTTCCCTGCCCACACCGCACGATCCGGACCGGAACAGTGGCTCCAGGCGGCAGTGGGAGTACGGCAACAAGTGTGGGGCAGGTTGGTAGTGCCTATGCCACCCGCCGATTTGGACGCTGATCAGGACATGGCCATCATGGTTCTGGAACGGGCGGCCCAGACCCTGGCCATCAACCGATTGGCGGAACGCGATCAGCGCGAGCTCAGCCACCATGCGCAAGCCGGACTCCTGAACGCACTCCGCCAACCCCGTGGGCTCAGCGAAGCAGAAGCATTGGCACGCGCCGGTTCCTTGGGGTTGAAGCGATCCTCCTACTATGTGCCGCTCGTATTCAGGACTGCCCTCACAGCATGGGGTTCGCCCATCCTTTCCGGCGACCCCTTCGCCGGCCAGCAGGACGAGCGCGAACTCTTGGAGAGGCTGGCCAAAGCATTGAAGTCCAGCGCCGGCACAGCGTTGGCGGCAAGCATCCAGTCCGGTTCAGTAGGAATGATCCTTTCCCTCCCCGCCCGGCAGCAGGAGGAACCGACGCTCCACATCCTCTCGGAGGCAGCCGCCGGTCCGGCTGAGGCCACACCCCCCGGCTGGATCATCGGAGTTGGCCGTCTGCAGCCAACGCTCTTGGAGGCCGCAGCGGGCATCGACGAAGCAGCGCATGTGGCCGAAAGCGCCGCCACGCTCCGGGATACGGGCAAGCCCTACTTCCGGGCTACGGACGTGCGCCTCCGCGGGCTGCTGGCTCTCTTGCGCAAGGATCCCCGCGTTCAGCAGTTCGTGGAGTCGGAGTTGTCCGCCGTCCTCCGAGCGGATGCCGAAGGCAAAGGCGAATACCTGGACCTGCTGGGACGGTACCTCGGATCCGGTGGCAACAAGGCCGCCATGGCACGCAGTGGCTACCTGAGCCGGCCCACTCTTTACGCCAGGCTCAGGAAACTCGAGGATCTGCTGGGGGTGGATTTGGAGGACGCGGAATCGCGGACCTCACTGCACGTGGCGCTCCTGGCACACCTCATCCGGGGGCAGTGACGTCTCGCTGTTGATGGCACCATGGACAGATGGCCAAGCCCTTCACCCTGACGCAACTTCGGTACTTCGCCGTGGTGGCCGAACTCGAGAACATGACAGCTGCCGCCCAGCGGCTCATGGTGACGCAGTCTGCCCTGTCGGCTGCCATGGCTCAGCTGGAAGCAAGCCTGGCTACGCAGTTATTCGTGCGCCACAAGTCCCGCGGTTTGCGGTTGACGCAGAGCGGCCGCCAATTCGCCCAGGACATCAAGTCCTTCCTGGAGCAGGCAGATTCGCTGTATGAGTCGGCGCGGGGACTTTCCACCACGCTGGTAGGTGAGTTGAAAGTGGGCGTTTTTGCCCCCTTGGCGCCTTTCCGTCTTCCCGCCATCCTGCAGACCTTCGAAACCCGGCATCCCGGCGTCGAAGTTTCCATTCTGGAGGCGGACCTGGCCACGTTGCAGGACGCGCTGATGGATGGCCGCTGCGATGTTGCCCTCACTTACGGGCTGGGTCTTGGCAAGGGGTTCGCCTACAAGGTGGTGGAGCGGGTTCCGCCGCACATCCTGGTCCACCAGGGTCATCCGGCGGCGGGGCGCCCGGAACGCGAAATTGCCCTGAAAGAGCTCGACGGCGAGCCTTCCGTGGTGTTGGACCTCCCGCACAGCCGGGAGTACTACGAGCAGTTGTATGCCACAGCAGGGGTAGTCCAGAATGTCCGCCATCGATTTGCCGGCTACGAGACGGTCCGCTCGTTTGTTGCCAAGGGTCACGGCTATGCCATCCTCAACCAGCGCCTGCACAGCGACGTGACCTACTCGGGCGGCAAGGTGGTCCCGTTGGCATTAACGGATGCGTTTCCCCCGATCGAGGTGATGCTGGTCAGGCCCGAGGGTGTCCAGGCCACCAAGCGCGTCCTCGCTTTCGAAGAGACCTGCCTGACCTTGTACGGAGCTGCGCGCGACTAGGTTTCGCTCCAGCTTCTATCAAATAAATCGATCGCAGAATCAAAAACAATCAATTGGACAGATGTGACGCGGGTCACCGATGGTTGAACAAGTCCGGCATCGACATCAGCGCGGAAGACCCCCAGGTCCCCGCCACTGCAGGAAAGTCGCCTTGGCCGGACCCCGGTTTGCCATCCTGATCAGAGGAGATTCGATGGTGCAGAACAGCGTCGAAAATGTCCGCGCGGTTTCCCCGCATGGCCCCGTCAGCAATAACCAGGCAATAATCGCCCACATCATTTCCCATAGCCGAAACACTGAATCGGCAACAGGAAACCTGAGCAACCTAGCGTGGCAGTCATGACCCTCAACAAGCTCGCCGCACACGAATCGGCCAAAGATCCAGCGGCCTCGGCGCCCTCCACCAGTGACAAGTCCACAACCATGCAGAAGCGTGTTCTGGCAGGCGGCAGCGTCGGTCAGTTCATCGAATTCTACGACTTCACCCTCTACGGCCTCACAGCTGTGGTGTTCTCCCAACTCTTCTTCCCGGGCAGCAACCCGCTGACAGCCATGCTCGCTACGTTCGCGACGTTCGGCGTGGCTTTCGTGGTCCGCCCCCTCGGCGGCCTGTTCTTCGGTGCACTGGGTGATCGGATCGGTCGGCGGCGCGTCCTCACCATCACCCTCATAGCGATCGGCGGAGCCACTGCCCTCATGGGACTGCTCCCCACCTACGCTCAAATCGGAGCTTGGGCACCGGCCCTCCTGGTGCTCTGCCGGCTTATCCAAGGATTCTCCGCGGGTGGCGAATCTGTTGGCGCCCCGTCCTTCGTGTTCGAACACGCGCCCGTGAGCAAACGTGGCTTCTGGCTCAACATCACCATCGCGGCAACAGCGCTGCCCTCTGTGGTGGCAGGTTCCATGATCCTGATCCTCAGCCAGTCCATGCCCAACTCAGCATTCATGGAATGGGGATGGCGCCTTCCGTTCCTGCTGGCCCTCCCCCTTGCCTTGTTTGGAGTGTGGATTCGCAGCCGTACCGAAGAAAGCGATGTCTTCAAAGAGGCACAATCCGGTCAGACCAAGGAATTCAGCCCCATCCGCGAGGCTTTCCGCGAAAACAAGCTCCGCATGGTGCAGGTCATCTTCGTCATGGGCCTGACAGCCATGGGGTTCTACTTCCTCTCTGCCTACTTCGTTTCATATGTCCAAACCACAGGAAAGCTCAGCCGCGAGCAGTCGCTGATGGTCAACGCCGCAGCACTGGCACTGTATGCCGTACTCCTGCCGATCGGCGGACGAATCGGGGATCGTTTCGGCCGCAAGCCAATGTTGATTGCTGGTTCCGCTGCCTTGGCTTTGCTGTCCATACCGAGCTTCATGCTCGTTACCAGCGGCAGCCTGCCCCTGGCATTGCTCGGCCAGTCCATCTTCGTGGTGGCACTGTGCATCTACGGCGGCGGCTGCTACACGTTCTTCGTCGAGATCTTCACCACAAAAACACGCTTCACCTCGGCCGCGGTTAGTTATAACGGCGCCTATGCGATCTTCGGCGGCACCGCTCCACTCATCGGCACGGCTTTGGTAGGCGCTACTGGAGTACCGCACGCGCCGGGCCTCTACATGGCGGCAGCTGCCGCCGTCGTGCTTCTCCTGATCCTCTTCACCAAGGTGCCCGAGACCCGCGGCCGAATGGGCTGACGCACACCGCACCCACCGCATTCCACAGCACCCTAAGGACCTCCATGACTTCCTCAGCTTTTCTTCAGGACTTCCACCACGTGGCCACCATCGGTGCCACAGCCAACAACGGCGTAGACCGCCAGGCTGCAACGCCGGAAGATGCCGAAACCCGCGCCTGGTTTGGGCAGTGGATTCACGACGCCGGATGGCAGCTTCAGGTAGACGGCATCGGCAATATGTTCGGGCTGGTTGAGTGGACGCCCGGGGCGCCCTTCATCCTGATCGGTTCCCACCTGGACAGCCAACCCCTGGGTGGGCGGTTTGACGGCGCCTATGGCGTCATTGCCGCTCTGCATGCTGCCCGGGCCATCGACCTGGACGTCAAGACCACCGGCGACGCGCCCCGCTTCAACCTGGCCGTGGTCAACTGGTTCAACGAGGAAGGCGGCAGGTTCGCACCTTCGGTCATGGGAAGCTCTGTTTTCACGGGGCTGTTTGACCGCGAAGAGATGCTGTCCGTGAAAGATCTCCAAGGCGTCTCAGTCCGTGAAGCCTTGGAAGGCATCGGCTACCTCGGCACAGATACGGGACCGAAAGCGGCGGGGTACGCAGAAATCCACATCGAGCAGGGCCGGATCCTGGAGCGGGAAGGGATCAGCATCGGGCTCGTTGATAGCAGCTGGTACACGCAGAAGTTGGATATTGAAGTGCTGGGCGAACAGTCCCACACCGGTGCAACGGCCATGGCTGACCGCCACGATGCGCTGGTAGCTGCATCGAAAATCATCCTGATGGTCCACCAGGTCACCAAGGAATTCGCAGAAGAGGCCCTGGTCTCCTCCGTGGGCCAACTGACGCTGGAGCCCAACTCGCCAATCGTCGTGGCACGTCGTGTGCACTTGGTGGCGGACCTGAGATCCGGTGAACCGGACATCGTGAAATCGGCCCGGGCCAAGTTACTGGCAGATATCCAGGAGCTGGCCGCTGAGCATGACATCAAGGTCAACGTCAAAGACTTCGATATCCGCCCCATCCGCCGGTTTCCGGAAGCCGGACTGGAGCTCTCCGCCAAGGTCGCTGCCAACCTTGGGCTGTCTTCCCGCCGCATCCAGACCATGGCCGGGCATGATTCCGTGGCCATGAACACTGCTGTTCCCTCGGTGATGCTGTTTGTACCTAGTGTGGACGGTGTATCCCACTGCGAGCGCGAATTCACCACGGACGAGGATATGGTGACCGGCGTGGAGATGCTGACGGGTGTTACCCGGGCTCTGGTGCAGGGAGAATTGGCGTGACCGAATTGCACTACTTGGACGCCAGTACTGCCCTGAGCTTGTTCCGACGCCGTGAGCTTTCCCCTGTGGAGCTCCTGCAATCGCTGATCAGCCGCATCGAGGAAGTGAACGGCGGCATCAATGCGTTGACGGAGACGCTCTTCGACGACGCTCTGCCGGCTGCGCAAAAAGCCGCCACGCGGTACGCCCGCGGACGCGATATCACTCCCCTTCTGGGGTTGCCGGTGGCTGCAAAAGAAAAGCACGGGATTCAAGGGCGCACACTCTCCCAAGGCCTGGTGGCGCGGAGGGACACCGTTGCAGCGGCGGACCATCCTGTGATCGAGAGAATTCAACGCGCCGGCGGAATCATTCATGCCCGGACCACCACCCCGGAATTGAGCTGCGCAACGGTGACGCACAGCCCGCTCTGGGGTGTCACCCGAAACCCCTGGAATCTGCGGTTCTCCCCCGGCGGGTCTTCGGGAGGTTCCGGTGCGGCATTGGCTGCAGGCTTCGCACCCCTGGCCACGGCATCAGACATTGCGGGATCAACCCGGCTGCCGGCGTCGTTCACAGGAACCGTGGGCTATAAGGCTCCCTACGGAAGGATCCCGGGATTAGCCCCTTTGTCAGCGGACCACTACCGCGGCGATGGCCCCATGGCACGTACCGTGGCAGATACTGCGTTGCTGGCGAATATCATGTCCGGGCGACACCCCGGCGATCACACCACTGTGGCGGACGCGGCGTCCATAACTCCCGATCCTGCATTTGTGGCCGGTTTACGGGTTGCGCTGTGCATACGCTTGGGCGATTACCCCGTAGCTCCCGATGTTGAGGCCAACACGCGGCGAGTGGCGCAAGCCCTCACGGCGGCGGGGGCCGTGGTGGAAGAGATCGCCCTCCCGTGGACCGTCCAGAAGATCAGCAAAACCATGTTCACGCATTTCGGATACCTGCTGGGTCCCGCCATGGAGGACGACACGGCCGGGACTGAGCCCCAGCTCGCCGCTTACACCAGGCGTTTTATGTCTGATGCCCGCGCGGCCGCCGAAGAAAACCGTTTTGTGGACGGGCTCAGGGCCGAAACCCTCCTGCAGGGACAGCTGGCAGAGGCCATGACCGGGTTCGATGCGCTGCTGTGTCCTGCGTCGGCTACTCCGGCTTTGGACGCAGACGCCCACTATCTCAACGGAATCGACGTCAACGGCCAGCACCTCAGCCATTATTGGCAGGCACACATGACGGCACCGTTCAATATCGCCAACCGTTGCCCGGTCCTGGCCATTCCCAGTGGAATGGCTGACTGCGGTATTCCCACAGGAGTGCAGATTGTGGGACACCCATTTGATGACGCCACCGTTTTCCACCTCGGGGCGGCCGTGGAATCCACACTTCCGTGGGCTGATCGCCATCCCACTGCTCCCGAATTCGCGGGGCATGTGGGCTAGCGGAGTCAGCCTACGCGGCCACAAGCCCCGCGACCTCAGCCACAAGTTCCACCGACCGCAGGCGCTCTTCGGTGCCGATGCTCTGGTGGGCCACGATCAGTTCATCAGCATCAGCGAATGCCGCAAACTCGTCGAGGTAGTCACGCACCACATCTTTGGTTCCCACAGCGGAGAACTTCATCATTTGGGCAATGTGCTGGCCTTGCGGGGAATCAAGCACCATGTCAGCTTCGTCGTCGGTGAACTCGCGGCCGCCACCGAAGAACAGTGAGACGCGGGCGCGCTTCACAGCGAGGTGGATGGCCTGTGCCTCGGCGTTGGAGTCCGCGGCAGTAACGTTCACGCCGGCGATCACGTACGGCTCGGACAACTGATCCGAGGGCTTGAATTCGCGGCGGTAAACGGCAACAGCGTCCTGAAGCGCGGCGGGGGCAAAGTGTGAAGCGAACGCGTACGGAAGACCCAACTGGGCTGCCAGCTGGGCGCCGAACAGCGAGGATCCCAGGATGTACAGCGGCACGTTGGTGCCCTTGCCCGGCGTCGCTTCAACACCTTGAATGCGGGTGGGACCGGTGAGGTAGCCCTGCAGTTCCAACACGTCCTGCGGGAAGCGGTCCGAGGAAGTATGGTCCCTACGCAACGCGCGCATGGTGTTCTGGTCGCTGCCGGGGGCACGGCCCAGTCCGAGGTCGATTCGCCCCGGGTGCAGTGTTTCCAGCGTGCCGAACTGCTCAGCGATGGTCAGCGGCGAGTGGTTGGGCAGCATCACACCACCGGCCCCGAGGCGGATGGTGTTGGTGTGGGCGGCGACGTGAGCGATCAGCACGCTGGTAGCGGAGGAGGCAATCGCAGACATGTTGTGGTGCTCGGCGTACCAAACACGGCGGTACCCAACCTCTTCGGCTTTCTGCGCCATGGCAACACTGCCCGCCAAGCTCTCCGCCACCGTCTGGCCCTTCCCGATGGTTGCCAGGTCGAGGATGGAAAGAGGAACAGTCACAGGAAAGCCTTTCGGTACGTTGTGGTGCCCGCACGGTTGATTGCCGGGCACTCTATGGACAACGACGACGGCCCCCGGCTTATTTCTGTGAGTTGCGTCGCGCGGTGTCCTGGCCCGTGTTTTGTGACCCATTTCGACGCCCGATTAACTGCCGTGAACCCCTGTATCCCAGCGTTTCAGAACGCTTTGACCCGCTCCCGGAAGCTGCCGGATAGTTGCAGCCACAAGTACGCATCAGACCTCCCTGTCGTGATGATCAGGGAAACCCAAGGAGAAACACATGGCACGCTTTGCTCTCAAGACCGGGGCCACCGCGGCGCTGGCCGCTACGGCGATACTGGGGCTGGCTGCCTGCTCCGATCCTGGGGCGACCGCCGCTACGGGTCCGAGCGCCCCGGCGTCGAACGTTTCTTCCAACTCCTCCACCAAAGAGTTCAACCTGACCCCGCAGCAGGACCGCATCAAGGTGACGGTGGACTCTGCCGCGGCTGCCCTGGTTCCCGATGCCATCAAGGCCGACGGCAAGCTGACCGTGGTGACCACCGGCGGCACTCCCCCGCTGAGCACCTTCGCCACGGACAACAAAACGCTGATTGGCAGCGAAGTGGACATTGCCTACGCGGTGGGCGAGAGCCTGGGCCTGCAGGTCGAAGTGCTCCCGGTGGCGTGGGCAGACTGGCCGTTGGGTGTTGAATCCGGCAAGTACGAGGCCGTTCTCTCCAATGTCACGGTCACTGAAGCGCGTAAGGAGAAGTTCGACTTCGCCACGTACCGCAATGACCTGTTGGGCTTCTACGCCAAGAATGACTCGGACATCGCCCCCATCAAGGAAGCCAAGGATGTTGCCGGCAAGCGAATCATCGTTGGCTCGGGCACCAACCAGGAAGCCATCCTGGTGCGCTGGGACGAGGAGAACAAGAAGAACGGCTTGAAGCCGGTTGAGTTCCAGTATTACGACGACGACTCCGCCTCCCAGCTGGCCCTCCAGTCGGGCCGTGCGGACCTGACGTTCGGACCCAACGCATCCGCGGCTTACAAAGCTGCGAAGGATGGCAAGACCAAGGAAGTGGGCACGCTGGAAGGCGGTTGGCCGCTGAAGGCTGAGATTGCTTTCACCACCCAGAAGGGCAACGGCCTTGCTGTGGCTGCCCAGGCTGCACTGAACACCCTCATCAAGGACGGAAGCTACGCGAAGATCCTGGACCGTTGGGGCCTCTCATCCGAGGCGATTCCTGCGTCCGAGCTGAACCCGGCAGGCCTGCCCAAGAAGTAGGAACCGCTATGGCAGGGCCACCTGCCGACGACGAATCCCCGCCGGACATCAACCGGCGGGGATTCTTTGTGTGCTGCTGTTACTCAGTTGGGTGCGGTTAGAAGTGGGCGGGATCGGTGTTGGCTCCGCAGAGGATCACTGCAACGGTTTCGCCCGCCCGTGGAGCGTAGGCGCCTGAGAGCAAGGCCGCGTAGGCCGCTGCTGCACCGTGCTCCACCACGATCCTGTAATTTTCCCAGAGAGCCCTGCGGGCGGTCACAATGTCTTCATCGCTGACGAGGACGCTCCGGACACCGGTACGCCGGGCCACTCCAAAGCCGATTTCGCCAATCCGCCGGGCGCCAAGGGAGTCCGCAGCGATTCCGGACACGGCCACATCCACCGGCTCACCTTGGGCCAACGCGGTGTGCAGCGTGGGGACTGTCTCGGGTTCGACGCCCACCACCTGCGCCCTGCCCTCGGCGGCCGCAGCAATGCCACCCATTAACCCGCCGCCGCCTACAGCAACAAGAATGGTGTCGACGTCGGGCAGTTCATCCAGGAGCTCAAGCCCAACGCCACCGGCACCGGCTACGATCTCGGGCTGATCATAAGCGTGGCAGTAGACCGCGCCCTTTTCCTCCGCGTAACGGATCGCAGCGGCATAAGCGTCCGCATACTCCGCGCCGCCCTGGACCACAGTGGCACCAATCGCGTAGAGCTTGTGCACTTTGTTTGCCGGAGCAGACTCCGGGACGAATACAGTCGCCGGGACCCCCATCCTGGCCGCGGCGTAGGCATTGGCCAAGCCGGCATTGCCACCGGACGCCACCACGATGCCCACCTCCGGGTTTAGCTCGCCGCTTTCCTGCGCCGTGAGGAGCCTGTTGAAGGCGCCGCGTGCCTTGAAGGATCCAGTGTGCTGCATGTACTCGCATTTGAACCACAGCTGATAGGCCTCTTGGTCGCCGCTCTCAGCCAGCGGAGTATGGCGAACCCAACCTGCCGTCCTTGAGTACGCTGCTTCTACCTCTTCACGTGTGACCATCCTGGCTGCACCTTTCGTCCATGTCATCCTATGGTTCGCGTGGGCGCGCGACGTCCTGCCGGTTCCAGCATCCACTTGTATTGTCTTGCAATATTAACCATTATTGTGTGACAATAATCCATGGGGATTAGATGGGCTAGCAGCTCAGGTAAACATGGCGTAACGCGGGAAGATGCCCTGAACGCAATCCTCAATTACACCTACCGCATCCAACAATTTGATGAGCCTCGCGTGGACACAACCACCAGGCCTGATCTTTTTATCGGACCCAGTAGGGACAACCGGATGACCTTAGAGGTGATGGCTTCTATTACACCGCCAGACGACATCTTTGTCTTTCACGTCATGGAAGCCAGACGTAAGATTCTTGATATTGCAGAAAGGGGCAGTGCGCTATGAGTGACGCTGGAATGGAAGCAAAAGAGGAGGACCGCTACGCGGGTCTCGCCGACTGGGCTGAGATAGCGGACATCGGACCTGATGCTCACATCACGAAGGCTAGCGGTCCCGAAGCTGGACGATCGATTCTTGAGGCTGCGCTGGGTTCAGCGGAAGCTGTACGACGCGCCGTTGGAAAGCCGTCATTGAGTGCCCGGGGCACCTCGCCGTCTCGTTCCCTCCGGCTTCCGGAGGAAATGGACGCACAACTGGTGGCCCGCGCCGCTGCTGAGCAGAGAAAGCCCTCAGCCATCATGCGTGATGCATTGGCCGAGTACCTGGCCAAGGCGTCCTGAACAAAACGATATGGGGGTGGACATAGGCTTGAACCCATGTCCGTTGACTTCGTCCTCCGCCCCACCGTTGCCACCGACGCTTCCTGGATTGCCGAACTGCGCGCCGTGGTGATGCGCCCGGATCTCGAACGGCTGCAGCGCTTTGATCCAGTGAGGGTCCGCGAGCGCTTTCTGAAAGGCTTCCAGCCCGAGCACACGTACATCATCCATTCGGACGGCGTTGACGCGGGCGTGATCGCTATCCGCCCCGAGCCGGACAGCCGGTGGATTGAACATTTCTATGTGGCTCCGGCGCATCAGGGCAAAGGGCTGGGCAGTGCCGTGCTTCGCCACGTGATGTCGGCAACGGTGGACGAGCGCCCGTTCCGTCTGGACGTGTTGCAGGGAAGCCCGGCCCGTCGCCTGTATGAACGCCATGGCTTCGTGCTGGAATCCGAGGACCCCGTTGATGTCTTCATGGTGGCTCCCGCCAAGCCGTGACCGCCACCCCCTAACCACCACCCCGTGACCGCCACCCCCTGACTCGGTGGTCGGAAGTGCGGTACCCTCAGCACACACCACGCGGCAACCACGCGATACTTTCCGGGGGGAAACATGGGGATCTTTAGGGCGCGCTTATTCACGAGCGCCGCCACCACCGCACTCGCAATGGGACTACTGGGCTCAGGGCTAGTCGCCGCCGGTCCGGCCACTGCGGCATCACAGCCGACGCCGTTCATCGACGGCGTCCCTTATGTGGGCTCCGAGATGAGGCGGCAGTACAACTACGACTACTGGGGCTGCCGGAACCCGGATGGCTCCGGTGATGCCATCACCTTGGAGTGGTTAAGGGACGGCGAACCACTCCCGGCGGAGCGTCAGGGTGAAACTCTGCGTGTCCTCCCTGAAGACCAGGGCAGCCGCATCTCCTTGAGGGTCTACCCGCTCACTCCTGGTGAACAAGGCTGCCCCACTGGAACGCAAGTCAGCGCCGAGACCACACCCATCAAGGCCTCCAGCCGCGCCATGGGCTGGACCGGGCGCGGCAATTTTGAACCTCTCGCCCGCACCCATGACGGCAGGCTGGTCCTGTATCCGCGCACGTACACCTATTACAAAGGCATGTGCGAGGGCCCTTGCCCGGTCTACTTCGGCTCCTGGGATGAACCCCGGCAGGTGGGTGCCGGCTGGAACATGTTCAACATCGTCTTCTCCCCCGGAGATTTTGACGGCGACGGGTTCAACGACCTCTTGGCGCGGAACGCGTCAGGTCAGTTGTTCCTGTATCCCGGCGACGGCAACGGCGGCTGGCTCCCCACCCGTCAGGTTGGTGCAGGGTGGAACATTTTCGACTCGATCGTGGGTCCCGGGGATTTCACTGGCGACGGCACCAACGACGTCCTGGCAAGAAACCCGGCCGGCGAGCTGTTCCTCTACCCCGGCGACGGCAACGGTGGCTGGCTCACCCCGTCCAAGGTGGGTTGGGGCTGGCAGGTCATGAACAAGATCATCCCCGGGGGCGACATGAACGGTGACGGCACCGTGGAGGTCTTCGGCCGGGACATCAACGGCGGCCTCCAGCTCTACTCAGCCAACGGCCAGGGCGGCTGGGGCGCCCAGGCCTTCATGGGTGGTGGCTGGAATGAGTTCCTGGATGTGGCGGGCCTTGGCAGTTTCGCTCACCAGAAGTACAACAATCTTGTCGCCATCAACGGCAACGGCGACCTCGTCACGTACTCCACCGGCGCCGCCACTACAGGCCTCTACGGTCCTTACGGGCCTATTGGAAACGGATGGAACGTGTTCCGCGAGCTCCTTTAGATCCTGAGGAGAACCTACAGCGGCTGGCTGCCCACCGTCAGTTGCAAGCTGACTGTCCCGCGCGAAACGTCGACGACGGCGGCACTCACGCCGCCGTCGTCGGGCGCTGTTGCTCCGGGGCGCGGCTGGAAGCCGAGCCGCCGCAGCACGTTTTTCAGCAGGTGTTCAGCCTTCATCAGGCGTGCGCCGGCTCTTCGGTCCGCACCGGCGTCTCCAGACCCAGGTTTTCGCGGAGGGTAGCGCCCCGGTATTCGGTGGGGTAGACGCCGCGTTCCTGGAGTTCTGGCACCAAGTGGTTCACGATCTCGTCCAAGCCTGTGGGAATGAGCCATGGTGAGATGTTGAAGCCATCCACCGCCCCAACCCGGGCATACTCGGCGAGGTGGTCCGCCACCGCGGTGTAGGAGCCGGTGAACGTGGAGTCGATGCGTGCCGTCTTGGAGGTGACGAACTGGCGGATGGACAGGCCCTTGTCTTTGGCTTCGGCCCTCCACTGATCCGCAAGCTGACGGGCCTTGGCGCCGTGGAAGCCGCTGCCGCGCGTCTCAGAGGTTTCCTCCACCACGGGGTCAATCTCGGGCAGTGGACCATCGGGATCGTAGGAGGAGAGCTCCCGCCCCCAGAACTGTTCCAGGTAGGCGATGGCCTGCTGCGGTCCGATCTGCAGGCTCCGTACCCATGCCTTCTTCTCCTGCGCTTCCTGATCGGTGGCACCCAGGATGAATTCACTGGCAGGCATGATCTGCACGGCGTTGGCACCGCGGCCCGCGGCGATGGAACGTGCCACGATGTCCCGGCGGAACTCCACGGCGTCATCGAACTTGGGGTGGGCGGAGAAGATCACGTCGGCTTGGCGGGCTGCGAAGTCACGGCCGTCCGGGGAATCGCCGGCTTGGAAGAGCACGGGGCGGTACTGGGCGCTGCGCGGGAGGCGCGGTGTGACGTCCACGGTGTAGTGCTGGCCTTCGTGGAGGACTGGCCGGGCGGGTCCGGTGGGGGTTTCCCACGAGTCCCAGATCCTCTTGGCGGTCTCCACGAACGCTTCGGCGTGCTTGTAGCGGTCGGCGTGGTCCAGGTATCCACCGCGGCGGAAGTTCGCACCGGTCCAGGCGTTGTCCGTGGTGACGATGTTCCAGGCGGCGCGGCCCCCGGAGATCAGGTCCAGTGACGACAATCGGTGTGCCAGGTCCGCGGGGTCGTTGTACGTGGTGTTTTGAGTGGCTACCAAGCCGATGTTCTTGGTGACTGCAGCAAGTGCGGCAAGCATGGTCTGAGCGTCAGGCCGGCCCACCACATCGAGGGCATGGGGGCGGCCGAGGTGTTCGCGCAGGCGCAGCCCTTCGCCCAGGAAGAAGGCGGCAAACTTACCGCGCTCGGCAGTTTGGGCGATGTGGCGGAAGGATTCGAAGTCCGTCTGCGAACCCGCTTGGGGCGCCTTCCAGATGGTGCCGGAGTTGACGCCCTGGAAGAAGATCCCGAACTGGATCTGGCCGCTCGGCTGGAAAATGTCGCGTGTCATGGTGTTCCCCTACTTTCCGGCGGCAACAGGAGCCGCGGCAGTGGTCGAATAGCGGTTCTCTGCCGGGGCCAGTCCGAGGACGTCACGGAAAGTGCCGTCCTGGATCGGTGCCCGCAACAAGCCGCGGCGACGCAGCTCCGGGAGGACCAGCCTGGACAGTTCCTCCAGCTCCACGTCAAGGACGGCCGGGTGGAGCCGAACGCCGTCGGCTTCCTGAAGCAGCGGGGCGAGGATCTCGGTGAGGGCCGCTGCCGTGCCGACAAACCGCGCGATGCCGCTGTCTTGGGACGGCACGACGCGGGAAGCCGCAGCCTGCCCACGTGAGTCCAGAACGACGTCGAGCTCTGCCACAATGGCCACAGAAGCACCAAGCCGGGCCCTCACATCGCGGATCTCGGTGGCGAGCAGCTCCGGCGTGGGAGCGGAAACCAGCACGGCGTCCACCGCGTCGGTGGGCACCAGGCCTTCGCCCACCAATGAAGCCGCAGCGAGCACGGGAAGTTGACCCTGCAGCGGCCGCGGGATGATGGACGGGCCCTTCACGGAGTAGCCAGTACCAGCGAAGTCTGCGGGAGTTTCGAAATCCGCGTAGTGCAGCTTGTCGACGTCGATATACCGCCCGGTGGCGACATCGCGAATCACGGCGTCATCCTCCCAGGAGTCCCACAAGCGGCGGCCCACCTCAATGGACGCCGCGGCTTCCTGCGCCAGCGCCTCGCCCTGAACAAAAGAGCGTCCGACGGCGGCAGCAGCCTCGGGTGACTCAGCTGCGGTAGCGATCCACCCGGCCCGCCCACCGGATACGTAGTCCAGGCTCGCCAGCTGCGTGGAGACGTGGAAAGGCTCTGTATAGACGGTATCCACTTCAGGGACCACAGCGATGGTCCGGGTGACCGGCCCGGCAAAAGCCGCGCGCTGCAGGGCGTTGGCCCGTCCCGCTTCCGGCGTGTCCTTGAAGGTTGCCGCATGGAAACCGGCGGACTCGGCCGCGAGGACGGCGGCGGCAAGGTTCTCATAGCCTGCGCCATCGAGTTCAATGGCCAGGAACCCGGCCTTGCGTTCTTCGGAGGTACTCACTGCTGGTCCTGACGTTCGTAGGGAATCTTTTCGCCTGCTTCGATAGCCACGGGAAGCCGGTTTTCGGCGGGCGGCAACGGGCACGTGGCGAGGTCGGTATAGGCGCAGGGCAGGTTGACGGCCCTGTTGAAGTCAAGCTGCACGGAGCCGTCAGCTGCGGGGACCACGGACAGCGAGCGGTTGGCCGCATAGGTGGTCTTGCCGGAGGTCTGGTCCGTGAACAGGACGGACAATGAGCCCGGTGCGTGGCCGTTGAATGCCGTCAGCGCCAGTTCCTCACCGGCCAGTTTGAAGCGAATCTCACCCGGAGCTTCGTAGACGTGCTGGATGCCCTCGACCGCGGCACCCACCGTAGTGGGGCGCGGAGCCTCGAACGGGACAAAAGTGCCAGCCACAGCAAATGCAGCGTTGGGCGTGTAGGCGGGTGTTCCCTGGTACTCCTGCAACAGTTGGTTCTGCGGATTCCTTGGCCGCACAATGTACTCGCCGCCCCGCTTGGCCACCTCAATCACGGTGTCGCCCGAGACCAGGTTGATGCCACCGCGTTCCTCGATGGGCCCGAACTCAAGCGACTTGCCTGCGTCGGTGTTCAGTTCCACGCCGTCCTGCTGCAGGCTTTCGCCCGGTTCCAGAACAACACGCACGACGTCGTCCTCCGCCTTCCAGGTGCCAGGCACGCCTTCCAGTCGGCTCGCCTCGCTGCTGAGCCAGTGCAAGTGGGTCACGGCGAGGAAGCCGTGCGGGTGGGCACGGTGGCGCTCATGGGCGTCGTGCCATTCGTGCCATTCTTCGTCGAAGGATTCGAGTGCTGTATCAGTGTGCAAAGACATGGGCGTTGTCCGTCCTGTTGAAGGCGTGGTCTGCGGTGACTGCTGCTGCGGCGTCGGGTTCGGTGGCCCCGGCAAATTCGGGTCGGCCCGCGAAAGGATCCCCGGCTTCCCACAGCGTGGTGGGTGCCGCGGCACGGACGGCCGGGATGACCTCCAGGGCGAAACGTTCCAGGATCTCCAGCTGCTGCTCGAAGGGCAGTGTGGTGGGCAAGGAGATCGACTGGAGATCGTGGGCGTACAGCGAGTGGTAGCTGAGGATCTTGTCGATCACCTGCTCCGGGCTGCCTACCAGGGCGGGCCCCTCTGCCACGGCGTGCTGGATGTCGCGGAAGGGTGAGTTGTTGCCGGGGACGTTACGGCTGGCAGTGAGTCCTTCATAGACCGGGCCGTACTGGCGGATGGCTTCCTGCGTGGTGTCCGCGATGAAGACACCGCCGGCGCCGCTGCCCGAGCCAAGGTACTGGTGCCGGGGATCATGGCCGTGACGCTCGTACTCTTCGCGGTAGTGGTCGATCAGGACCTTGTAGTTCTCGCGGGGCTGGATCGCGTTGGCCGTGAACAACGGGTCTCCCCACTTGGCGGCGAGCGCAGCGGACGTCAGGGTTGTAGCCGAGCCGTGCCAAATCCGGGGCGACCCCGCGAAGGGGCGTGGCGTCGTCGTCGTTGGCTCGGTGAGCGCGGGCCTGAAGCGGCCGGACCAGGTGACGCTTTCCTTGCGCCACAGCGTGCGCAGCAGCGCGTACTTCTCAGCGAGCAGGTCCCACTGGTCATCCAGGGACAGGCCAAACAACGGGTACTGAAGAACCTCGTTGCCTTTGCCGATCACCAGTTCCAAGCGGCCACGGCTCAATTGGTCGATGGTGGCATAGTCCTCCGCCACACGTACGGGGTCCAGTACGGAGAGCACTGTGACGCCCGTTTGGAGGCGGATGCGGCTGGTGACGGCGGCAATCGCGGCGAGCACCGTCGTCGGGGATGACGAGACGAACTCGCCGGCGTGGCGTTCGCCCACGGAGAAACAGTCGAAGCCGAGTTCTTCGGCCCGTTTCGCCGTCTCAACAACATGGTTCAGGCGGTCAGCGGTGGAGACGATCTCCCCCGTGACCGGGTTCTTCAGGTGGGGAATGATGTCCAGGACCTGGAACTTCATTTGTTGGTCCCCGCCGGGGTGACAAAAGTGGCCTCGGTGACTGTTTTGGACTCCGGGATGGCTTCCTCGGAGAGGCCCCAGCGCTCCAGGACCTTGCCGTAGGAGCCGTCCTTGACGGTGGAGTTCAGGGCGTCCGTGATGGCCGGAGCCAGACCGTTGCCCTTGAGGGTGGTGGCGGCAACGAGTGTTTCCGCGGGCCAGCCGGCGTTGACCTTGCCCACAACTTTGAGGTCATCACGGGTGTTCTCGCGGTAGGTCACCGACGGGTACGGTGCCAGGTTCAGGTCGGTGCGGCCCGAGGACAGCGCCAGGATGGTGTCGGCGTCGGAGGAGTAGTACTGCAAGGTGGCCGGTGCCTTGCCCTTGGCTTCGAGCTCCTTGTTCCAGGCCAACAGGATCTTCTCCTGGTTGGTGCCGGAGCCCACGGAGATCTTCAGTCCGGAAATGTCATCCGAGCCCTTGATGTCGTACGTGGAGCTCTTCTTCGCTTCGAAGCCCATGTACGCCGCCCGGTAGGTGGAGAAATCAAACAGCTTCACTCGAGCTGCGTTGATGCCCACGTTGGAGAAAACGGCTTCAAAATCACCGGACTGTGTCTTGAGCGGCCAGTTCTCCCAGGACGTCACTTGAAGGTCCAGTTCCAGCCCGAGCTTGTCCGCCACAAGTTGGGCAATGTCCACCTCAACGCCGATCGGAGTCTTGTCGTCCGTGGCATGGAAGGACAGCGGGATGGAACCCGCGGTGGTGGCAACGGTCAGCTTGCCGTCCTTGGCGATCGCCGTGGGGACCTTTGCGGTGGCGGCAGCGTCTTTCTCGCCACGGATCCGGTTTTGGTCCACGGAGGTGTTGTAGACAATCCCGTTCTTGGCAGCTTCGGACTCCGGCTGGGCTGCCGACGCTCCAGGATCGGAGCACCCGGCCAGCGCTGGAAGCACGACGGCGGGAAGTGCAGCGAGTGCCAGAAATTTGGTCTTGGTGTTGCGAAGCATGGGGTGTCCTAGATGTTGAAAGCTGGTTCGATGACTTTGGAGAAGAAGCTGCGGGTGCGTTCCTCGCGGGGGTTGGCGAAGATGTCCTGCGGTGTGCCGGACTCCACAATCTGGCCCTGGTCCATGAACACCACGGTGTCCGCCACATCCCGGGCGAAACCCATCTCATGGGTCACCACAATCAGCGTGGTGCCGGACTTGGCGAGTTCGCGGATAACGTCCAGAACCTCGTTGACGAGCTCAGGGTCCAGCGCGGACGTGGGCTCATCAAACAGGAGAATCTTGGGGTCCAATGCAAGAGCCCGGGCAATCGCGACTCGCTGCTGCTGGCCGCCGGAAAGCTGGCGGGGGTACGCATCAGCGCGATCCTTCAGACCCACGCGGTCCAGGAGTTCCAAGCCGCGCTTCCGGGCCTCGGCCTTGGAACGCTTCTGGGCCACAATCGGCGCCTCGATCACGTTCTCCAGCGCCGTGAGGTGCGGAAACAGGTTGAAACTCTGGAACACCATGCCAATGTGGGTGCGCTGCTTGAGGATGTCCTTTTCACGCAGCTCGTGGAGCTTGTTGCCGCGGACCTCGTAGCCCACCAGTTCGCCGTCGATGGTGATGTAACCGCCGTCGACTTTTTCCAAGTGGTTGATGGTGCGCAGCAGGGTGGACTTGCCGGAGCCTGACGGGCCAACAATCACGGCCACACCACCCGGCGGGACGGATAAGGAAACACCCTTGAGAACCTCGGTGGCGCCAAAGGACTTCCGGACATTCGTGATGTCCACCTGCCCGCGGGTTGCTGCCCTGTTCACCGTGGCGGGCTGGGCCGCCGTCGTGCCTTCAGCAGAAGCGGCCGAAGCGGCAGCCTGCTTTTCCTCTGCGACCTTTGCCGCCGTTGCGGATTCTTTGCGTGCAGCAATAATGCTCATCGGGCGTCCTTCGTGGGAGAGGCAGCAACGTGGGTGGTGAAGAACTTACGGGCCTTCTGCAAGGGAGTGAGCGGAAGGGTCCGCAGGGCGCCCTTGGAGAAGTGGCGTTCGATGTAGTACTGGAAAACGCTCAGCACCGAGGTGATCACCACGTACCAGAGCGTGGCCACCAGCAGCAGCGGAAGCACTTGCTGGGTCCGGTTGTAGATGACCTGCACCGTGTAGAAGAGCTCCGAGTAGGCCAGTACGTAAACGATCGACGTTCCCTTGACCAGGCCGATGATCTCGTTGAACGCGTTGGGCAGGATGGCGCGCATCGCCTGGGGAAGCACGATCCTGGTGGAACGCTTCCACGCCGGGATGCCCAAGGCTGAGGCAGCTTCGAGCTGGCCCTGGTCCACGGAGAGGATGCCACCACGGATGATTTCGGCAGAGTAGGCCGCCTGGTTCAGCGTGAGTCCCAGGACAGCTGCGGCGAACTGGCTGATGAGCGTGGTGGTCTGGGCCTCGAAGAAGCGGACGTCCGTGAAGGGGATGCCCAGGCTGATCTTCTCGTAGAGGTAGCCCAGGTTGTACCAGAGCAGGAGCTGGACCAACAGTGGAGTGGAGCGGAAAATCCAGGAGAACGTCCATGACACCGAGACCAGCAGCGGTGAGGCGGACAAGCGCATGAGGGCCAGAATGAATCCGAGGACGAAACCCAGGACGCCGGAAATGGCCGTGAGCTTGAGGGTTTCGATCAGTCCATTGACCACGGACTGCGCGGTGAACCATTCGGCCACCACTCCCCACTCCCAGCGAGGGTTGGTGACCAGCGACCACGCGATGGCTGCGACGCCGGCAGCCACCAGCACGGTGCCCACCCAACGCCAGGGATGCCGGGCCGGTACCAGCTGGTAGTCGGAGTAATCCGGGGTGGGCGGTGCAGTTTCCGCCGTGGCAGGCGGTGCGATTGCACTCATGCGCCACCTCATTTCAGATCGGTTGTTGTCTATCGGATGGCTGCCAATCTAGGGCCGCGCGAAACCCGGCAGCAAGGCGGGAATTTGCACTTCTTCACTGGACTTCGCGCGGCTTCGCCGGGGTTCGCACAGCGTCACAATCCTCGTCATGAAGCGCCATATGCGTCCTGATTTTGCGCGCCATAACGCTGCGTGACGTGTGGTGAACGGCGGTTACCGGCGCCTCGACCCGCAGCCTGCCTGGTCCTTAGATTGGGCATCACCAACCACTGTTTTTCAGGAGATCCCATGCCGTCACGAGTACCCGCCATCGCCTTCATCGGCGGCGGCCCACGCACTGCCGGTGTCCTGGAACGGCTAGCTGCAAACCGTCCCGAACTGTTCGACCGTCCCCTGCACATCCATGTGATCGACCCCCATGAACCGGGTTCCGGGAGGATCTGGCGCTATGACCAGGATCCCGGGCTGCTGCTGAACTCCACGGCTGCGGATGTCACCATGTTCACCGATGCCTCGGTGGCCTGCGATGGGCCTTCCGTTGACGGGCCCGGGCTTTCCACCTGGGCGGCAGGCGTGCTGGATGGCACCATCCGCGATGTTCCGGCGCTGGAGTCGCACCTGCTGGACCAGCTCCGCTCGCTAACCCCTTCGTCCTTTCCTACCCGGCAACTGCAGAGCAAGTACCTTGAGTGGTTCTTCCGCCGGGCCGTGAGCAATCTTGGCCCCGAGGTCACGGTGACCGTCCACCGCAGCACAGCCACCGGCGTCGAGCGCTTCTCGGACGGCCAGGCTGCTTCCGGCCCGCACCACGACGGTGCGCACCGCGACGGTGCGCACCGTGTGCGGCTGGCTTCCGGCGACGAGGTGGTTGCCGACGTCGTGGTTTACGTGCTGGGCCACACCGATTCCCTGACTGATCCCGAATCTGCCCGCCACAGCGAGTTCGCTGCCCGGCACGGCGGGTTCCATGCGCCGCCGTCGTACACCACGGACGTGGACTACTCCACGATTGAAGCCGGGCAGGACGTGATCGTCTCCGGCATGGGACTCGCCTTCGTGGACCTGCTGGTGCTGTTGTTTGAGGGCCGTGGCGGCCGCTTTGAAGAAAGGCCCGACGGCGAGCTGGACTATGTGCCCTCCGGTGCCGAGCCGCGGGTCTGGGCAGGGTCACGACGCGGTGTGCCGTACCACTCCAAGATCTCCTCCGCTCTGCGCGGGGAGCCGGTATCCCGTCCGCGATACTTCACCGACGAGGCCATTGACGCTTTGCTGGCCACGCATCAGGAACTCGATTTCCGCACCCACCTGTGGCCGTTGATCGCCAAGGACGCCGGTTATGCGTACTACCGCGAGCTGTTCACAGGCTATCCCTCGCGGGTGCTGGGAACGTGGGCCGACTTTGAGTCGCGCCTCGACGCCGTTGATTGGTACAGCGCTGCCAGGGAAGAGCTGGCGGCCTACTCCGTGCCTGACCCTGCACTGCGCCTGGACCTCGAAAAGCTGGACCACCCCCTGAGCGGCTGCGCTTTCGCCGATCATGAAACCGTCCAGCGCTCCGTGGCCGCCTACATCCAGAACGACCTGAACCTCAGGACCAGCCCGGATCACTCCGAAACCCTCGCACTGTTCACGGCGCTGTTGTACGTGTACATGGACTTGGGGCGTTTGGTTCCGCAAGACCGGCTCAACGCGCGCTCCCAGCAGACCATCCACGGTTGGTGGCACGGCTTCTTCAGTTTCGTGGACTCGGGCCCGCCCGCGCACCGGCTCCGCGAAATGCTCGCACTGCACAGGGCCGGGCTCTTGAAGTTCCTGGGCCCCGGCATGTGGGTCCGCGCCGACGAATCCGTTGGCAGGTTCGTTGCCGGGACGTTCCAGTCGCCCGTGGTGGTGGATGCTTCTGCATACATTGAGGCTCGGCTGCCTTCCGCGTCCGTAGAACGTTCAGCGAATCCCGCCTTGGCTGACCTGCACCACTCCGGATGGGGTACCGAGCAAAGGCTCCTCACCTCCGAGGGCGCCCACTCCACAGGCAAGCTCCTGGTCTCCGGGAATCACCAGGTCCTGTCCCCTGTTGGAACTCCACAGGAGGGTTTGTTCGCGGTGGGACCGTGGACGTCCGGTTGGGGTGCGGGGGCGTTTGCCCGTCCCAACACCAACGCAGCACCCTTCAGGGAAAACGATGCCCTGGCACGCCGCATCCTCTCCACAGTTGCCGCCACCACTCACCCAACTGAGTCGCAGTTAACGTCGTTCTGAGCCCTCAGAACGACCGTAATTGCCACCTACTTGGGCTCCACTACGAAAGGCCTGACATGACCACCACGCCCACCCTGCCGACGTCAGGCCTGACCGTCCTCAGCCTGCCCATGCGCGACCCCCGGGTACGCCCGCTCCTGGACGAGCTCGCCGTCGAATACAACACCCGCTACGGGGACCTGTTCAGCAGCGAAGGAGCGGCCGAGGAACTGAACCGCTACCCGGCAGAAGAGTTCGCCGCCCCGCACGGCGCCCTGATCATCATTCAGGAAAACGGCGAGTCCGTGGCTGGCGGCGCGTTCCGCCGCTACGACTCCCACACAGCGGAACTGAAACGGATCTGGACGCACTCAGCCCATCGCCGTCGCGGTTTGGCACGGCTGGTGCTGACCGAACTGGAAAATGAGGCTCGACGCCGGGGCTACCGAAAGCTCTACCTCACCACCGGGCCGCGACAGCCGGAGGCCAAAAACCTCTACCTCGCCACCGGCTACAAAGCACTGTTCGATCTCGCCGCAGACCCCGAGGAAATCAAGCATTTGGCCTTCAGCAAGGATCTTGCCGAGCAGGGCTAAGCTATCCGCATGGCCAACAAAACGACTGCCGAAAAACTCGCCACCATCCAACAGGGGTACACCCTGGAAGGTGCCACGATCGAGCTGGGCGCCGCGATCGTGGACGGTGAAATCCACAAGGAAGCCCAGGTCCGGCTCCCGCTCGCCATGATGAACCGGCATGGGCTGGTGGCCGGCGCCACGGGCACCGGCAAGACGGTCACGCTGCACATGATTGCCGAGCAATTGTCCACGGCGGGCGTTCCGGTTTTCCTCGCGGACATCAAAGGTGATCTGTCAGGATTGGCCACGCCGGCAACGGGCAGTGAGAAGTTGACCGCCCGTACGTCTGCGCTGGGGCAGGAATGGTCTGCGAAGAACTTTCCGGTTGAGTTCCTCTCGCTCGGTGGGGATGGTTACGGCATTCCAGTCCGCGCCACCATTACGTCGTTTGGGCCCATCCTGCTTTCCCGCATCATGGACCTCAACGACACTCAGGAATCCAGCCTCCAGCTGATCTTCCACTTTGCGGACAAGAACAACCTGGAACTGGTGGACCTCAAGGACCTCCGGGCCGTCATCCAGTTCCTCACCTCGGATGAGGGGAAAGCCGAACTCGCAAACCTAGGCGGGCTGTCCAAGGCCACGGCCGGTGTGATCCTCCGCGAACTGGTGGGTTTGGAAGCGCAAGGCATGGAGAAGTTCTTTGGGGAGCCGGAGTTCGACACCGCAGAGCTCCTCCGCACTGCACCGGACGGCCGCGGTGTGATCAGCTGCCTTGAACTGCCCACCTTGCAGACCAAGCCGTTGTTGTTCTCCACGTTCCTCATGTGGCTCCTCGCGGACCTCTTCGAAGACCTGCCCGAGGCCGGCGACCTGGACAAGCCCAAGCTGGTCTTCTTTCTGGATGAAGCGCACCTGCTGTTCAACGGTGCATCCAAGGCCTTCCTTGAAGCCATCACCACTACCGTTCGGCTCATCCGTTCCAAGGGGGTGGGCATCTTCTTCGTCACCCAAACACCCAAGGATGTTCCTGCGGACGTCCTAGGCCAGCTGGCAAACCGCGTCCAGCACGCCCTCCGCGCCTTCACACCCGAGGATGCCAAGGCATTGAAGGCCACCGTCTCCACGTTCCCGGTCAGCGACTACGACCTCGAAGAGACACTCACCTCCGCAGGCATCGGCGAGGCCGTCATCACCGTCATGAATGAAAAAGGCGCACCCACCCCCGTGGCCTTGACCCGGCTCCGCGCTCCGGAATCCGTGATGGGGCCCAGCACTGACGAACTTATCAAGAGCACCGTGGCCGCATCTCCCTTGCTGGGGAAATACGGCACCGCTGTGGACAACCTCTCCGCTTACGAGAAGCTCAATGGCAAGGCCGCGGCCGCTACCGGGGCTGCCGCGCCGGGTTTGCCGCCAGTGCCCTCTTCGGGGTCTTCGGGAGGTTCGGGGGGTTCGCAAGCGGACATCGACGCCGAAGCGCGCCGGATCGAGGAGGAAATCCTGGGCCGTCCCAGCTCACGGTCCTCGTCGCCAGAGCCTTTCCCCGCACCGCCGGCGCCTCCCGCTCCGGCACCGCAGTCCTCACAGCAGGACGGTATGTTCGGTGACATCGCCGGCGCCCTCGGAGGAGCCCTGGGTGGCGGGCTCAAGAGCATGGTCCGATCCATGGGAACGCAGCTTGGGCGCGACCTCATGCGCGGGGTCTTCGGCACCTCCTCGCGGCGTCGCCGCTAGTCCTTTCTGAAGGCCGGAACCACGACGCCGGGCGGCTGCAACGCCAGCTGCCACCCGGCGTCGAGCCTTCTCCAGACGGTGGATATAAGTCGTTCCGAGGCCTTCCTGCACGGCGTTGGCTGCCGCGGCAGGTAACGTAAAGGGCGTGCAGTTGAGTCAAGCATTGGTCAAGACCGCAGCCGGATGGCTGCTCGGTCTGATGCTTGCTGCCGCCGGAGCCATCGTGTGCATCAACCTGGTGAGCTCCTCTGTTGCCAGCCCGCAACAGCCCGTCAAGGAGTATCTAGCAGCCTTGCAGCACGGCGAAGGCGAAGCAGCGCTCGGCTTGCTCCGTGCCAAAGTCCCCAGCGCGAACCCCGCCATGCTGGACGGTACAGCGCTCCAAACGGCCGCCTCCAAGATGTCCGATATCAAGGTTGGAAACCCTGAAACCCGGGGCAGCAACCGCGTCGCTGTGCCAGTGGACTACACCCTTGACGGAAGCCGGCTTCACACGGAATTCCTGATGGAACGCACCGGGACCCAGTGGCTGTTCTTCGCTAAGTGGGCCTTCGTTCCCACCACGCTTCCCACCATAGAAGTCACCGTGGTCAACGCCAGCGAGGCCACCCTCAACGGCGTACCCGTGAACATGCCCAACGGGCGCAACAACTTTGCCGTGTTCTTCCCCGGCAAGTACGAGGCAAGCCTGAACGGCACCTATTTCGAAGCCCCGGCAGCCTCGGCCCTTGTCACAACACGCGACGGCGGCCAGGCGCCCCTGAACCTGCAGACCCGTTCCACCAAGGCCATGAATGAGGCCGTCGCGGGTAAGGTCCGGGAATTCCTGGACACGTGTGCCGCCCAAGCCACTGAGCAGCAGCGACTGCAACCCGATTGCCCGTTCTACCACGCCAGCAATGCCCGTGTGGTGGACGGAACCATCAAGTGGGCCATCACCGAGTACCCCAAGATCACCATTGAGCCGTTCGGTGGAAAATGGGTGGTGGCTCCCCTCAACGGCAAGGCCACACTGACCGCCCGGGAGATCAACCTCTTCACCGGGTTCGTCAACGACCTCAATGTGGAACACGATTTCAGCTTCACCACCCAGTTGGACGTAGGCGCAGACACTGTGACAGTCACCCCGATGCTGACATTCTGACTCTTCGGCGCCCTCTCCTTCCTTGGGTCCGGTCCCGCCGGGCTGGCCTCGCCGCCGGGCTGGCCTCGCCGGAATGGCCCAGTTTCTACCCCCTAGGTCCCGCAATCACTGCCCACCGAGGCATGAGAGCGCCCAGAAATGGGCTACTTCGACCACAACCGAGCTGGCCCACGAAGAAGAACTTCGCGCACATGCCGGAGCATCTTCTCCGGCGCGTACACCACATCGTCATAGAAGAACCTCAGCACCAGCATTCCTTGCCTGGTTGCTTCGTTATCCCGCCGGCGGTCTTTCTTGAACTGACGTGGCTCCAGATGGAAAGCAATGCCATCGAGTTCAACTATGAGGAAGCCTTCAAGAAGAAAGTCCACGGTTCCTACGCCGTCGATCCAGACCTGCGTCTCGGTGCGGATGCCTGCATCACGGAAAAGCACCCGTGCCAGGGTTTCCAACAAGGACCCTGCACCCCGGTCCACTCTTGCCAGAACTTCACGGGCTTGACCACCCCGGTTGCCCAGTAGATGGCGTCGCAGATACCCGAGCCCGATGTCGCCGCGGATATAGGCGCTCTCTACCATCACCAGCGATTCCAACGGTGGCAGACAGAGAAGTGCGTGCAGAAGAACATCCGGCAGAGCGACGTACGGCTCGTTAGGTCTAGGTTGAGACAGGGACAGGCGGTGGCTGATGCACTTAGCCGTGCGCCGGCCGTTGCTTTGCCAGTAATGGGGCTCAGCGGGTTCGTGCAGCAACCATAGGCCATAGCGGCTCGCAGCTGAAGCACAGGTGAGCAGCGACCTCGCTTTGACTGCGGCAACCAATGCCGTATCTGCGCCCGGAAGACTCAACACTCCACGTTCGACGCGCTGAACGCTTCCCTTCCGCACAGCGGATCGAATCGCCGCTTCGCTGGCGCCCTGAGCCTGCACCTGCCGGGTCATGGCAGCGCCACCCAATCGTCGCAAGGCTTCCTCGGGTTCCATCCCTCCAGCCTGCAGCTCCAGCTAAGGGGCCGGCAGGGCCGAATCCGGCTATGTGGATAGTCCGAGGCTCCGGAGCGACCCAGTTTTGGACGGTCCGACGGCATAAGAATGGCCCGGGCAACCTCCTGAGAGGTCAAACCCGGGCCATTCTCGATGGGTACCGCTTAGTCCATGCCGCGCAGGTCCAGCACCAGCTCGGATTCACCGTCGGCCTGCAGCACCACGGGAATGCCCCAGTCCTGCTGGTAGAGGTGGCAGGCAGCGTGGTCCGGAATTTCGCCGTCCTCAGTCTCGGGACCATCGCATGCAGCCGCGCGGGCCGTGATGTGAAGGATGCCCTCAGGAACATCGGCAGAAAGTTCCAAGGTTCGCAGCAAGCCCACCGAGGTCCCACCGCCGGAGACCAGCAGTTCAGGCGGGGTAGAGGAAATCTTCAGCTGCGTGGGGTCGCCCCAGCGGTCGTCCAGCTTCTGGCCGGTGGGAGCCTTGAAACGTACCGCGAGCTCAAGGTTACCGGGGGTCACCGGGCTCTTGGGACGGTGCGTTTGCGATGCTCCCTCATCTACCTGCAGGGCTTCCTTGGGAATGGGAACCAGGACCAGTTGGTGCTTGTTTGACTCCACTACAACAAGGAGAGGATCGCTGCCTTCCACCTGGACCACGACGACGTCGCTCGGCTCCGCTAGGCCCCTCGCCAAGGTGGAAACGGACTTGGTGGCGGGATCGTAGCGACGCACGGCACCGTTGTAGGTGTCTGCGATGGCCACGGAATTGTCCGGTAGGACAGTCACGCCCAGCGGGTGCTGCAGACGTGCATCATCGGCACCGCCGTCGCGGAACCCGAAGTCGAACAGGCCCTTGCCTACGGCGGTTTCCACGGTCACACCGGAATCACCCACCACCAGGCGGCGCAAGGACGACGTCTCCGAGTCGGCAACCCAGATGTTGTTGTCACCATCAATGGCCAAACCGGACGACTGGGCGAACCAGGCTTCCTCCGCTTTGCCGTCAAGCAGGCCTTCAAGCCCGGAACCGGCGAGGATGGAAACCTCGTTGGCCAGGGGGTCGAAGGCGAAGATCTGGTGAGTTCCCGCCATGGCGATGACTACGCGCTGCAGCTTTTCGCTCCAAACCACGTCCCACGGTGAGGACAGTGAGACCTCGGTGCCCAAGCCCAACGCCCCAACATCGATTGCGTCGGCAGCGAAGTCAGCAGGGCCGCCGTCGTGGTGTTCAGACCACGTTCCGGCACCGGTGTCCGTCACCCGGGCGGGACCGGCGTCGAGCAGGCGCTGAACACCGTTGCCGGCGAGGGTCTGCACGTAGCCTGAGCTCAACGTGACGCCACGCAGGCGATGGTTGACAGTGTCCGCAACCACTGCGTCGTAGCCGAGCTTCCACGCCAATTCCGACGGCAGGACGGTCACGCCCTGGGGTTCGTTGAACTGTGCGATCTCCGATTGCCCGTCCAGGAATCCCTTAGTGCCGGAGCCAATGATGCGCTCCACGGTTTCAAGATCGGGGCGTAGTTCCACCAGCCGGTGGTGGCCGGAGTCCACCACGAGGTAGTTGCCGTTGGCGAGCTGAGTCGCCTTTCCGGGGAAGCGCAAAGTGCCCGACGTCGGCTCCGGGGCCACGTAGGGACCGTTACCGCGGTGGAGGGTCCCCTTGGCCTCGTGCTCGGCTACGAGTTCCTCCAGGAGAACAGCGAGGCCGCCTGCGTGACCCTCACCGGAGAGGTGGGCCACGATGTAGCCCTCGGGGTCAATGACCACAAGTGTGGGCCATGCGCGAGCGGTGTAGGCCTTCCACGTTGCCAGCTCGGGGTCATCCAGAACCGGGTGGTGAATTTCGTAGCGTTCAACGGCGGATGCCAGTGCGACGGGATCCGCTTCGTGTTCGAACTTGGGCGAATGCACACCGACCGTCACCAGGACGTCCGAGTACTTTTCCTCAAGGGGGCGCAGTTCGTCCAGCACGTGCAGGCAGTTGATGCAGCAGAAGGTCCAGAAATCCAGCAGCACGATCTTGCCGCGCAAGGACTCGAGGTCCAGCGATTTCCCGCCCGTGTTGAGCCAGCCGCGGCCCTCCAGTTCGGAGGCCCGGACCCGGTGTTGGGTACGTACGGTTTCGCTCATCAGCGTCCTTCCAGCTTGGTATTCGGTTCGGTCTGCCCGGCAGAGTCTGTGGTGGCGTGTTCGGCGTTGCCGCGTTCCGACCGCGCCGGCGTGGATTCTTGGGCCTCCATGGACACCTGAGGGGTCCTGGACACCTGAGGGGTCCTGGCTGCCTGGGTAGTTCGAGTAGTCATCTTGGCATCGCGATCAGCGAGCCGGGCAAACATATCGTTGTAAGCACTGAGATCGGCGTCGTTATTCCTGTCGGCCGCCCGATCCACCCTCCGGGTCTCCCGCTCGTCCGAACGGGACCACATCACAGCGACGCCAATTGCCACCAGCAAGGTGGGCACCTCCCCGATGCCCCAGGCCACTGCGCCACCGATTTGCTGGTCCCCAATGGCCGACGGGCCCCAGGCCCTGCCCAGGTTTCCAAAGTAATCGGCGGCCAGCAGCCCGGTGCCACCCATAATGGCCACACCGAAGAATGCGTGGAAGCCCATGGTGGCCAGAAGGAGAAGCAGGCGCATGGGGTAGGGGGCACGACGAGGAAGAGGATCGCTCCCGATCATGGTCAGCACAAAAATGTAGCCGGTCAGCAGGAAGTGCACATTCATGAGCTCATGTCCCACGTGCTCACGCATCGCAAGGCTGAACAGGTCAGAGTAGTAGAACAGGACGATCGAGCCCGCGAAGTTGGCGGCAGCGAACAGTGGGTGCGTCACCACCTGCGAGAACTTTGAGTGCACAAACAACAGCAACCATTCGCGCAGGCCGCGTGACCCGTGAGCTCCTTCACCCCGGGCCGGCAAGGCCCGCAAGGCAAGAGTTACAGGGGAACCCAGGACTAGGAAGATGGGAGCCACCATGGTGAGGGCCATGTGATCCACCATGTGGGCAGAGAACAGCACGCGTCCGTAAACGGCGGGCGGACCGGACGTGATGTACATGAGCACCACCAGCCCGATGAGCCAGTTCACCGTCCGGAACCAGGACCACTTGTCGCCACGCTTACGCACCTTGACGATGCCAAGGATGTAGGAAACGGCACCGAACAGGGCGACGCCCACCCACAGCCAGTCGAAGCGCCACTCAGTCAACCAGCGTTCCGGTGTGAGCTCAGGTGGGAGCTCGTAGCCGGAAAGGATGAACGACGGCGAAGCGTCGGGTGCGTAGGTGGTGGGCTGCGGCGGCGCTGAGCGTCCGAGCGCAACGGCGAGTCCCGACGTCGCGCCCATCACCAGCAACTCCACCAAAACCAGCTGCCACAGCACCCGGCGGGCGGACAGGGAACCGCTCTTCCCAAGCTGCGGGATAACCCACTGGCGGTGCATGAAGCCGATACCACCCAGCACCAGGGTGGCTAGGGACTTGGCGATAATGAGCTGGCCATAGGCGGAGCCGAAAAGGTCGGCGGGGTTTGTCACGCGTATGGCTGCGTTGATGACACCGGAAGCGAACACCAGGACGAAGGCGAAACCGGCCAGCGACGAGAAGCGACGCAGCGTTTGCTCGGTGATGTCCGGTGTTCCCTTGCTCCGGGAACCCGTGAGAATGCCGGAGAGGACCGCCAGCATGATGATGCCGCCAACCCAGGTGGACACACCCACCAGGTGGAGGCCCAGGGAGTTAATGGCGCCTTCATGGTCGCTGGAGCTGGAGGAGTGGCCAATCAGGGCGGTAGGAATCAGGCCGATCAGGGCCAACAGGAGCGTGAACGCCAGGCCTGTCAGCGATCTCACGCCGAACAACGCAGTGGTGACAACGGCGGCAATGATGGTGACCGCGAGCCAGGCCTTGCCGGTCTCGATGTCTGTCATGAAGTAGACCAAGGAACGTGTGAACTCCGCGTCCCCGGAGAGCCCCTGTCCTGCGACATCTGCGTACGTCAGGACAAGGACCGCCACTGCGGATAATGTCCAGGCTGCGCCTGCTGCCGCCGCAACGGCCAAGGCCCGAGCGAAGGCCGGATGTTCGGGGGCGTCAAGGTCCTTTTCACGGGACCGGGATCCGCCGATGTTCTTAGGCAGGATGCCCACAGCAAAGATCAGGCCGCCAACTACCGTTGCTACTGACACGTTGTGGACGGCTTTTGCGATGGGGAGGCCCCACCGGACCAATCCACCGGGATCGGAAACCTGCCGCGCAGCTGAGGCGCCGGAGAAGATGAGGGCCGCTGCGAGTGCCAGGAACAGCACCGCCAGACCGGCCAGTTGCCACGGCAAGGAAATGCCCGCGGCAGCAGTGCCTCCCCGCGCTCCCGGTTTGGGAGCAGGCGAAGGGGCAGTAGCGGAGCTTCTTGCTGATGGCACTTATCCATTGTCCGCTACCTGCCGCCGGGCTGCGAATCGGGAAGGCGCTATGTGGATTAACTCAAAGCAGAAGGGACGGCAACCTCGCGGTTGCCGTCCCTTCAAGGCTTTCGCCGAAGAGTAATTACTTCTTCTTGGCGACAGCTGCCTTCAGCTTGGAGCCAGCGGTCAGCTTGACGCTGTGGCCGGCTGCGATCTGGATGGTTTCGCCGGTCTGCGGGTTGCGGCCGGTGCGAGCTGCACGGTCGGTGCGCTCAACTGCGAGCCAGCCCGGGATGGTGATCTTTTCGCCAGCGGCGACAGAAGTCTCGAAAACTTCGAACAGTGCATCGAGCACGGAGTTGACTGCTGCCTGGCTGGTGCCAGCCTTGCCTGCTACCTCTGCAACGAGTTCACTACGGTTCTTAGCCATTTACGTCCTCCTGGACTCATACGTTTTTGAGCTTTCAAGCGGAATGCGAGCAAGCCACTGTTCGAAAACTTACCAGCTTGGGCTGGCATGGCCAGCAAATTCCGCGTGTTTCCGCGCCTTTTTGACCAAAATCACCGGAATTTCGGGGTTTTTAGGGGTGCTTTACGCCCTTGGCGTACCCTACGGCTTTGGCGTCAGGCGCAAGCAGGCACTCCGCTGGCCTCCGCAACTAGAACAAAATGCGTTGGAACAACACATGGTCCTGCCACTCACCGGCGATTTGGAGGTAGGACGGTGCCACCCCAATTCGCTCGAAGCCGGACCGTTTCAGCACCGCTTGGGAGGCTGCGTTGTGCGCCAGCGTAGCGGCCTGAATGCGAAGGAGGCCGAGTTCGTCAGCAGCCATACTCACGACGGCGGCTACCGCACCGGACGCTACGCCCTTGCCGGTGCACAACTCATCCACCCAGTAGCCGAGGTTGGCATTCAAGAAGGGCCCGCGGACAATACCGGAGAGGGTGATCATCCCCAATATTTTCTGCCCAGCGGTCAAAACCCAAGGCACCTCCGTGCCTTGTTCATAGAGGTCCAGCTTGCCCTTTAATACCGCCGTCTGACCCGCGGTACTGAAGAACTCGTCATCCCGGGCTGGTTCCCAGGGTGCCAGGTGCTCACGGTTCCGCCGGTAGGCAGCGGCCAGGGAGGACGCGTCAGAAATTTCCAGCGGACGCAGGAGGAACTGAGCGGCGTCTCCGCCCGCTGATGCAATGTCCAGGTTTCGCGTGAGACTCATCCCTGGACTCTACCGGCGGTCGCCCGCGGCGATTGCGCACGATTCAGCGGAGTGATAGCTTTCCCGTGATCGTGCTTTTCGACAGGAGGTGAGACCCATGAACGCAGTATCCACACTGGGCGCTCCCCTGTCCATGATCCCGCGACTGAGTTAGTCGCCACTGGGAGCGCCGAACAGGCAATTCGCGAAAGGCGCCTCCCATGAACACGACTCCTTCTTCTTTAAACGTCCCTGCACCGTCCTATCGGCAGGATTCCGATCAGCTGGTGTTTCACCAGCCTCACCCGGCTATTGACGCCTCACAAAGAGTGCCCGCCGGAGAGCGGGCGCTGATCCTCGGTGGCGGCGGGTCCACAGGCAACGCATGGCTTATCGGCGTCGTCGCTGGACTTTTCGACGCCGGCTTGGACGTAACCGCTCCGGACCTCACCGTTGGCACGTCGGCCGGTTCGACGGCGGCGGCCCAGTTGGTGGGGGCAACTCCACCCGAGCTCTTTGATGCCGTCCTTGCCGCGGCCCCTCCGAAGCCCGCGGCGGTGCCCGGAGTGATCCCTGGCGCCGAATCCGCGCCTGCCAAGCACGCCGGCGGGAGGAACGGAGCTCGGGCTGTGACCGACCATATGGAACGAACCGCCAAAATCCTGGAGGACTCCACGGACATGGCCGATATGAGACGCCGCATGGGTGCCGCGGCTCTGGACATGGCCGAAGCGATGGAAGGCCCCAGTGCACGCTGGCGCCAAACCGTTGCTGCCCGACTACCCCATCAGGAATGGCCGGAACGATTAATGCTCCTCACGGCCGTTGACGCCCGCACCGGGGAACCCGTGGTGTTCGACCGCCATAGCGGAGTGGAGTTGGTTGACGCTGTGGCCGCCAGCTGTGCCAGTGGGTTCGCTTATGGCATCGGCAGCAAGCGCTATATCGACGGCGGTTACCGGTCCAATGCCGATAACGCCGACCTCGGGGCCGGATACAGCCGTGTGCTGGTGCTGTCACCCTTTGGAGGGAGGACACGGACTCCCCTGGAATGGGGCATGCACTTATCCGCACAAGTAGATGAACTCCGCCGCAGCGGCAGCCGGGTTGAAACGCTCTTCCCTGACAGCGGGGCTGAGCACCTGTTCGGCGTCAACGCGATGGATCTCTCGCTCCGGCAGGCAGCTGCCCAGGCCGGCTTCGATCAGGGCAAAGCCTTGGCCGGCCCGCTCAGCGCATTCTGGCGCTAACCCGTCGGTATGTCAGCCGCGACTGGGGGTTCTTCAACCGTCAGTCGCGGCTGCGTTCCCGGCCGTGTTCGTGGGTGGCTTGGTTGTTAAATGCGGGGAGCCCCGACCGTGTGGTCGGGGCTCCTCCGTGAATGGTTGTCCGGCGGTGTCCTACTCTCCCACA
>NZ_JAMOIT010000050.1:0-654 GCF_023656375.1 Paenarthrobacter sp. TYUT067
AAACCAAACCCGCCACCGTGCCCGAGGCCGTGGTCTCCACGGGAGGTTTGCTCGAAGTGACCGGCACCCCGGTGAGCTCCGAGTTCATCCCCGCGCCCGACGTCGTGGTTGAACCTGACACGGCCCCCACCTCAACCAGAACCGGCCCCGCAACCACACCGGACATGGCCCGGCCCTACGCGGCGACCTCAGCGGAAGTGTTCAACAAATCCATGGTCCTGAGCAGGACCGTCAAGGGCGAGTTCGGCAAACCCGACGCGCCCTTGACCGGTGACGGGGCGGTGACCCTGAAGTCCTCCGTCACGGCCAAAGCCACAGCGAAAATGACACTGGAGACCGCCTTCCTGAGCCTGAAGGAAGTCTCCGTGGTCATCACCCCCTCCATCAAAGCCGAACACTCCCTCACGGCCCAGGGATCACTGAAAGGCCAGGTCACCGCCAAACTGGGCGAACTGAACTCCGCGTTCACGTTCATGGCCGGCCCGGTCCCGGTAGTAGTGACCAGCAACGCGACCATGAACGCGAACTTCTCCCTGGACGGAAACGCCGAGGTGGTGTTCTCCTCATCCCAGACCGTCACCAGCAACCACGGCTTCAAATACAACAACGGCTCGTTCAACCTGGTCAACGACAAACCCACCACCGCAGGAATCG